>NZ_JBFUAG010000003.1:0-444422 GCF_056406375.1 Rhodobacter sp. P1_C2
CCGGCGTGGCCGGGGCAGTCGACGTGGGCGTAGTGACGGCTCTCGGTCTCGTATTCGACGTGGGCGGTCGAGATGGTGATGCCGCGGGCCCGCTCTTCCGGCGCGCCGTCGATCTGGTCGTAAGCGCGGAATTCGCCGAAATACTTGGTGATCGCAGCGGTCAGCGTCGTCTTGCCGTGGTCAACGTGGCCGATCGTGCCGATGTTGACGTGCGGCTTGTTCCGTTCAAACTTTGCCTTACCCATTTGGGGTGCCCTCGGATTGGGGGGGCCGCAGGGACCCCGATTTCCACGCGCGGCGACTTAAGCCGGAAGCGAGGGAAAATCAAGGCCAGACGGCAGCCGCGCCGTTACGGCAGGCTCGGCCCCAGAAGCAGCAAGGGCGAGATGTCTGCCGGTTTCGGCGGAAGTTTCGACGCCGGCAGCTTCGGCGGGGCCGGCTTGACCGGTGCCGGGGTCACCGTCGTGGCGACCGGGGCCGGGGTCACCGCCGGGACGGGCGGCGGCGCGGTCGCCGTCGCGGTCGGGTTCGCCACCTGTTCGGGGGTCAGACCCAGCCATTCGGGATGCTCCAGCATGTAGTTCTGCACCATCTTGGCCGCGTTGAAGGCCAGCTTCTTCATCTGCTGGTCCTTGCTTTGCGTCCAGCCCGAGCCGATCACGCTTTCGGCCGAGACGCCCTCGACATAGGTCATCCGCTTGCCGCCCTTGACCAGCAGTTCCTGCTTGGCGTCGTCCCAGACGTTGACGGTGAAGATGAGCGCCGAATGCGGGCTGGCCACGACCGGCACGCCGGGGGGCGCCAGAAGATAACCGTCGATCGAGATGCCGAAGTCAAAGAGCTTGTCGCCCGAATAGCTGCCGAAGCGGTCGGCCATCGCCTTGGTCATGACTTCCTTCCATTCCTCGGGCTTGGCCTGGCGCGAGATCGGCAGGGTCTGCGCCGTATCGGCGACCACGATGTTCAGCCCGAGGGCAAAATTCCCCATCGGCCGCGGCGGTTCCCCCGCATCATGGGCATCGCAGGCAGCCAGCAGGAAAAGTCCGCAAAGGACCAGAAGAGGGCGCAACATGCGAGGCAGGGTCATGGTCGGGCAAGGCTCCTTGGCGCCGGTCTCCCTCGGGGGGTCCTCGGGGGTCCTTTCCGAGATAGCGGCGGCTCGGCCACTTGGCAACTGGCGCGCGGTTGGACGCAGATGATATCGGCGCTATATCGTTGCAAGACCCGGGCCCCGGTTCAGGAGACGCGATGGGACATCAGGACAAGATCGAGGCGGCGCTTCCGGTCCGTGTGCCGCTACACACCCAGCCCCTGGGCATCTGGGGCTCGCTTCAGGCCGGGCGTCGCAATGTGCTGGAGCTGATCCCCGAGATCGCGACCCGCGTGCCGATCCTGTCGGGCACCACCGGCAAACGCTGGCATATGGTGATGGACCCCGAGGCGCTCCACATCATCTTGCGGGAAAGGGTGGCGGATTACCCCAAATCGCTTGTCACCAAGCTGATCCTCGGCCCGGCCATCGGCGATTCCCTTTTCGTGGCCGAGGGGGCGGAATGGCTCTGGCAGCGGCGCACCGCCGCCCCGGTCTTCTCGCACCGCAACATCGCGGCCCTGGCCCCGGTGATGAGCGCCGCCGCCACCCGCGCCGCCGCCCGCTTCGATGCCGCCGCGGGCCGCGCCATCGACGCCTTCGAGGAGATGGTGGCCGCCACGTTCGAGGTGATCTCGGACGTGACCTTTTCCGGCGGCGAGGGCTTTGACCGCGCCGGGGTGCATCAGGCGATCGAGGATTACATCAGCAAGACGGCGCGGATTTCCCTGCTCGACATCCTCGGCGCGCCCGCTTGGGTGCCGCGTCCGGGGCGGATGTTCTCCGGTCCGGCGCTCCGCCAGATGAAGGCGATGGCCGACACCTCGATCGACCAGCGCCGCCACCGGCCCGCAACCGGGGTGCCCGACCTTCTGGACCTGCTCATGGCCGGGGAGGACCCGGCGTCCGGCCGCAAGATGGATGTGGACGAGCTGCGCGACAACCTTCTGACCTTCATCGTCGCCGGGCACGAGACCACGGCCCTGACCCTCGCCTGGTCGCTGTACCTCTGCGCCTTTGATCCCAAGGTGCAGGACGCCGCCCGGGCCGAGGCGCAGGCGGCGCTCGGCGCGCGTCCCGCCACGGCGGCTGATCTGCCCGCCCTGCCGCTGATCCGCCGCATCGTGGACGAGGCCCTGCGGCTGTACCCGCCCGCCGCCTTCCTGTCGCGCACCGCGCAGAAGGCCGACACGCTTTGCGGCCGCGAGATCCGGCCGGGCGACACGGTGATCCTGCCGATCTATGCGCTGCACCGCCACCAGGTCTATTGGAAGAACCCGGATGCCTTTGACCCGGAACGCTTTTCCGACCCCAAAGCCATCCCGCGCTTTACCTATCTGCCCTTCGGCGACGGGCCGCGCGTCTGCATCGGAGCCTCTTTCGCCCTGCAGGAGGCGGTGATCATCCTGGCCACATTGCTCGCCCGTTTCCGCTTTGCCCCGCTGCCGGGCAAGGCGCCGCGGCCGGTGATGATCCTGACCCTTCGCCCCGAAGGCGGCGTCTGGCTGCAGGTGGAGCGCGCCTAAGGGCCGAACCGATTGCCCAAGTAAAACCCTTGGGCAATCTTGACCTTGGTCGGGATCGCGGTCTATTCTGACAATAATACTAGGTAATAGGACCCGCCATGACCCGCCGCCCTTCCGAACCCCGCGCCACCAAACCGCGCCGCTGGACCAGCCTCGCCGTCGCTTCGGTGACGCTTGCCGTGGCGCCGGCCATGGCCCAGGTGCACCGCCCCGCGCCGATCACCCTGGCCATGCCCGGAGAGGTCAGCAGCGCGCGGCTCTGGCTGGCGCAGGCCGAGGGTGGCGAGTCGGGCGAGGCCGGGCTGACCGATGAGGCGACCCCCGAGGCGGCGGTTCTGGCCGAGCTGATGGTGGTCGAAGGCCATATGCTGGCCGCCCGCGACCTTTACGAAAAGGGCCAGAAGGACCTGGCGGTCGAACTCTCGCGCCACCCGAAAGAGGAGGGCACGCTCGACACCCTCGGCAAGGAAATGGAGGCCAAGCAGGCCGCCGACATGGCCGCCGCGAGCGAGGCCTTCTCGGAAACCATGGCCAAGGGCGCGTCACAAACCGAGGTGGATCAATCACTTACCGCCCTCACCCAGGTGTTCAACGGCATCGCCGCCACTCATGCCTCCGAGATCCGCGCGCGGTTCGATGCGGTGACCCTGCTGCTGAAAGCCGCGGCCGGGGAATATGAGGGCAGCCTCAAGGATGGCGCGGTCGAGGATGTGATGGCCTGGCACGAGGCGCGCTCTTTCGTGACCCTCGCCCGCGAGGCTTTGCAGGATCTGGCCGCGACGCCGAAATGGACCGCCGCCGCCAACAAGGCCCTTGCCGCAACGCGCGAGGCCGATGCCGCCTTTGGCGACCCGATGGCAGAAACCCTTCTGGCCGGCGATCCGCAGATCCTGCTGGGGGTCGCGGCGCGGGTGGAGCTTGTCTCCTCCTCCGTCAGGTAACTCTATGATCGTCATAGAGAATATCCTGTCCACCGCCGAGGTTACGGCCCTGCGCGAGGCTGCGGGCGGGCTGAGCTTCGGCGATGGGCGGGCGACGGCGGGGCGGCATGCGGCGCTGGTCAAGGCCAATGACCAGGCCCTGCCCGGCCCCGCCCTCGACGGCATCCTGTCCAAGGTCGAAAAGGCGCTGGCGGTGAACCCGCTGTTCCGCTCGGCCGCGCGGCCCAAGGCGATGACGCGGCTGATCCTGTCGCGCTATCGGCGGGGCCAGACCTATGGCCTCCATGTCGATGACGCCCTGATGCAGGGGCTGCGCACCGACCTGTCCTTCACGCTTTTCCTTTCCGATCCCGAGACTTACGACGGCGGCGCCCTGATCATCGAGGACCGTTTCGAAGCCCGCGCCATCAAGCTCGACCCCGGCGAGCTGATCCTTTACCCCGCCACCACCCTGCACCGCGTGGAGGAAGTCACCCGGGGCGAGCGGCTGGCCGTGGTCGGCTGGGTGCAAAGCGTGATCCGCGACCCGGGCCAGCGCGAGATCCTCTTCGACCTTGACCAGGCGGTGGAGGCCTCTTTTGCCGCCGAGGGCAAGAGCGCGCAGTTCGACCGTCTGACCAAGACCCGCAGCAACCTGCTGCGGATGTGGGCCGAGGTCTAAGCCCTTCAGAACGCTGTCTTAACGGCACAGATGCGGGGCAAGACCCGCGTCTTGAAGGCGTCTTGCCCCTGTCTTCCTTTGGTCTCTACGCGCGGCGCTTGCAGGGCTTGTTAACCATGCCACGCCGACTCACAGCACAAGGAAATCGGTCGCCTGAAGGTCGAGGCCCGCCTTCACCTGAACCAGCGCAATCGCCGCCGCCGCGCCGCTGCCGTCGCTGTCATAGGACACCCAGCCCGAGGTCCGGTCGTAAAGCACCACCTGATCGGCCGTGGTGGCAGCACCACTGGCGAAGTGGCTGGCGTCGAGCACCCCGGCAGCACCCAGACCGCCGATGACCTTGGCGGAGAGGGCGATCTGGTCCTGCCCGCGGGTGAAATCGGTGATCCGGTCGGAATCCGCCGCCCGCACCGCCGTGTTGAAGACGAATTGATCGCGGCCACTGCCGCCGGTCAGCACATCATGCCCGACGCTGCCGAACAGGCTGTCGGTGCCGACGCCGCCATCGAGCGAATCCGCTCCATAGCCACCCGACAGGCGGTCATCGCCGTAATTGCCGATCAGCGTGTCATTGCCGCCATTGCCGAAGAGGAGGTCCTTGCCGCCACCGCCCGCCAGCACATCGCCATTGCGCGTCCCGATGATCTGATCGCTGCCACGGGTCAGATAGCTGAGAAGATTGGCCCAATCCCCTGACGCGATGATGTCGAAGAAGGTCCCGATATCCGAGTTCAGCTGCGTGGCCGTCGCGGAATAGACCCGGCCCGCGTTATCGACGACCTGCTCGCTCATGCCCCACAGCTGCCCGGCGGTCACGTCGACGATCAGGTCTCCCGATTTCTGCACCACAAAACCCGAGCCGGTGAGGGTGAAGGTGTCGGTGATGATGCCGTTGGTTTCGCTCCAGACGATTTTTGTCGTGGAGATCGAGACGGGGACGAAGGCCAGAAGGTTGCCCAGATCGAAACCGTCGGCCAGGTAAGCGCCAGAGCCGCCCGGCGGATTATCGAAGATGTATTTCGCCATGAAAAAGCCGCTCCACTCGCTACCAGACAAGACTGGCCGCGACAGTGCTGGTCCGGTCGCGCCCCGTCAAGCCTTGGTCAGTTGAAGCGGTTGTCGCGGGGGAAGCCGCGCGGGGCCATGGCGCCTGATCCGGCCCGGTTGCCGACCCACATCCGCAGGTCGGTCTCGGTCCTCGTCCGTCCGGCGGGGTCCTTCCATGACAGGCCCTGCGCCAGCACGAAGGTCGTGGCATCCGACAGGCCGCCGTCCTTGTACTTCTGCAGCCGCACGCCCTTGCCCTTGGTCATCTCGGGCACCTGGACCAGCGGGAAGATCAGCACCTTGCGGTTTTCCCCCACCACGGCGACATGATCGCCGGTGATCCGATGGCAGACGGCGGTCTTCACCCCTTCGGCCACGGTCAGGACCTGTTTGCCGGCCTTGGTCTGGGCCAGAACCTCGTCGGAGTTCACGACGAACCCATCCCCGGCGGTGGAGGCCAGAAGCAGCTTCTCGCCCGGGCGGAAGATCATCAGATCGACGATCGCGGTGTCGTTGGGCAGATCGACCATCAGGCGCACCGGTTCGCCCATGCCGCGCCCGCCGGGCAGGTTCACGCCCATCAGGGTGTAGAAACGGCCATTGGCGGCGACGATCAGGATCTTGTCGGTCGTCTCGGCATGGAAGGCGAAACGCGGGCCGTCGCCGTCCTTGAACTTCTGTTCGAGGCTGAGGTCGGCATGACCCTTCAGCGCCCTGATCCAGCCCATTTGGCTGCAGATCACGGTGATCGGCTCGCGCTCGATCATCGATTCGGCGGTGATTTCGATGGTCTCGCCCGCCTCGGCAAAGGTGGTGCGGCGGCGGCCGGCCTTGGTGTCCTTGCCGAAGGCCTTGCGGATCTCCTCCAGCTCGGTCCCGATGCGCTGCCATTGGGCGACGTCCGACGCGAGGAGTGCGGCCAGCTCGGCGCGTTCGGCGATCAGGGCGTCGCGTTCGGCGATCAGCTCCATCTCTTCCAGACGGCGCAGGCTGCGCAGGCGCATGTTCAGGATGGCTTCGGCCTGAACCTCGTTCAGCTGGCCCTGGCCTGCGGGCGGCGGGACATAGTCGCGCTCGGAGGTGGCGCGCTTGTGCTTCTTGTCCCAGTTCTCGGCCATGAGGGCGCGCTTGGGGTCGTCATCATAGCGGATGATGTCGATCACGCGGTCGAGGTTGAGGAAGGTGATCAGGAAGCCGGCGAGGATTTCCAACCGCGCGTCGATCTTGTCGACCCGGTGCTGCGAGCGGCGTTTCAAAACGTCGCGGCGGTGGTCGAGGAAGGCGCGCAGCACCTCTTTGAGCGAGCAGACCCGCGGCACCTTGCCGTCGATCAGCACGTTCATGTTGAGCGAGAAGCGGCTTTCCAGTTCCGAATTGCGGAAGAGGGCGGCCATCAGCTGGTCAGGCTCCACCGTGCGCGAGCGCGGTTCGAGGATGATGCGGATGTCGTCGGCAGATTCGTCGCGGACATCGGCGAGGAGCGGGACCTTCTTGAGGTTCACCAGTTCGGCCAGACGCTCGATCAGCTTGGATTTGGCGACCTGATAGGGGATCTCGGTGACGACGATCTGCCACATGCCGCGGCCGAGGTCCTCGATCTCCCATCTTGCGCGGGTGCGGAAGGAGCCGCGGCCGGTGCGATAGGCGTCAAGGATGGTGGAGCGGTCCTCGACGATGACGCCGCCGGTCGGGAAATCGGGGCCGGGGATCAGGGCCACCAGCTGGTCATCGGTGGTGTCGGGGTCGCGGAGGAGCGCGTGGCAGCCGAGGATCAGCTCGTCCAGGTTATGTGGCGGGATATTGGTCGCCATGCCGACGGCGATGCCCGAGGAGCCATTGGCCAGAAGGTTCGGGAAGGCGGCGGGCATCACCACCGGCTCTTCCAGCGTGCCGTCGTAATTCGGGCGGAAGTCGACGGCGTTTTCGGCCAGGCCTTCCATCAGGGCCTCGGCCACGGCGGTCAGGCGGGCTTCGGTGTAGCGGGCGGCGGCGGGGTTGTCGCCGTCGATGTTGCCGAAATTGCCCTGGCCATCGACCAGGGGGTAGCGCACGTTGAAGTCCTGGGCGAGGCGCGCCATCGCATCATAAATTGCAGCATCGCCATGGGGGTGATAGTTTCCCATCACATCGCCAGAAATTTTTGCCGACTTGCGGAACCCACCGGTCGATGAAAGCCTTAACTCCCGCATAGCATAGAGAATGCGGCGGTGGACGGGCTTCAGACCATCGCGCGCATCAGGGAGCGCACGGTGCATGATCGTCGACAGGGCATAGGTCAGATAGCGTTCGCCGATCGCGCGGGCCAGAGGCTCGCTGCGCAGGGCAGGAAGGGCGGCGTCAGGGAGTGCCGCCTCGGGGAGATCGTCTTCGGGCGTATCGGACATGCGCTTTCTGTAGTGCGCTGCGGCCAAGGGGTCCAGTGCGATTTCACGGGCGAGGCCGGGCTGCGGCCCCGGCCAAGCCAAGTCAGCCCCTTTGCGGGCGTCCCGTGCCTCGTGCACGGCAAGAACTGATCAAGGGCCCTATCATGTTTCGTCTTCTCTTCTGTCTTGCGGCCTTCCTTTATGGCGCTCTCTGGTTTCTGGGGGCGGATCACGGGCAATATATCCACCCGCCCCGCCCAGAGGCGGAGGTCGCCGCGGCAAAGCCCGCCGAACGCCAGGTCTTCGTGCCGGCCAAATCCACCACCGGCCTGCCGGCGGGGGCGACCCCGGTTGAGGCCGCCGCGGCCCTGCCCGCCGTCGTGCCGGCCCTGCAGCCGGCAGCCGACCGCGCAACGGGCAGCGCACAGGATGACGCGGTGACGCCGACCGGCGTTTCGCTGTCCCTGCCGCAGCCGTCGACCGAGATGAAGGTGATCCGCCTGATGCGCGCCCCCGCCGGGGCCACGGTGCGCGGCGGGCCGGGCACCAGCTTTGCCAAGCTCGGCACGCTGAAGGCGGGCTTCGTGGTGATGGTGGTGGACGAAACCTCGGCCCCCGGCTGGACAAGGATCCGGACCGACGACGGCGGCGAGGCCTGGGTGGCGGCGAGCCTCTTGCGGGAATAGCGGTTGGCGCGGCGCGGACATCTGCTAGACCTGCCGCGTTGCAGCGCAAAGGCAGGGACCACGATGGACCGCACGATCCTGATCACCGGATGCTCCTCTGGCATCGGTTATGACGCAGCCCATGGCCTGAAGGCGCGCGGCTGGCGCGTCTTTGCCACCTGCCGCAAGCCGGAGGACGCTGCCCGGCTGCAGGGCGAGGGGCTGGAAAGCTTCGTGCTGGATTATGCCGATGAGGCGAGTGTGAGTGCGGCGGTGGCCGAGGTGGCCGCGCGCACCGGCGGCAAGCTCGACGCCCTTTTCAACAACGGCGCCTTTGCCTGCCCCGGTCTGGTCGAGGACCTGCCACGGGGCGCCCTGCGGTCGATCTTCGAGGTCAACCTCTTTGGCCAGCATGACCTGACCCGGCAGGTGATCCCCCTGTTGCGGGCGGCGGGGGGCGGGCGGATCGTCAACTGCTCCTCGGTGCTGGGGATCGTGGGGGCGGAGTGGCGCGGCGCCTATGTGGCGACGAAATTCGCGCTGGAAGGCTTGAGCGATGTGATGCGGCTGGAGATGCGCGATCAGGGGATCAAGGTGATCCTGATCGAGCCGGGGCCGATCGGCACCAGGATCCGCGAAAACGCCATTCCGCATTTCGAACGCTGGATCGACTGGCAAGGCTCGGTCCGCACGGCGCATTACGCCAAGCTGCGCGACAGGCTTTATGCGGCGGGCGGACCCGATCGGTTTCAGCTGACGCCTGCGGCGGTGACCAAGGCGCTCATCCATGCGGTGGAGGCGCGCCGGCCCCGGGCGCGCTATGCGGTGACGGTGCCGACCCGGATTGCCGGGCTGGCGCGCAGGCTGCTTCCGACGCGGATGCTCGACTGGGTGGTGGCCAAGGGGTGAGGTTTGGAAGATGGGCAGATTGCCCATCCTACCGGACAGGGCGTGCTTTTGGGCAGGCCGGGTCAGGGGTCGAGGAAGGTGCCGAGGATCGCGGCGAAGAGCGCCGGGTTTTCCAGATGGACGTTGTGGGCGACATTGGGCACCACGGCGAGATCGGCGCCGGGGATGCCGCGCCAGAGCGCCTCGGGCTGGGACCAGGGGTAGGAGCGGTCGCGGCTGCCCCAGATCACCAGGGTGCGGGTCGTGATCTGCGCCAGGGCGGCGCGGCCGTCCCAGGTCTCCCAGGCGCTCAGGCTGGCGAGGGCGGCTTGCAGCGTGGTCTGGCGGCCCATGGCGAGGCAGAGCGGGAAGGCCTCGGCCGCCTCGCCCTGCAGGAACCAGGTCGCGGCGATGCGGTGGGCGGTGGGGGCGACGCCTTCGGCCAGAAAGCGGTCGCGCGATTGGGCGATGGTCTCGAACCGTCCGGGCAGCAGGCCTTGCGGGCCGGTGCCGTAAAGGATGAGGCTGCGCAGGCGCTGGGGCGCGAGGCGGGCGATTTCCTGCACCACCATGCCGCCCATCGAATGGCCGAGAAGGTCGAACTCCGCCACGCCGAGGCGGTCGAGCAGGTCGAGGACCAGCTCTGCATGGCCGGTGATCGTCGCGGGCGCCTGAAGTGCTGCACTGGCGCCGAAGCCGGCGAGGTCGGGGCAGATCACGTCATGGCTGGCGCTGAAGGTCGCGAGCTCGCGCGTCCAGATCGCGCTGCCGGCGAGGTAGCCATGGACCAGAACCAGGCTTGGCCCGCTGCCGCGTCTTTGGAAGGCGAGGCCGGTCATGATGCCAGGTCGGGGGCGGCCAGATCGGGAGTGGCCAAGTCGCTGGCGGTCAGATCGAAGACCTCACCGGGGAAGAACTTGGCCAGACGGATGTCGGCGGAGCGGGCGTGGCCCTCCATCCCCTCCAGCCGCGAGATGCGGGCGGTGGCCTCGGCCAGCGGGCGGGCGGCGGCGCGGGTGGCGCGTTGCCAGGTGACGGTCTTCATGAACTTGTGGATCGAGAGGCCGCCGGTATAGCGCGCAGCACCCGACGTCGGCAGGACGTGGTTGGGGCCGGAGGTCTTGTCGCCAAAGGCCACGGTCGTCTCCTCCCCCAAAAACAGCGAGCCATAGGAGCGCAGGCGGCCCAGCCACCAGTCGAGATCGCGGGCCTGGATATGCAAATGTTCGGGGGCGAAATGGTCGGCGACCTGGGCCATTTCCTCGGCGCTGTCGCAGAGGATGACCTCGGCGAAATCGGCCCAGGCGGCGCGGGCGCTGTCGCGGTTGAGCTTGGGCAAAGCCTCGATCAGCCGGGGCACCAGGCCCACAACCTGGGCGGCCAGCGCGGCATCGGAGGTGACCAGCCAGACCGGGGAGTTGTAGCCATGCTCGGCCTGGCCGACGAGGTCATAGGCCACCATCTCGGCATCGGCGCCGGAATCGGCCACCACCATGCTGTCGGTGGGGCCGGCGAACATGTCGATGCCGACCTGGCCGTAAAGGATGCGCTTGGCCTCGGCGACATACTGGTTGCCGGGGCCGACGAGGATATCGGCCTTGGGCAGGCCGAAGAGACCGTTCGCCATGGCGGCCACGCCCTGCACGCCGCCCATGTTCAGGATCACATCCGCGCCGCAAAGGTCCATCGCATAGAGGATCGCGGGCGGGATGCCCTGGCCGGGACGCGGCGGCGAGCAGGCGGCGATATGGGGGACGCCTGCCACCTTGGCGGTGGTGATCGTCATGATGGCGCTGGCCACATGGCTGTAACGCCCGCCCGGCACATAGCAGCCCGCGGCCGAGACCGGGATCTGCTTTTGCCCCGCCATCAGGCCCGGCAGGATCTCCACCGTGCAATCGGTGACGGTGGCGCGCTGCGCCTCGGCAAAGCGGCGGACGTTGTCATGGGCAAAGCGGATATCGGCCTTCAGCCTTTCGGGCACCTGGGCCGCGGCGGCACGCAGCACCTCGGGCGAGGCCACGATCTCGCCCTCCCAGCCGTCCAGATCGCGGGCGAAGCGGCGGGCGGCCTCCTCGCCCTCGGCGGCGATCTGGGCCAGCATGGAGGCTACGACGGCGCGCACGTCTTCCTGGCCCGTCTCGGCAGTCCGACCGGCTTTCTTGAGGTAAATCATGGGTTTGGCTTTCCGGTTACATGCGGCCCTTCCAGGGCACGAGGCGGCGCTCGACAAAGCGCATCAAAAGGTCGAAGGCGAAGGCGATGATGGCGATCACGAAGATGCCCATGATCACCACCGGGGTTTGCAGGAACTGGCTGGCCGACAGCACCATGTAGCCAAGGCCCTTGGTGGCGGCGACCATCTCGGCCGCAACCAGGGTGGTCCAGCCGAAACCGATGCCGATGCGCATGGCGGTCAGGATCTCGGGCAGGGCCGAGGGCATGATGACATAGCGCATCACCTGCCAGCGGGTGGCGCCGAAGGAATAGGCGGCGTGGATCTGTTCGATCGCCGCCGATTTCACGCCCGAGCGCGCGCCGAGCACGACCGGGGCAAAGACCGAGAGGAAGATCAGCAGCACCTTCGAGGTCTCGCCGATGCCGAACCAGATGATCATCAGGGGCAGATAGGCCAAGGGCGGGATCGGGCGGTAGAACTCGATCGGCGGGTCGAAGAGGCCGCGCATCAGGGGGCTCATGCCCATGGCGAGGCCGAGCGGCAGGCCGATCACGCAGGCCAGAAGGAAGGCGCCGAAGACGCGCAGGGTGGAGATGGTCAGATGGTCCAGAAACGGCGTGCCGGTGAAGCCGGTGTTCCAGATCGCGATGAACTTGGTGACGATGGCCATCGGCGCCGGCACGAAGAGCGGCTTGACCCAGCCCATATAGGTGACCAGCCACCAGACGAAGAAGAACAGCGCGATCGAGAAGGCCGAAAGCCAGAGCGAGCTGCCCTGCCCCGGCACGCCGTAGATCTCGCCCGGTTTGGTGGGCCTTGCGCGCGAGACGCGGGCCCAGAGGCCGGGGGCCTTCTGCAGGATGGGTTGGTCGGTCATGCCACGGCCTCCTCATCGGCGAAAATGATCTTCAGCACCTCTTCCCGCATCGCGATGAACTCGGGCGAGGCCTTGACCTGCCGCGCCGGCATCCCGTCGAGAAAGCGGCGCGAGAAGGGCAGGTCGAACAGATGGGTGATCCGGCCCGGGCGCGGCGACATGACGACCAGCTTGGTGCCCATGAACAGCGCCTCTTCGACGCTGTGGGTGATGAAGAAGATCGACTTCGCGGTGTCGTTCCAGATGTTCAGGATCAGCTCCTGCGCCTTTTCCCGCGTCAGGGCATCAAGCGCGCCAAGGGGTTCATCCATCAAGAGGATCTTCGGGTCGCAGGTCAGCGCCCGGGCAATGCCGACGCGCTGCTGCATCCCCCCCGACAGCTTGTAGACGGGCGAGTTCTGGAAGCCGTCCAGCCCCAGAAGGCCCACGAATTTATTGGCGACCTCGTGGCGCCTGGCCTTGCCGATGCCCTGGATCTGCAGGCCGAAAGCCACGTTGTCCAGCACGTTCAGCCAGGGCAGCAGCGCGTGTTTCTGAAACACCACGGCACGGTCGGCACCGGGGCCCGCGACATGCTGGCCGTCCAGCGTCAGCGCGCCCGAAGAGGGCGAGAGAAACCCCGCGATCAGGTTCAGCAGCGTCGATTTCCCGCAGCCCGAGGCGCCCAGCGCCACGACGAATTCGCCCTCGGCAATTTCCAGGTCGATCTTGCTCAGCGCGGAGACCGGCGGGCGGCCGTCCGCTGCCGGATAGACAACCGAAACACTGTCGATTTTCAGCGCCATGAGCCGCTTTCCCTTTCAGATGGTCTCCCTGCCCGGGCGGTCCCGGGCAGGGCAAATGGCTTACTTCGCGGCGGCTTCGGCATAGGCCGGGGTCACGAAGGCGGAATAGTCATCGGCGGTGGCGTCGATCCGGCCGGCGCCTTTCAGGAACTCGGCCGTGGCCTTGATCTTGGCGGCAGCACCACCAAGCCAGGTGTCGCTGGCCTGGGTCGCCATCGGCAGGAAGGTGAAGCCTTGCAGGATGTCCGGCACCTGGGAGGCATCGGCACCGGTGGCCTTGGCCAGCGCCATCACTTCCGGCGCGGTGGCGGTCCAGGCGGCGGGGTCTTTCAGGTAGCTTGCGTTGACCTTGTCGATCTCTTTCAGGAACATCACGATCTTGTCCTTGTTCGCCTCGCCGAACTTGCGGTCGACGACCCAGCCGTCAAAGGTCGGAAAGCCCCATTCGGCGGTCTGGTCGGCGCCGATGATCAGCTTGCCCGACTTCAGGATCTGCGATTGCACCGGCTGCCAGATCCAGGCGGCGTCGATCACCCCCTGATCCCACGATGCCGCGATCTGGTCGGGCTTCATGCTGACGATGGTCACGTCGGTTTCGGCGATGCCTTCATGCTGCAGCGCGCCCATCAGCGAGAAATGCGCGGTGGAACCCACCGGCACGGCGATGCGCTTGCCCTTGAGGTCGGCGACCTTCTCGATCCCCGAACCGTTGTGGGCGATCAGCGATTCCGCTTTGCCGATCACGTCGGAATAGGCGATCAGCTGCAGATCCACGCCCTGGCTGGCGGCAATCGCCAGGGGCGAAGAGCCAAGCTCGGACAGGACCACATCGCCCGAGGCCATCGCCGCGATGACATCGGTGCCGGAATCGAACTTGCGCCATTCGATGTCCCAGCCGGTTTCCTTGGCCAGCGTGTCAGAGGTGGAAAGCAGTTGCATGGGCGTCGGGTTGCCGAAATGGCCGATGATGATCTTTTCGGCGGAAGCGGCGCTGGCGAACATCATGGCAGAGGCGGCAAGCGCCAGAAGTCGGGTCGGGAGTTTCATGGGCAGGGCTCCTTGTTGGGTCGGTTTTGTTCTTATGGGTCTTGGTCGGGTCGGGGTCTCGTCACGGCAAAGTCTGCAATCGCGGCCACCACGATGTCCAGCGTATCAAAAGCCAGCACCTGTGGCGCGACCGAATCCGCGATGAGCGAAAACTCGGTGCAGGCGATCATCTGGACGCGGGCGCCGCGGGCGAGAAGGGCGGCGGAGGCGGCCAAGAGGGTCTGGCGCGCGTCTTCGGTGGCGCCATGGGCCTTGATGTCGCGGATCGCGGCGAGGGTGGCGGCCTCGTCCTCGGCGTAAAGCGGGGTCAGATGGGCGGCGGCGAAGGGCGCCTCGAAGAGACCGACCTTGCGCACGGCGGGGGAGGCGAGGATGCCAACCGTGCCGCCCGCGCCCGCAAGCTGTGCCGCATGGGCGACCGAAAGCGCCACCATGTCGATGAAGGGCACCTTGACCGCCGCCCGGATCGCAGCGGCATAGTGATGGGCGGTGTTGCAGGGCATGGCCAGCGCCTCGGCCCCGGCGGCCTCCAGACGGCGGGCCATCGCGGCTAGCACCGGGCCGGGGTCTTCGCCGCCCCCTTCCAGCAGGTGCAAGATGCGCGAGGGCACCTGCGGGTTCTGGTCCACGATCAGCGGGATATGGTCCGCGTCATCCGACGCCCGCACCGCGCCCATCACCTTCTGCATCATCAGGATCGTGGCGCCCGGCCCCATGCCGCCCAGAATCCCGACCCGCCGCGGGGCGGTCGGGTTTTGAGGTGCCAGGGGTGTGGGCGTCTGGTTCATCGGATCAGGCGACCACCAGCGCCTTGGAGCTTTCCGCGAAGACCGCGTCATAGCCGAAAAGCGCCGCCGAACCGCCGGTGTGGATGAAGACCACCCTTTCGCCCTTCTTGAAATGGCCCTTGCGGCAATAGTCGATCAGCCCCGCCGCGCCCTTGCCGGAATAGACCGGGTCGAGAAGGATGCCTTCCAGCTGGGCGAACATCGCAATCGCCTCCAGCGTGTCGGCGCGGGGTACGCCGTAGCCGGCGCCGACATAGCTCGAATCGGCCACCACATCCGCGCGTTGCACGACGCCGGGGCAGCCGAGCTTTTCGGCGGTTTTCTGGGCCAGGGCGAAGACGCTCGCCTCCTGCTTGTCCTTGGGCGCCCGCACGCCGATCCCGGTCAGGGGAATGCCCGCATTGATCGCCTTCAGCCCGGTGATGAGGCCGGCCTGGGTGCCCGCGCTGCCGGTGGCGGTGACGATATGGTCGATCGCAAGGCCGCGGTCATTGGCCTGACCGACCAGCTCGAAGGCGCAGTTCACATAGCCCAGCGCGCCCGTCGCATTCGACCCGCCGCCGGGGATGAGGTAGACCTTCCGCCCCTCGGCCCGCAGCTTTTCGGCCACCGCCTCCATCTCGGACTGCATGTCCATGCCGCCGGCGCGTTTGGAGGTGGTCGCCCCGTGCAGATGGTCCAGAAGCACATTGCCATTGCCGTTGTAATTGCCGTCGTTCGAGCCGGTCCGATCCTCCAGCAGCAGATGGCAGGCGAGGCCGAGCTTGGCCGCAAAGGCGGCAGTCTGGCGGGCGTGGTTGGACTGGGTGGCGCCTTGCGTCATCACCGTATCGGCCCCCGCAGCCAAAGCCTCGGCCATCAGAAACTCCAGCTTGCGGGTCTTGTTGCCGCCGGTCGACAGCCCGGTGCAATCGTCGCGCTTGATCCAGATTTCCGGCCCGCCCAATTCCTTCGACAGGCGGTCAAGCTTTTCCAGAGGCGTCGGCAGATGGGCCAGGAAGACACGGGGAAAGCGGGCGAGATGCATGGCAGCGTCCTTGAATTAACTTGCGCAAGACGAGCATTGATCGGGCATAATCAAATAGCAAATGCGAAATTTTCCATATATCTTGCAAGAATTGCAACTTGAGGTCTGTCATGCAGTTGGAATGGCTTGAGGATATCCTGGCGATTGCCCAGACCGGTTCCTTCAGTGGCGCAGCCGAAAAACGCCGGCTGACTCAGTCGGCTTTTTCGCGGCGCGTGCGGCAGATAGAAGAGCATGTCGGCGTCGAATTGTTCGACAGAAGCCACAAGCCGGTGGTTCTGCGGCCCACCACCCTGGCGCAAAGCGAACAAATTGCGCAGCTTGCCGCTTCCTTGCGCCAATTGGTGGTGGACCTGCGGCGCGGCGACCGAATCGCCAACAACAAGGTCGTGATTGCCAGCCAGCACTCGCTGGCCACCTCCTTCACCCCGGCGATCATCCAGGGCATCCAGAAAAGCGGCGAAGAGACCTATGTGCGGCTGCGCTCGGCCAACCTCGACGAGTGCTTCGGCCTGCTTCTTTCGCGGCAGGCCGATGTGGCGATCTTCTATCAGGTGCCGGAGGAGAAGATCGACGTCAGCGACGCCTATCTGGATGTGGTCACCCTCGGCACCGATCGGCTGATCCCGGTCTTTGCCAGTGCCCCGGTGGCGCGGGGCGAGCTGCCCTATGTGGCCTATCCGGGCGATGTCTCCTTCGGCAAGGTGATGGAGGGGCGGATCCTGCCGCAGCTGCCGCCGCATCTGACCCCGGTACCGATGGCCGAAACCGCCCTGACGCTGGCCGCGCTGGAGATGGCGACGGTGGGCGTGGCGGTGGCCTGGGTGCCGCAATCGCTGGCGGCGGAGCGGCTGGCGAGCGGCAGGCTCTGCGATCTGTCGCCCAGCCTGCCGAGCTGCCCGCTTCTGGTGCGCGCCGCCCGGCTGCATGGTGCGGCCGGGCCGGTGGAGATGGCCTTCTGGTCGCGCCTTCTGGCCCTGTCGGCGGAGGGGTAAGCCCTAGCCCGCCTTGGGGTTTTCGACGACCACGGCAATGCCCTGCCCGCCGCCGATGCACATGGTCGCCAGACCATAGCGGCCAGAGGTCCGCTGCAATTCGTGGATCAGCTTGATCAGGATGATCGCCCCCGATGCGCCGATCGGATGGCCCAGCGCCACCGCCCCGCCATTGGGATTGGTCCTTTCGGCCGGAAAGCCCAGCTCTTGCGCCACGGCGCAGGCCTGGGCGGCAAAAGCCTCGTTGGATTCGATGACATCGAGGTCGGCCACCGTCAGCCCGGCCCGCGACAGGGCCTGCTTGACGGCGGGAACGGGGCCAAGGCCCATGACCTCGGGCGCGACCCCGCCCAGACCATGGGCGACGATCCGCGCCAAGGGCTTCACCCCGCGCGCCTCGGCCACGGCAGAGTCCATCAGGACCAGCGCCCCGGCCCCGTCATTGAGGCCGGAAGCATTGCCTGCGGTGACCGAGCCGTCCCTGGCGAAGGCCGGGCGCAGCTTTTCCATATCGGCGAGCGTCACCCCGGGGCGGACATGTTCGTCGGCCTCGAAGATCACATCGGCGCGGCCCTTCTTCACCGTCATCGGCAGGATCTGGGAGGCAAAGCGCCCCTCGGCGATGGCCTGCGCTGCCCGCCTGTGGCTTTCGACGGCAAAGGCATCCTGCGTGGCGCGGTCGATCTGGCCCCTGGCCGCCACGTTTTCCGCCGTGATGCCCATATGGCCATTGCCGAAAGGATCGGTCAGGGCGCCCAGCATCATGTCGACGGCCTTCATATCGCCCATCTTCTGCCCGCTGCGGCCCTGGGTGATCAGATGGCCCGCCCGGCTCATGCTTTCGGTGCCGCCGGCCAGGGTGATCTCGGCATGGCCGAGCAGGATCTGCTCTGCCGCCGTCACCACCGCCTGCAGGCCCGAACCGCAGAGCCGGTTGAGGGTCAGCGCCGGGGCGGTCTCGGGCACGCCGGCCCGCATGGCGACGATGCGGGAGATATACATATCCTCGGGCGCGGTGTGGATGACATGGCCGAAGACCGTCTGGCCGATATCGGCGCCGACACATCCCGCGCGCAGGATGGCTTCTTTCGCGACCGCGGCGCCGAGATCACCGGGGCTGATGCCGGACAGCGCGCCTGCAAAGTCACCGATGGCGGTGCGGACGCCAGAGGCGATGATGACGGAACGGGTCATGGCAATCTCCTGAAAACAGCTGCCTCACGCTGTTCCCAAGGCCCTTGCGGGGCAAGGGCATGGGCCTGCCTTCCGGCCGTGACGTTGCGGCACGGGGCTCTAGATCTTGCGCGGCGGGCCGACCGAATTGCGCACGACGAGGTCGGGGAGGAGGAGGATTTCCGTCTCCGCCGGCTCGCCCTCGCCCAAAAGCTGCAACAGAAGCGCCATCGCGTGTTTGCCGATCATGCCGCGTGGCTGACGGATCGTCGTCAGGCCGGGCGACATGTAGGAAGCCTGCGGAACGTCATCAAAGCCGGTGACCGAGAAATCGCGCGGCACGTCATAGCCGCGGGCGGCGAGGCCCAGCATGACGCCGATGGCGGTCTGGTCGTTCACGCACATGAAGGCGGTCGGCAGCGTGTCGCGCAGGAACAGCCGGTCCACGGCGAGGCGGCCGCTTTCGATGGTGCCGTCGCCCTCCATCACGATGCGGCTTTCGGCGGGGATGCCCGCCGCATCGAGCCCCGACTCGCAGCCGATCAGCCGGCGCTGATAGGCCAGCCGGTTGCGCGCCGCGCCGATGAAGGCGATCTTGCGGTGACCTTCGGAGATCAGCAGGTCCACCGCCTTGCGCGCGCCGCCGATGTCATCGACGCCGACATAGGGAATGCCGCCGTTGAAGACCGGCTCGAAGACGCCGACCGTCGGCGGCAGCTTGGCCGTCATCGACTGGTGACCGAAGGGCAGGATGCCGGTGAAAAGGATCATCCCGGCCGCCTGGTTGGAGGAGAAGAACTTCAGATACTCCACCCCCCTTTGCGCATCGTTCTGGGTATGGCCGATCAGCACGCCATAGCCATGGGCGCGGGCCTCATTCTCCAACCCCACGAGAATGCTGGAGAAATTCGGGTCGCCAATGTCGGGCGCCACGACGAGGATCATGTTCGACTTGCCCAGGCGCAGGCTGCGCGCCATGGCGTTGGTGGTGTAGCCGGTCAGCGCAATCGCCTGATTGACCTTGAGCCTTGTCGAGACGGCCACCTTCTCCGGCAGGTGGATCGCGCGCGAGACGGTGGCGATCGACACTTCTGCGATGCGGGCGACGTCTTCGATGGTGGCGGGTGAAGTGTTCGTCACTTGGGGGCCTGTTCCTGCTGACCCCCCTTTCCTACACGCTCCTCGCTGCAGGTGCAAAGCTGGCGGTAAAAATCTCGGGCGGTCCCGGCAATGTAAACCTTTACATGAAAAATGCAAAGGTTTACACCTGAGGCAGCGGGGGGAGCCGCGAGGGAGGAAGTCATGGAGTCAGCGGCTTTGGGTCGCGGCGACATCGTGCTGTCTGCGGAGCGGATCAGCAAGACATTCAGCGGCGTTCAGGTGCTGTTCAGCGTCGATTTCACCCTGCGGCGGGGCGAGATCCATGCCTTGATGGGGGAAAACGGGGCGGGGAAATCCACGCTGGTCAAGATCCTGTCGGGCTTCGAACAGCCGACCTCGGGCGAGATCTTCCTCGATGGCGTCAGCGTCAAGCTGCCGCCCAATGGCGCGGCAGAGGCGCTGGGGATCGTGGTGATCCATCAGGAGTTCAACCTTGCCGAACATCTGACCGTCACCGAAAGCCTGTTCCTTGGCCGCGAGGTCGCCCGCTTTGGCGTTCTGGACCGCAAGTTCATGCGGGCCGAGACGCGGCGCGTGCTGGACATGCTCGGCTCGCATATCAGCGAGACTGCGGTGATTTCCTCGCTGTCGGTGGCCGACAAGCAGATGGTCGAGATCGCCAAGGCGATCAGCCGCGATGCGCGGATCGTCTTCATGGACGAACCCACCGCCGTCCTGTCGCGGGATGAGACCGAGGCCCTGTTCCGGCAGGTGCGCAAGCTGCGCGACCTGGGGACGAGCTTTGTCTTCGTCTCGCACAAGCTGGATGAGGTGACGGAGCTTTCCGACCGGGTGACGGTGCTGCGCGATGGGCAATGGGTCAAGACGGCGGCGACCAACACGCTGGATGGCGAGTCGATTGCCCAGCTGATGGTCGGGCGCGAGCTGTCCAGCCTTTATCCGCAGAAATCCGAACCCGATGTCGATGAGGCGCGGGTCCTGTCGGTGGTGGGGCTGACGACGGCCCATGTCCGCGACGCGCATTTTGATCTGCGCAAAGGCGAGATCCTCGGCTTTTCCGGCATGATCGGATCAGGTCGGACCGAGTTGATGGAGGCGATTGTCGGGCTTTATCCGCGGCTTGCGGGTGAAGTGCGGATTGGCAACGACCTTGTGCCGGCAGGCGACATTCAGGCGACGGCGGCGGCGGGGCTGGTCTATATGACCAAGGACCGCAAGTCGAAGGGGCTTCTCCTCGGCTCTGACATGACGGCCAACCTGACACTGCAATCCCTGGACCGGCATGGGCATTGGGGCTACCTCAGCCCCGCCAGCGAGGCCAAGGCGCTGGAGCGGGCGCGGCGACGCTTCGACATAAGGGTGCGCGATGCCGGTGTGGTGGCCGGGCGGATGTCGGGCGGCAACCAGCAGAAGCTGCTCCTCGCCAAGGTGATGGAGATCACGCCGAAGATCCTGATCATCGACGAGCCGACGCGCGGCATCGACGTGGGCACCAAGCAGCAGATCTACCATTTCATCGCCGGCCTCGCCCGCGAGGGCTGTTCCATCATCATGGTCTCGTCCGAGATGCCCGAGGTGATCGGCCTGTGCAGCCGGGTGGTGGTGATGCGGGCGGGGCGGATCGTCGGCGTGCTGGAAGGCAGCGAGATCAACGAACAGGAAATCATGCGCTATGCGGCGGGCCTGAAACAAAAAGCCGTGGCGTAAGGGGGGAAGAGATGACGACGGGGAACGAGCCGGAGGCGCGCAAGAGGCGCTGGCAGGATGTGGATCTGCGCGCGGTGGCGCCCTTTGCGGCGCTGGCGCTGTTGCTGATCCTCGGGGCCTTGGTCAATCCGAATTTCATCGGCCTCAACAACCTTGCCAATGTGGCGACGCGCAGCGCCTTCATCGCGCTGATCGCGGTGGGGGCGACTTTCGTCATCTCCTCGGGCGATCTGGACCTGTCGGTGGGGTCCATGGTGGCTTTCGTGGCCAGCCTGATGATCCTGTTCCTCAATTCCGGGGTGATCGCCGATCCGGGCCTCGCGATTGCGGCGGCGATCCTGCTGGCGCTGGTGATCGGTGCCTTGTGCGGGCTGGCCAATGGGTTGATCACCACCCTGGGCAAGATCGAGCCCTTCATCGCCACGCTCGGCACGATGGGGATCTACCGCGGCCTGACCACCTGGCTGAGCCAGGGCGGGGCGATCACCCTGAAGTCGGCGGAACAGCAGAACCTCTACCGGCCGGCCTATTTCGGCTACATCCTCGGCGTGCCGGTGCCGATCGTGGTGGTGCTGGTGGTGACCTCGATTGCGGCTTTCGTGCTCTACCGGATGCGGTATGGGCGGCATGTGGTCGCCGTCGGGTCGAACGCCAACGTGGCGCGCTATTCGGGCATCAAGGTGGACCGCGTCCGCACCACGGCCTTCGTGATCCAGGGCGTCTGCGTGGCGATTGCGGTGATGCTTTATGTGCCGCGTCTGGGGTCGACCTCGGCCACCACCGGCATCCTGTGGGAGCTGCAGGCGATCACCGCCGTCGTCATCGGGGGCACCGCGCTCAAAGGCGGGGCGAGCCGGGTCTGGGGCACGATCTGCGGCGCCTTCATTCTGGAATTGGTGGGCAATATCATGCTCTTGTCGAATTTTATCAGCGAATATCTGATCGGGGCCATTCAAGGCGCGATCATCATCATTGCGATGCTGGTGCAACGATCACTGGTGCGCAAGTCGTGACGACAGCGCCGGGGAGGGGTCGCCCCGGCACTGCAAGACCAGACCTGTCCAAAGGGAGAGAGAAAATGCGTAAAGGACTAATGAGCCTTGTCACCGTCGCCGCCTTGGCGATGGGCAGCACAGCCGCCTTCGCCGAAGACAAGCCGATGACCGTTGGCGTGTCGATCCCGGCCGCCGACCATGGCTGGACCTCGGGCGTGGTGTTCCATGCCAACCGCGTGGCCAAGATCCTGATGGATCAGCACCCGGGCCTCAACATCATCGTCAAGACCTCGCCCGATCCGGCGAGCCAGGCCAACGCGCTGCAGGACCTGGAAACCCAGGGCATCGACGCGCTGGTGATCCTGCCGAGCGACCCCGATCCCTTGGTCAACTCGATCAAGGAGATCAAGTCCAAGGGCACGTTCGTGACCATCGTGGACCGGGCGCCTTCGGTGAACGACGATTCCGTGCGCGATCTTTACATCGCGGGCAACAATTTCGCGCTGGGGGAGACGGCGGGGAATTACATCAAGGCGACCACGCCGGACGCGCAGGTCGTCGTGATCCGCGGCCTGCCGATCCCGATCGACCAGACCCGTCAGGATGGCTTTGACAAGGCGGTTGCAGGCTCGGGCGTCAAGGTGCTGGACCGCCAGTTCGGCAACTGGAACCGCGACGACGCCTTCAAGGTCATGCAGGATTACCTGACCAAGTTCCCCAAGATCGACGTGGTCTGGTGCCAGGATGACGACATGGCCGTCGGCGTGTTGCAGGCGATCGAGCAGGCCGGCCGCACCGACATCCAGTATGTCGTGGCGGGTGCCGGGTCCAAGGACATGATCAAGAAGGTCATGGACGGCGACAAGATGATCCCGGTCGACGTGCTCTACCCGCCGGCCATGGTCGGCACCGCGCTGGAGATGACGGTGGCGGGCCTTTACGGCCAGGTCCCGGTGCGCGGCACCTTCACGCTGGATGCGACGCTGATCACCAAGGACAATGCCAAGGCCTATTACTTCCCCGACTCGCCGTTCTGAGCCGGTTGTGATGCGGCCACCTGCCCCTTTGCGGGCGGGTGGCCTTTCGGCGCTTGGGCGCAGGAACAAGGCTAATCCCGCGGATCGGCGTTGCCTTTGTGCCGTCAAGCCCATAGGCTCGCCGCATTGTAGAACGTAACCTGTACTGTGGCGGGTTGAATACTCTGGCGGGTTGAATTCATGGGCATCAGGATTGGTGACCGCACCAACCGATTTGAGTTAATGAACTGGCAGGAACCGGTCGGGGAGCGGATCCCGCGCAGGTTCAATGACCATGCCGAAGCCCTGCGCTTCCTGCGCATCCACCTCATGCCGGACGAGATCGCCTCTGCCGTGCGGCGCTGGAGCCATGATCTGGGCATCCATTCCGGCAACCGCAGCGTCTTTCTGAACCGCCTGGCCCATGCGATCATGGCGGGTGAGCTCTGGATCGCCGAACTGGAACGCGGTCTGCTCAAGGGCGGTGGCGGCGGCGGCGGCAAGGTCGACCCGCCGGGGCCCGGCCCCGGACCCGGTCCCGGCCCGGGACCCAAGCCGAAACCCGTGACGGTGGCCGAACTTCTGGTGACGGTGAAGGATCTGAACGGCAAGCCGGTCGAGGGCGTCACCGTGACGGCGGGCGCGCTTGGGACCAAGACCACCGACAAGACCGGTGTCGCCGATTTCGGCAAGGTCACCCCCGGCACCTATGACATCACCGCCGCCAAGCCCGGCCATGGCAAGAAGCGCAATGGCAACGAGGAGAAGGACGAGAAGAAAGCCGTCTCGGTCCCCGATGGCGCCAAGACCACCGTCGACCTGATCCAGCATCCCGAATGCGCCAATGTCGCCTTCTTCGAAGGCTCCAAGATCCGGCCCAATTACTTCGGCTTCGACCACAAGACCAACATGCGGGCGGCGCCGAAACCCTCTTACTGGGACCCGATCCCGCCCAAGGGCTCCTTGAAGATGCCGACCGACCGGCTGACCCGCGACGAGGCGCGCTGGGTCTCGGTTGCGGTCGGGCAGGAGGCGGAGCTGGAGATCCACTTCCTCTTCAGCGATACGCCCTGCGTGCCCTGTCTGGCCAATACGACCTATGAGGTGATCCCCGCCACCGTGGCCGAGGTGGTGACCGCCCAGATCACGACGCAGCATTCCTGGTTCAAGATCAAGGGCAAGGCCGAGGGCGAGGCGACGCTGAAAGTGGTCTGCGACGGGAAGGAGATCGGCTGGTTCCACATCTGGTGCAAGGAAGAAGCCACGGTCAACCTCGACATCTGCATGGTCACCACCACCCGCGCCCGGGCGGCGGTCTATTCGGCGGCCGATATCGACACGCGGCTGAACCGGATCTACCGGCAGGCGGCCTTGAAGGTCAGCACGCTGGATCTGGGGACCATCGACCTTTCCGCCTCAGCCGGGATCTCGACGCTGGAATCGAAGGTCTACCCTTCCGATGGCAGCGCGCCCTTCAAGGACGACGACCCGGCCCTGAACAATTTGCTGGCCGGGCTGGAAGGCGCGATCAATGGCGCGCTGGCGATCCGGCCCACCGGCCCCAAACCGCGCGACAAGACGCGCAAGCTGATCTTCTATGTGCCGACGCTGGGCTGCAACCTCAACGGCATGGCGCGCAACATCGGGTTTTCCTCGGTCTTTCTGTTCTACGATACGGCGCCGAACTATTTCTCCACCTGCGGGCACGAGCTGGGCCACAGCCTCAGCCTGCGCCACCCGAGCGACCCCAAGGGATCGGGCCAATATGCCGAGCACAATTACAAATCCGCCGGCCAGAACCCGACACCGGCCTGGGCCGCCACCAATACCGAACCGGCGGTCACGGCCTATCCCTATGCGACGGCGGACGAGATACGGGAGTCCAAGAACGTCCAGGGCAATGACCCGCTGAACCTGATGGGCTATTGGCATGACCGGGCGGTGCGCAATCAGCTGCGCTATCACCAATGGAAAGCGATGGATCGGAAGTGACCATGGATTACGTCAACGTCTGCCCGCCCGCGATCGTCTACCGCATCCAGGAGGCGGATCTGAAATCCTCCGCCAGCAGCGACCTTCTGACCTTTGTCCAAGGCGCCGGCGACCGGCGCTGCGTTCTGGCCGCGACCGAGGCGGTGGCGCGGCGGATCTCGGCCCTGACCGATCCGCAGGTCTTCGGCGCCTTCGCCAATACCGTCGCCTCCTATGCCAGCGATTTCGAGCCGGACCAGATCCCGGTGATCCGGGAGGCCTATCTGCACTATCCCTACAACCGCAAGATCGCCGGCGAATACTTCGCGGGCCTGCGCCGCACCGGGATCGATCTGCGCAAGGAGCTGCGCGGCAAGGTCCGCCCAGACTGGACCTTTGCCACCCCCTATAGCGAGGGCGACACCTGGGATTACTACATGTACCTAGCGAGCCTCGGCGAACCCGGCGCTCTGGAGGCTCTAGCCGCCAAGATCGCCGATACGCCGGATGGCAATGATGTGACCCTGTTCCTGACCAGCCTCGCCGATCTGCCGGGGCCCGAGGTCGATGAGGTCCTCACCCGTTACGCCCAGGACACCCGCACCGCCGATGGGGTGGACGGGCCGGGCATGTCGCTGGCCGATACGGTCGTGCATCTGATGGCGATGCGCCACCCGACCTGAGGGGCGAATTGACAGCGCCGCCGCCCGCGCCCTAGGCTTCGGCCCGGGACAGGAAGGGATTGGCATGGATCTGCGGGCTTACACCGGTTTTGTGGCCGCTGCCGAGGCGATGAACATCACCCTCGCCGCGCAGCGCCTGAACCTGACGCAATCGGCCCTGTCGCGCCAGATCAAGGCGCTGGAGGATTCGCTCGGCGTCGCCCTCTTTGAGAAGGCCGGGCGCAATGTGCGGCTCACCTCGGCCGGGCAGGCGCTGTTCTCGCGGGTCAATGCGGTGCTGATCGCCGACCGGACGCTGCGGACCTTTGCCGATGACATTGCGAAAAATCAGACCGGGCTGTTGAAGATCGGCTTCTGTTCGCAATTGATCGAGCGGTTTTTGCCGAACTTCCTGCCGCAATGGCGCGCCGCCAACCCGGATATCGACATCCATATCGAGGACGGCGGCGGGCCGGAGCTGGGCGAGAAGCTGCGCGCCGGGGATCTGCATCTGATCCTCAGCGCGATGCCCGCGGCCCCGGTGGCGCAGTTCGAGGCGCTGCCCTTGGGCAAGCTGGGCTTTCTCGCCGTCGCCACGGCCGAACATCTGCCGCCCAGCCCGCGCCCGGTGGAGATTGCCGATCTGATGGAATTGCCGATCCTGACGCTGAACCGCCGCCACGCCTCGCGCGAGGTGTTCGATGCCGCCTGTCGCCTGCTTGGCGCGGTGCCGCAGGTGGTTCTGGAAAGCAGCGCGCCCTCGACCCTGTTTGCGATGGCGGCGGGGGGGAATGGCGTGGCGGTGGTGCCCTCTTCGGCCATGGTGCCCGCCGTGGCACAGGGTTCGGCGCAGGGCGGGGCCAGCCGGGCGCTGGTCGCGCGGGCGATTGCGCTGCGCGGCACGCCGATCGAATTTGCCATCGGCGCCATGTGGAACAGCCGCGCGCCCCTGCCTCTTTACGGCCGCCGCTTCCTGACCGACATCGCCGCCCATATCGGCCAGGTCGAGGCCGCCAGCCAGACCCAGGCCACCCTGCGCATCGCCTGAGCGGCTGCGGCGCGATCCATGCTCATTCCGCATGGGTCAGCAGCGCTATTATTCATTGGACGTATGGTTTCCTGCCCCGTTAGGATCACCAAAACGCGCGCTCCGGCGGGGTGACGCGATGCGCGGAAAAGCAGGGACAGCACCGGAATGGAACGCAGCTTCGGTTGGAAAAGCCTGAACCAGGAGCGCATCGTTCTGGCCATCGCCATCGGGCTTTTCGTCGTCTCGGCGATTGGCCTGCCGGGCTTTCTGACCACGGGCAATCTGCTTGCCATCCTGCGTTCGGTCTCGGTTCTGGGAATCCTGTCGCTCGGCATGGCGGTGGTGATCATCGGGCGCGGGATTGACCTGTCCATCGTCGCCGTCATGGCGATGTCGGTGGCCTGGTATCTGCAGATGCTGGGCAAGGGGGTGCCCGATGCCTCTGCCTTCGCGCTGGCTTTGGGCTTCGTGGTGGTAATCGGCCTCGTCAACGGGTTTCTGGTCGCCTATGCCGAGGTGCCGGCGATCTTCGTCACCCTTGCCTCCGGGTCTTTCGTCTTCGGCTATGTCCGCTCGCAACTGATCGACCGCGACGCCATTCCGGTGCCGCATGGCCATTGGGTCGAGATGCTGGGCCAGATGCGGCTGGCCACCGTGCCGCCGGAGGTCTTCCTCTTTGCCATCCTCGCCTTCGTGGCCTTCGTTTTCCTGCGCTTCACCCGCTGGGGCCGCTTTGTCTATTATGCCGGCGACAACCCGGTGGCGGCGCGCAACATCGGGATTCCGGTGCGGCCGATGCTGGTGCTGCGCTATGTCATCTCGGCGCTGGCGGCCTTTGTGGCAGGCCTTCTGACGGCGGCGAGCCTGCAGAGCATCAACAGCCGGGTGGTCAATTCGACCCTGCTTTATGACATCGTGCTGGTCGCGGTGATCGGCGGGATCGGGCTGTCGGGCGGCAAGGGCGGCGTGCGCAACGTGCTGTATGGCGCGGCGCTGATCGGCATCATGCTGAACGCCATGACCATCATCGACATTCCGCTTTTGTACCAGAACCTGATCAAATCGACGATCCTTCTGGCCGCGATCATCTTTGACGGCGTGATCAACCCGCGTGACGAACAAACCGCCCAGCAGGGCGACATCTGACCCATTTGACCCAGCCTTTCGGACACAGAAGGATATGACATGAAGCTCGCGAAACTCCTGATCAGCGCCGCGGTCCTTGCCGCCTCGCTTCTGGCTACGGCTCCGGTGGCGATGGCCGACGACCCAGGCCCCGCCGCCTATTCCAACGCCCTGACCGGCAAGCGCGTGCTGCTGGTGCCGCTTGCCATGGGGTTCGACCTGGCCCAGGGCTGGTCGGCGATCCTGAAGCGCGAGGTCGAGGCCTTTGGCGGCAGCTTCGACACCCGCGACCCGAACTGGAGCACGGAAGCCGGGGCGCAGGCGCTGACCGAGGCGATCTCCTCCGACCCGCATCCCGATGTGCTGGTGGTGATGTCGCCGGACCTGAACTCTTACGCCAAGATCCTGAAGAAGGCGCAGGACGCCGGGATCTATGTGATCCTGATCGACAATCCGGCCAATTTCCCCGCCGATGCCTATGTGGGTTCGGACTGGAACAAGCTGGGCCAGCTGGAGGCCGAGGCGGTCGTGAAGGGCTGCGGCGAAGGCTCGTCCAAGAAGATCGGGCTGGTGCAGGGCGATCAGGTCAATGCGACCTCGCTCTACCAATATGCCGGGATCATGGAGGTTCTGGCCAAGCACCCGGATTTCAGCGTCGTGGCCAAGCCTGACAGCAACTGGGATGCCACCACCGCGCGCAATGTGGCCACGACGATGATCCAGCAGAATCCCGACATGTGCGGCATCATCGACTTCTGGGATGGCGATGCGACCGGGACTTCGGCGGCGATCCGCGATGCCGGGCTCAGCGACAAGATCTTCCTCGTCACCACCGGTGGCGGCGAGAAGACCGCCGATTGCGCGACACTGGAGGATGGCACCTATGGCGCGGTCGTCATGACCGATCTGGCACGCGAATCCGGCGACATGGTCGCGATGATCAAATACCTGCTGCAATCGGGTCAGAAGCCCGGCACCGCCTCGCCCTATATCTACACGCTTCTGAAGGCCACGACCAAGGCGGACCTGAAACCCGACACCTGCTGGGATCTGAAGGCCCTGCAGGCGGCTGCCGGCCAATGAGCGACCGGGCGCCGCAGGTCCTGCGGCGCCCCCTGCCCTTCCCGGGCCTTCTTTTGACCTGATCGAGCATATCCGATGCACCTCCGCGAGCGGCTGCAAGCCTGGCGCTACAACCTTGTCCCCGACCATCTGATCGGCGAGATCCTCACCAAGCGCTGGACCGACAACGCCATCCCCTTTCTGGCGCTGGTCGTCACGGTGGCCACCTTCGGCAGCCTGATCCCGGGCTTCTTCAAGCCCCTGTCCTTGCAGGAAAGCACAAGGCAGCTGGGGGAGTTTTCGCTGGTCGTCACCGGCCTGACCGTGGTGATGCTGGGCGGCGGCATCGACCTTGCGGTGGGCTCGATCTTTGCCCTGTCGGCCTTTGCGGCGGTGGCGAGCTTTTTCATCTTCGACCTGCCGGTCTGGGTGGCCTTCCTCGCCTCGCTGTCGGTGGGTGCGGTGTTTGGTGCGATCAACGGCTATCTGATTGGCTATCTGCGGCTGCGCGCCTTTCTGACCACGCTGGTCACCTTCATCATCGGGCGGGCGGTCTATGACATTCTGGTGGTGAGCTTTGCCTCCCTGGTGCAGATGTCCTCGGCGCAGTCGGATGTCTGGGATTTCATCGGCGACGGCACGGCCTTCGGCGTCTCGGTCCCGGTCTGGGCGGCCTTGGCCTTGGGCGTGGTGACGCATGTGGCCCTCACCCGCTCGCGCCCGGGCTGGCATGTGCTGGCGGTGGGCGGTTCGCGACGGTCGGCCTATAACGCCGGCATCAAGGTGCGGCGGACGGTGTTCCTGACCTATGTCTTCTCCGGCCTCTGTGCCTCCGCCGCCGGGTTCCTGATCGCGACGCGGCTGTCGGGCGCGGGGCCGGGCACCGGCCAAGGGCTGGAGATTGCGGCGCTCACCGCCGCCGTGGTCGGGGGCAATTCGCTGGGTGGCGGGCGCGGGTCGGTCGCCAAGGGGATGATGGGGGCGATCATCGTCCTGGTGATGACCAACGGGTTGATCCGGATGGGCTATGGCACCGGGACCAACCAGATGGTTCTGGGCCTGCTGCTGGCCGTCGCCGTCACCATCGACATCCGCTGGCTGAAGAACCGCCACAAGGTCTTGAACGAGGTCTATGTCGCACCCGTCTACCTCGCTATGGGCCCGACCCAATCGGCCGAGCCCACCTCGGGCACGCCCTATGCGCTCAACAACCGGCTGTCGCAGGCCGATGCGATCGGTCTGGGAGAGCTGGAGGGGCCGGAGGATGTGATCCTCGACGCCGAGGACCACCTTTATTGCGGCACGCGGCATGGCGAGATCGTGCGGTTTTTTGCCCCCGATTACACGAGGTCCGAGGTTTTTGCCCATGTCGGCGGCTTTCCCTTAGGGCTCGCCTTCGATGCCAAGGGCAACCTGATTTCCTGCGTCGGGGCGATGGGGCTGTACCAGATCTCCCCCGACCGGGTGGTGACCAAGCTTTCGGCGGAAACCGCGCGTTCGCTGACCTCGATCGTCGATGACGCCCGCCTGCGCGACCCGAACGATCTGGACATTGCCCCGGATGGGAAGATCTACTTCACCGACAGCACCAAGCGCTATGATGCGCATGAATGGACGCTGGACAGTATCGAAAACCGCGCCACCGGGCGGCTTCTGGTCTACGATCCGAAGGATGGCAGCACCAGGACCCTGCTCGACGGCTATCGCTACACCAATGGCGTCTGCATGGCGCATGACAACAAATCGCTGTTCTTCGCCGAAAGCTGGGCCTGCCGGATCCACCGCTATTGGCTGGAAGGGCCGAAGGCCGGCACCGCGGAGTGTGTGATCCGCGATATGCCGGGCTATCCGGACAACATCAACCGCGCCTCGGATGGCAGCTACTGGATGGCCTGGCTCGGGATGCGCACCCCTTCCTTCGACCTTTCGCTGCGCCATCCCGGCATGCGCAAGCGGATGGCGCGGCGCCTTCCGCAGGACGACTGGTTGTTCCCCAATATCAACACCGGCGGCGTGGTGAAGTTTGATGAGGCCGGGCGGATCATCGGCACGATGGGGGACCTCACCGGCGCCTCGCATGCGATGGTGACCTCGATGCGCGAGCACAAGGGCCAGCTCTTCATCGGCGGCATCTTCAACAACCGGATCGGGCGCTTTGCGATCGAAGGCGCCGATGAGGGGTGGAGCGGGATGAAGTCCTATTGGGGGCTGGGCCAATGATCTTCGATCCGATCCTCGACATCTTCCGCGGCAAGGCCGTGACGATCCCGCCGCTGGATGGCGCCTTCCGGCCCAACACGGCGCTTGATGACGCCCCGGTCCTTGCCGCCATGCCCGCGCCGGACAATCTGGTGCTGTGGCAAGGGCAGGTTCTGGCCAGTTCAGGCGCTGACTTGGTGCGGCCCGATGGGAGCGTGGTACAAAGCTTTGGGTCAGAGGTGACGGCATTGGCCGTCTCCCCCTCGGGCGATCTGGCCGTGGCGCTGGAGGATGGCAGTCTGTCTCTGGCGCGCAAGCCCCTGCCCCTGCCGGCAGGGGTCGCCTGCATCACGGCGCTGGCTTTCGGGGCGGACGGGCGGCTGTGGCTCGCCAATGGCTCGGCCACGTTGAAGCCCGCGCAATGGGCCACCGATCTGATGATGAAGAACGCCTCCGGCTCGGTCTGGGTCTTTGAGGGCAGTTGGCGGAAGGTAGCGGGCGGCCTCGCCTGGCCCTATGGGCTTTTGCCGGAGGGCGCGGGGGTCATCGTCAGCGAAAGCTGGCGGCATCGGCTGCTGCGGCTGGGGGGCGCGCGGCCGCAGGCGGTGCTGGAAAGCCTGCCGGGCTATCCGGCGCGGCTGGTGCCTGCCGATGGGGGTGGGGCCTGGCTCGCGCTGTTCGCCCCGCGCAACCGGTTGATCGAGTTTGTCTTGCAGGAAACCCACTACCGCCTTGCCATGATGGCCGAGGTGCCGCCCGCGTTCTGGATCGCCCCGGCGCTCGCCTCCGGGCAAAGCTTTCTGGAGCCTTTGCAATGCGGCGGCATAAGGATGATGGGCGTCCACAAGGCCTGGTCGCCGACCCGCTCGCAAGGGCTGGTGGTGCGGCTTGGGGCCGATCTGGCGCCGCTGCACGCGCTGCACAGCCGGGCCAATGGCAGGCGGCACGGGGTGACCTCGGTTCTGGAACATCAGGGGCGGCTTCTGGTGGCCGCCAAGGGTGGCGATTGCATCCTGGCTTGCGGGGGGGAGGGCTGAATGGAACCGATCCTGAAGCTGGAGGCGATCTCCAAATCCTATCGCAGCGTGCCGGCGGTCAGCGGGGTGGATTTCACCCTGATGAAGGGGGAAATCCATGCGCTTCTGGGCGAGAATGGCGCGGGGAAATCGACGCTGACCAAGATGATGGCCGGGGTGGTGCAGGCGTCCTCTGGCAAGATCTTTCACAAGGGGGTGGAGCGCAGCTTTGCCACGCCGAACGAGGCGCTGGCGGCGGGGATCGCGATGGTGTTTCAGGAAACCTCGCTGGTGCCCTCGATGACCGTGGCGCAGAACCTGTACCTCGGGTCGGAAAAGTTCCTCAACCGGTTGCGCGGCATCACGATTTCGACCCAGCAGTTCCTGCAATCCCTGAACTTCAGCGTCGATCCGACGGCGATGGTGGAAACCCTGGGCGCGGCCAAACGCCAGATGGTGGAGATCGCCCGCGCCGTGCACCACAACGCGGAAGTCATCATCTTCGACGAGCCGACCGCGACCCTGACACCGGAGGAGAAGCGGCATTTCTTCGCGCTGATCCGGCGGCTCAAGGCCTCGGGCGTGTCGATCATCTTCATCAGCCATGCGCTGGAGGAGGCTCTGGCGATTTCCGACCGCATCACCATCCTGCGCGATGGCGAGCTGGTGGTGACGGGGGAGACCGCCACTTTCACCCGCGACAGCATCATCGCGGCGATGGTGGGGCGGAGCCTGTCCGCCAGCATCTACAAGGCGCGCGACGATGCGTCGTTGCGCAAGCCTGGGCGCAAGGTCTTGTCGGTGCAGGATATCTCGATGGGGGCGATGGTGCGCAACACCTCGTTTTCGGTGTTCGAAGGCCAGATCACCGGGGTCTTCGGCCTGATCGGCTCGGGCCGGACCGAGACTTTCAAGATCGTCGCCGGCATCGCCAAGCGCGACTTTCTGCGCGGCGGGACGATCCTTCTGGACGACAAGCCGGTGCGCTACATCACCCCGGCCCCGGCCGTGCGCGACGGGATCGTCTATGTGACCGAGGATCGCAAGACCGAAGGCATCTTCGAGACGATGAGCATCGGCGAGAACATGTTTGGCGGCGCGCTGGCGGCGGCCAAGACGGGGGCGACCGTGGTGCGGCTGGCCGATATCAAGGCGCTCGCGGCGGAGTGGATCGCCAAGCTGAACATCCGCGCCATCAACGACAATGCCCGCGTGGTGGAGCTTTCGGGCGGCAACCAGCAGAAGGTCGTCATCGGCAAGGGTCTGGTCCAGGCGCCGCGTCTGGTGATCTTCGACGAGCCGACGCGCGGGGTCGATGTGGCGGCGATTGCCGAGATTCACCAGATCATCAATGGCCTGGCGGATGCCGGCCTCGCGGTCGTCGTGATCTCCAGCTACCTGCCCGAGGTGCTAAACCTGTCGGACCGCATTCTCGTCTGCCGTCAGGGCCGGATTGTCGAGGAACTGTCGCCGACCCAGGCGACCGAGGAAAAGATCATGTATGCTGCGGTCCACTGACCGCACCAAGGAGGATAGCATGGCAACCGTGAAACTCTTGACCGATGCCGAGGCCGAGGCGATCCCGCGGGTCAAGGCGGTGTTCGACGACATCCGCGCCACGCGGAAATCGGATTTCATCAACAACTTCTGGCGGGCGGCGGCCAATGACCCGGCGCTGTTGGAGCGGACCTGGGGCGGGTTGAAGGAGGTCATGGCCGGGGAAACCGTTCTGGGCCGCGTGGTGCAGGAGATGATCTATATCGCCGTCTCCACCGCCAATGGCTGCAGCTATTGCGTCCATTCCCACACCGCCGCCGCCCGCGCCAAGGGCATGACCGAGGCGCAGCATGCCGAACTGGTCGCGATCATCGGGCTGGCCGCGCAAACCAACCATCTGGTGACCGCGATGCAGGTGCCGGTCGATCCCGAATTCCTCTACGAAAGCTGACGCTATGGACAAGGCCCTGATCGCCCATCGCCCCGGCGGCCCGGAAGTCATGCTCTGGCAGGACATCGCAACCCCTGCCCCCGGCCCGGGCGAGGTTCTGCTGCGGCAGACGGCCATCGGGGTCAATTTCCTCGATATCTACCACCGCTCCGGCCTTTACCCCTGGACCACCCCCACGATGATCCCCGGGGCGGAGGCGGCGGGCGTGGTCGAGGCGACGGGTCCCGGCGTCACCGGCCTCACCCCCGGCGACCGGGTGGCCTATGTCCTGCCGCATGGCGCCTATCGCCAGCGTCGGGTGGTGCCAGCGGAGCGGCTTCTGGCCCTGCCGGAAGCGATTTCCGATGTGCTGATCGCGGGCGCGCTGCTGAAGGGTTTGACGGCGCAATACCTCGTCACCGCCTGCCATGCGGTGCAGCCGGGCGACCGGGTGCTGGTCCATGCGGCGGCGGGCGGGGTCGGGCTGTTGCTGGGCCAGTGGCTCAAGGCTTTGGGGGCCACGGCGATCGGCACGGCGGGTTCGGCAGAGAAGGTCGCCTTGGCCCGCCAGCACGGTTATGCCCATGTGATCAACTACCGGAGCGAGGATTTCGTCAGCGTGGTCCGCGAGGTCACCGAGGGCCAGGGCGTTGCGGTGGTTTACGATTCTGTCGGGCAGGACACCTGGGCCGGCTCGCTCAAATGCCTGCAGCGTCGAGGGATGTTTGTGAACTTCGGCCAATCCTCGGGAATGATCACCGGCTTTAGCCTGGCCGATCTGGCGCGGGGCGGCTCGCTTTCGGCCAATCGTCCGGTGCTCTTCGACTATATCGCCAGCCGGGCCGAGCTTCTGTCCCGCAGCGGCGATCTTTTCGCCCGTCTGGCCAGCGGCGACCTGCAGACCCCGGCACCGCAGACCCGCCCCCTGCAGGAGGCCGCCGCGGCGCATGACGATCTGGAAAACCGCCGCACCACCGGGGCAACCGTTCTTCTGCCCTGACGTCACAAGGGGGATCGGGCGGCCGCATACCTTCGCATAGTTGCAAAGACCGGCCCCTCTGGGCAGGCTGATGCCAAGATTTGCGCCCATCCCCCCATGCAGGGCGTCTCACGACTTCAGGAAGAACCCCATGTTCGGCGATATCTCGGCGATTGATCTGGCGCGTCTGCAGTTTGCCTTCACCATCTCGGCCCATATCATCTTTCCGGCCTTCACCATCGGGCTGGCGAGCTTCCTTGCGGTGCTGAACGCGCTGTGGCTTTGGCACAGGGACACGGTCTATCTGCGGCTTTTCGAATACTGGAAGACCATCTTCGCGGTGATCTTCGGCATGGGCGTCGTGTCGGGCATCGTGATGTCCTACCAGTTCGGCACCAACTGGTCGGTCTTTGCCGACAAGACCGGCCCGGTGATCGGCCCCCTGATGGGATACGAGGTGCTGTCGGCCTTCTTCCTGGAGGCGGGGTTCCTTGGCATCATGCTGTTTGGCCGGGAACGGGTGGGCGAGCGGCTGCACATGGCGGCCACGGCGATCGTGGCGGTCGGCACGCTCTTTTCCGCCTTCTGGATCCTCAGCGTCAACAGCTGGATGCAGACGCCGCAGGGCTACAGCATCAACGCGGTGGGCCAGTTCGTCCCCGAGGATTGGTGGGCGGTGATCTTCAACCCCTCCTTCCCCTTCCGTCTGGTCCATATGGTGCTGGCGGCCTATCTGACCACGGCCTTCATGGTCGGCGGCGTCGGCGCCTGGCACCTGATCCGCAGCCCCGACAGCCGGGGGGCCGAGATCATGTTCTCGATGGCGATGTGGATGGCGCTGATCGTGACGCCGATCCAGATCTTTGCCGGGGATTCCCAGGGGCTGAACACGCTGGAATACCAGCCCGCCAAGATCGCCGCGATGGAGGGCCATTTCGAGGGCTATCCCGAGGGCAAGGTGCCCCTCATCCTCTTCGGCCTGCCCGACGACACGGGCGAGGTGACGCGCTATGCGGTCGAGATCCCCTATCTCGGCTCGCTGATCCTGACCCATAGCCTGACCACGCCGATGAAGGGGCTGAAGGACTTTCCGCCCGAAGACCGCCCGAAATCGGCGCTGATCTTCTGGACCTTCCGGATCATGGTGGCGATCGGTTTTGCGATGCTGGGGATCGGGCTCTGGTCGGCCTGGGCGCGCTGGTCGGGGCGGCTTTTCACGGCGGTCTGGCTGCACCGCGCCGCCGTCGTGATGGCCCCGGCCGGCTTTGCCGCCGTGCTGGCCGGCTGGATCACGACCGAGGCGGGGCGGCAGCCCTATACCGTTTACGGCCTGTTGCGCACCGCGGATAGCGTGGCGCCCCTGCAGGCCCCGGCGGTCGCCACCTCGCTTCTGGCCTTCGTTCTGGCCTATTTCTTCGTCTTCGGATCGGGCACCTTCTATGCCCTGCGCCTGATGTCGAAACGCCCGCGCGACCGGATCGAGATCGACGAGATCGGCCCGACCCGCACCGCCGGGATCACGCCCGTTGCCGCCGACCCCGCAGCCCCGCACACAGCCGCGAAGGAGTAAGCCATGATCTTCGACCTCGCCTTCATCTGGGCCGCGCTGATCGCCTTTGCCGTCCTGGCCTATGTGCTGCTGGACGGGTTCGATCTGGGCGTCGGGCTGCTATACCCCTTTCTGAACGGCCGTGCGGAGCGGCAGTTGGCGATGAACACGGTGGCGCCGATCTGGGATGGCAACGAGACCTGGCTGGTGCTGGGCGGTGGCGGGCTTTTTGCGGTGTTCCCGCTGGCCTATGCCGTGGTGATGCCCGCGCTTTACCCTTTGATCATCGCCATGCTTCTGGGGCTGATCTTCCGTGGCGTGGCCTTCGAATTCGTCCACCGCACCACAAGGATGCGCGGCTTCTGGGAGTTCGGCTTCTTTGCCGGCTCGCTGGTGGCGGCGATTGCGCAGGGCATGGCGCTCGGCGCGCTGGTGCAGGGCATCAAGGTGACCGGGCGCGCCTATGGCGGCGGCAACTGGGATTGGCTGACGCCCTTTTCCGGCCTGACGGCGCTGGCGCTTGTGGTGGGCTATGCGCTGCTGGGGGCGACCTGGCTGATCCTGAAGACCGAGGGTGCGATCCTCGTCCGGGCGCAGGGCTTTGCCCGACCGCTCGCGCTGGCGCTGGTGGCGCTGATCGGCGCGGTCAGTCTTGCGACGCCCTTCCTGCGGCCGGAATACCTGGCGCGCTGGTTCGGCTGGCCCTCCGGCATCTGGAGCGCGGTGGTGCCGGTGCTGCTGGCGCTGGCGGTCTGGCAGCTGTGGAAAGGCCTGCGCGACGGCGATGCCCTGCGGCCGTTCCTGTCGACGGCGGCGCTGTTCGTGCTGTCCTATGCCGGGCTTGGCGTCAGCTTTTACCCCAACCTGGTGCCGCCGAGCCTGACCATTGAAGAGGCCGCGGCGCCCGATACCTCGCTGGCCTTCCTCCTGGTCGGGGCGGCGGTGCTGATCCCGATGATCCTGGCCTATACCGGCTATTCCTACTGGGTCTTCCGCGGCAAGGTGAAGCCCGAGGACGGGTACCACTGATGGCCCGGCTCTTGTGGTTCGTGGGCCTCTACATCGCCAGCGTCTGCGTGGTCGGCGGGCTGGCCTGGCTGATCCGGCTGGCGCTGGTCTGAGCGGGCGCCGGGGCCAGGGACAAACCATGCAGAAGCCCGTCACTTTTTCTTCAAACCGCGCGAAAAACCGCCGATTTAGCAGGCGAAGCGAAAAGGAATCAGGCTAGACTACCCTTGAGGCGAACCTCGCGGCGCAGCCAAGGCCGCAGGACCAACGGGGAAAACCGGTGAACGCGCAGGCCAATGGGCAAGAATTCGCCCCCGCCGTGTCGGCCAAATCAGGCCCGCACACCGCGGTCGGGGGCATGCAGGACTTCTGGGGGCTGATCGCCGCCTACTGGCGCTCGACCCTGTGGCGGCGGGCCTGGGCGCTGGGTCTGGCCGTGGCCGGCCTGTCGTGGTTCATCAGCCTGATCGGTGTCTGGGTCGCGATGGCCGCAGGCTCGTTCGAGAACGCCAAGGCGACCTACCAGACCCCCGGCAACCTGCAACCCTTCGCCCTTTTTGAAAGTGCGGCCCTGATGCTGACCGGCGCGGTGGCGCTGTCAGTCACCATGGTGGCCTTCCGCCACCTGTTGTCGCAGACCCTGCAGCGGCAATGGCGCAGCTGGCTGAACGAACAGTTCACCGAGGCCACGCTGGACGAGGGCGGCGCGCTCTTGAAGATGCAGTCGATCCCGGGGCTGGATTCGATCGACCAGCGCCAGGCGGAAAGCCTGAAGACCATGACCGGCAATGCGATCGGGCTGGCGATGGGCATCCTGTCCGTCGTCACCTCGACCTGGGAGGTTTCGCGGGCCTTGTGGCGCATCTCCACCCCCGTCCGGGGGATGGAGATGTTCGGCGAGGCGGCCAGTTTCGTGCTGACGCTCGGTGGCATCATCCCCTTTGCCCTGCTGGTCACCTGGGGTTTCACCCGCATCGGGGCGGTGATGCGCGACGTGAACAAGAACTTCCAGGAGGCCGAGGGCGCCTTCCGGTCCGAGCTCAACACCATGATCCGACGCGCCGGGCAGATCACCGCGCAATCGGGCGAGGCGGTGCAGAAGAAGGTCAACCGCACGCTTTATGTCGAGATTGACCGGGTCTGGCACCGGTCCAACATCCTGCAGGCCGGGTTCATGGGGCTGCAGGGATTCTACAGCACGCTGTCCTTCCAGGTCCTCGCCTCGGTCCTGGCGCTGCCGGCCTATGCCCAGGGCGAGATCAGCTTTCAGGCCTATGTGACCACGGCGGCCCTCGTCGGCCAGCTGACCACCGGCTTTTCCTGGCTGATCGATGTGACGCCCGCCATCGCCTCCCTGAAAGCCGATACCGAACGGATCACCGAATATGCCGCCGCGGTGGAAAAGGTGCAGGACACCCGCGCCTTCTATCAGGCGACCGGGGTGCATGACTTCAGCTATCACCGCCACCCGGTCGAGGATGGCATCGTCGTCCTCGGGCTGGAGCTGATGCACGAGGGGGCCGCCTCGGAACCCTTCCTGCGCGCCGAGGGCGAGTTGTACTTTCCCACCGGCTCCTGGACGGCGCTGGTCGGTTCTTCGGGAAGCGGCAAGTCGTCCTTCCTCAACGCGCTGATGCATCAGCAGGATTATGGCCGGGCGGAGATTTACCTGCCCCTGGGCCTGCGCCCCTTCTACGCCAGCCAGGCGGTGCGCACGCCCGATACCACGCTGAAACAGCTGGTGGCCGGCTCTGCCGATGCGGCGGATTTCAAGGATGCCGATGTGGCCGCGGTTCTGGTCGAGGCGGGGCTGGACAGCGCCCCCCTGCTGCGCTGCCTGAACGAGCGCAACTTCAACGGCCGCCCCTGGGAGCGCGCCCTGTCCGGCGGGCAGAAGAAACGCCTGATCCTCGCCGGGCTTCTGCTGCACCAGCCCGAGATCGCCTTCCTGGACGAGGTGACGGCGGGCCTTGACCCGCAGGCGCAGTCCGAATTCTACGAAACGCTCAAGCGCACCTGCAAGGAGATGACGGTGATTTCCTCGATCCACAACCGGGAGATGCCCTACCTGCCAAATGGCGAGCCGGTCTATGACTATATCGCCGAGATCGACAGCGGCGTGATCGCGGTCCGGCCCTATCACGATGGCGAGCCCTTGCACCTGTCCGGCGCCGCCGACAGCATCCCCTCGCCGCGCCGCGATGACCGGCGGGAGGTGATCCATGTCGTTCGCAACTGAAAGGGACGCCTTCCTCGACGCGCTGCTGGGCCGGATGACGCTGAAGGAAAAGATCGGCCAGCTGAACTACCCTTCCGGCGCGGGGATCGACACGACCGGCGTGGCGCAGGCAGTCGATGTGCCAGTGATGATCCGCCGCGGCGAGCTTTGCGGCATCTCGACCGGGGCCACGGTGGCCGACCGGCGCGAGTTGCAGCGCCTGGCGGTGGAAGAGGGGCCGAACGGCATCCCCCTCCTCTTCGGCAAGGACTGCATCCAGCGCTACAAGACCGGCGGGCCGATCCCGCTGGCGCTGTCCTGCTCCTGGGATCTGGATTTGATCGCCCGCATCAACGAGATGACCGCGCGCGAGGCGCGGGCCGATGGCATCACGATCAACTGGGCGCCGATGCTGGATGTCTGCCACGATGCCCGCTGGGGCCGGATTGCCGAGGGCAATGGCGAGCTGCCCTACCTCGGCGCCCGCATCGCCGAGGTGATCGTGCGGGCCTATCAGGGGGCCGATGGCGACATGGCCCGGCCCGACCGCTTCATGGCGACCTTGAAACACTTCCTCGGCTATGGCCTCGCACTTGCCGGGCGGGATTATTCCAGCGTCGAGGCTTCGGTGGCGACGCTCGTCCGCGTGATGGAACCCTTCCGCGCCGGGATCGAGGCCGGGGCCGGGGCGATCATGGTCGCCTTCAACACGATCAACGACATGCCGGTGACCGCGCATCGCGTCCTGTTGCAGGAGGTGCTGCGCCAGAGGCTGGGCTTCAAGGGCCTGATCGTCACCGATTTCACCGCCATCGACCCGGAGCTGGTCAACCACGGCATCGCCGCCAATTCGCGCGAGGCGGCCTATCTGGCCTTCAAGGCCGGGGTGAACATCGACCTCGTCTCCCAAGCCTTCCTGCGCCATCTGGCCGAACTTGCCGCCGATGGCGCGGCCAACCCCGCACTCTACCACGCCCCCTATGGCGCCTACCGCGCGGGTCCGGTGACCGAGGCCGAGATCACCCAGCGCGCCCGCGAGGTGCTGGAGGCGAAGTGGAACCTCGGCCTGTTCCAGGACCCCTATATCGGCATGGACGCGGCCCTGCGCGACGCCGTGACCCGCACCCCCGCCCATGTGGCGCTGGTGCGCGAGGCGGCGGCGAAGTCTTTGGTTCTTTTGAAGAATGAGAACGCCGCCCTGCCCCTGCGCGATGCGGGCGGCACTCTGGCAGTGATCGGCCCCTTGGCCGATGACCGGATCGACATGCAGGGCACCTGGGCCATCGACGTGGACCCGTCCCAATCGGTCACGCTGCTGGAGGGGATCACGGCGGCGGCCGGCAACCGGCTGGCGGTGCGCCATGCCAAGGGCTGCAACATCGTCAACGACCCCGCCCTTGCGGCGCGGCTGAACGTGCACAATCGGGACATGCCCTCGGTCGTGCTCGGTCCCGACAGCCCCGAGGCGATGGTGGCAGAGGCCCTGGCCGTGGCGCAGGCGGCGGATGCGATCGTGCTCTGTCTGGGCGAGGCGAAGGAACATTCCGGCGAAAGCTCGACCCGGCTCGACATCGGCCTGCCCGAGGCGCAGCGCCCGCTGTTCGATGCGGTTTCAGCCTACGCGGCGGAGGCGGGGAAGCCCTTGATCCTCTTGGCGATGGCCGGGCGCCCGCTGGCCTTGGAACACGAGGCGGCGCGGGTCGATGCGCTGATCTGGGCCGGGCATCTGGGGGCCGAGGCCGGGAACGGGCTGGCCGATGTGCTGTTCGGCCGGGTCAACCCCTCGGGGCGGCTGTCGCAGGCCCTGCCCCGGCATCTGGGCCAGCTGCCCTATCGGACCGAGGGTCTGACGACCGGACGGCCGATCACCGGGGCGGGCGTGACCGTCACGGGCGACACCGCGACCGATGCTGCGGGCCGCCCGTGGTTTCGCAAGTTCACCACCGACTGCATCCTGGAAAGCCCCGCCACGCCGCTTTACCCGGCAGGGTACGGCCTGAGCTATACGAGCTTTGCGCATGGGCCCCTGACCGCCTCGGCCTCCGCGTTGCGCGATGCGGCGGAACTGACCGTCTCGCTGACCGTGACCAACACCGGCGCGATGGCGGGCAGCGATCTGGTGCAGGCCTGGCTCCACGACCTGACCGGCCATTCTGCCCGGCCAAGGCGCCAGCTGATCGGCTTCGAACGGGTCACGCTTGCCCCGGGCGAGGCCACGACCGTCACGTTCCGCCTGACGCCGGAGACCCTGCGCTATCCGCTGGGCGAGAGCCTGGCGCAATACACGATGGATTGGGAGCCGGGGCTGTTCGACCTGATGATCGGACGCTCCGCCGAGGATGTGGCCACCCTGCGCTTTGACTGGAAAAGGAGCTGACATGGCGCTTTCGGACGAGGCTTTGCTGGATCTGGTCCAGCGCCGGACGCTTGGCTACTTCTGGGACTTCGCCCATCCCGAAAGCGGGATGGCGCGGGAGCGGTCCTCTGGCACCACCAGCTATGACACGCAGGAGACGGTGACGACCGGTGGCACCGGCTTTGGCATCATGGCGCTGATCGCCGGGGCGGAGCGGGGCTTTCTGCCCGCCGCCGATGTGCGGCAAAGGTTGGCGAAGATCGTGAACTTCCTGTCTGCCGCGCCGCGCTATGACGGGGCCTTTGCGCATTGGATGAACGGCACCACGGGGCAGACCATCGCCTTTTCGGCCAATGACGATGGCGGCGACGTGGTGGAAACCGCCTTCCTGATGCAGGGCCTGCTGACCGCCCGGCAATGGCTGGGCGAGGGCGACACCGCCCGCCAGATCGACACCCTGTGGCGCGGGGTGGATTGGGCGGCCTTCTGCCCCACGCCCTCCAAGATGATGTGGCACCGCACCGGCCACCACGTCATCCGCAGCGACTGGGGCGAGGGTCTGCCGATCACCGGCTATCACGAGGGGCTGATGGCCTTCGTCCTCGCCGCGGCCTCGCCCACCCATCCGATTGATCCGGCGGCCTATCAGGTCGGCTGGAAGACCTCGACGACCTATGACAACGGCAAGAGCTTCCTGGGCATCCCCCTGCCCCTTGGCCCCGACTGGGGCGGGCCCCTGTTCTTCACGCATTACAGCTTTCTCGGCCTCGACCCGCGCGGGCTTCACGATGGCAAGGTGGAATTCTTTGCCCAGAACCGCGCCCATGCGCAGATCCATGTCGCCTATGCCAAGGCCAATCCGAAGGGATTCAAAGGCTATGGTCCGGCCTGGGGGCTGACGGCCTGCGATGGCGACAAGGGCTATAACGCCTTTTCGCCGACCAATGACCTTGGGGTGATCGCGCCCACGGCGGCGCTGGCCTCGATGCCATACACGCCGGTGGAGTCGATGGCGGCGCTCAGGCATTACCACGAGGATCTGGGCGACAGGCTTTGGGGCGACTGGGGCTTTTACGACGCCTTCAACCAGACGGCGGATTGGGTGGCAGGCAGCCATCTGGCGATTGACCAGGGGCCCATCGTCGGCATGATCGAAAACGCCCGCAGCGGGCTGCTCTGGCGGCTGTTCATGTCGGCGCCCGAGATTGCGCCCGGCCTCGCCCGGCTGGGCCTGACCCGCAGCGCGACTGCGGGCCAGGTCAGGCAGGAAGCTCTTGCATGATCAGCAGGATCGTCGCGGGCAGGGTGGTGTCGTTGCGCAGGGCACGCGCCTCGTCCGCGGCGAAATGGCAGGAATCGAGGGGGCCGAGGGTCACCTCCTCGACGCCGTTGCTGAGGGTCACTTGGCCGCTGATCACGAGGTAGATCTTCTCCTGCCGGGAGGCTTTCAGGCTGGTATGCCCGCCCGGCAGAAGATGGGACAGGCCCATCCACATCGATTTCGCGCCACTCGCCTCTTTCCCCTGCAGGCGCAGGCAGGCCATGTCGACATGCTCCGGGGCCTTGTAGCCCCGGGCGTCGGTGATGCGAGTGACCTCCATCACGGTTTCAGGATCACGCGGTCGGGCGTCGACCGCAGGACCGAGGCATAGGCCTTGGCCGCATCCTCCAGAGGGTAGACCGCGGCGGGGTTGATCGGAAAGGGCTTGAGCTGCCCGGTTTCGAACTTCGGCTTCAGCTTGTCGAAGATCTTGGCGCCGTAAACGCTGTCGAGCGCCAGCGTATCCACGCCGATGAACTTGTGGCGGCCGCGGAAGAAATTGAAGATGTCGAAGTCCACCGCCCGGTCGAAGGTGGAGATGAAGATCTGCCGCGCCTGTTTGGCCATCGCCGCATTGGCCAGCGCGAAATAGGGGCTGCCCACGGTGTTGAAGACGATGTCCACGCCATGCCCACCGGTCTTTTCGCGGATCAAGGCCGCCACGTCTTGCGAGGAGCTGTCGAACATCTCGATCGCGGCATTGGCATGGCCGAGGTAATCCATCGGCTTGTATTCGACACCAAAGACCCGCGCCCCGGCGAGGGTCGCAAGCTGGATCGCCGCCTGCCCCACCTTGCCATTGGCGCCGCAGACCAGAACATTGTCCCAGGGTTGCACGCCGCCAGCCTCGCGCAGGCCCTCGAAGGCCGTGATGAAGGGCACGCCGACCGAGCCCGCCTCTTCGAAGCTGAAATTCTCCGGCTTGGCGCGGACGGCGGCTTGCGGCAGGACCATCCATTTGGCGTGGCTGCCGTTCTGGGTGATGCCAAGCTCGCCGCCACCGCCCCAGACCTCGGTCCCGATCAGGTTGGCGGGGCCTTCGCGGACGATGCCGCCAAAATCGCGGCCCGGGGTGCGCGGCCAGATCGCATGGGGCATGTGGCCGAGCGAGGCCTTCACGTCCGAAGGATTGACCCCTGCCGCCACGATCTCGACCAGGACCTGACCTGGGCCCGGGCGCGGCGCGGGGGTGTCGGCGAGCAGAAGCTTGAGGTTGTCCAGATCGGCGGATTTTTCCTCCACGCGGATCGCGGGGCCGGAGAGGGGGGGATGTTGCATGTTCATGGAATGTGTCTCCGTATGGGAATCCGGTTGAATGTCAGGTGGGCAGGCCGAGAAGGGCGCGGGCCTCGTCCGGGGTGGCGAGCTGGCCGCCGAGTTTCTCGATCAGGTCGCGGGCGCGAAGGGTCAGCTCGCCATTGCCGGCGGTCAGCTGGCCCTTGGCGATGAAGCTGGTGTCCTCCATCCCGATGCGGATATGGCCGCCCAGCAGCCAGGATTGCACCAGCATCGGGAAAGCCATCCGCCCGATGCCGAAGCCGGTCCAGACCGTGCCCTGCGGCAGCATCCGGGCCGCCACGGCCATGGCATCCGGGGTCGAGGGCAGGCCGTATTTCACCCCCGTCACGATCGAGCACATCATCGGGCCGGCGATCGAGCCGTCCTTCAGCATGTCCTGCGCAAGGCCGATATCGCCGGTGTCGAACAGTTCGATCTCGGGCTTCACGCCGGCGCTCTTGATGATCTCGGCCATGATGCGGGCGTTGCGCGGGGTGTTGATCACCACCTGCCCGCCGGAGTTCATCGTGTTCAGATCCAGCGTGCAAATCTCGGGCTTGAGGGCCGTGATATGTTCGACGCGCTTTTCGGGTGGCAGAAGCGTGGTGCCGGGCCCGGCCACGGCAGGGTTGTCGAGCGAGGGGACATAGCGACCGCCCGGCCCGGTGGTCAGGTTCAGGATCAAGGCCGAGTTGCGGGCGCGGATCAGCTCGATCACCTTGGCATAGAGTGCGAGGTCCATCGAAGGCTTGGCGGTGACGGGATCGCGGACATGGATATGCGCGATGGCGGCGCCGGCATCGGCGGCCTCAAGGCAGGCGGTGGCGATCTCCTCCGGCGTGGCGGGCAGGAGGGGGTGGTTTTCGCGGGTGGCAAGGTTGCCGGTGACCGCACAGGTGAGAATGACTTTCGACTGCATCAAAGCGCCCTTCCGGCATCGACCGCGATCCGGATGCCGGTGGACAGCGGCATATGGGCTACGGCGGCATAGATTGTATCGGCCACGTCTTCAGGTTGCGTCACGCGGCGGAGCGGCGCGGCCTCGCCCGCTGTGGCGATCTGTTCGGGCGTGCGGCCCGGCACGAAGCCGGTGGCCACCACGCCGGGCGAGACCGACAGCACGCGGATGTCGGGCGCCAGCGCCAGTGCCAGCGTGTGGGTCATCGAATCCAGCCCCGCCTTGGCGCCGCAATAGGCCACCGACGACCCGAAGCCCTTGTAGGCCGCGATGGAGGAGAGGTTGATGATGACGCCGCCGCCCGAGGCCTTCATGACCGGGGCAAAGGCGCGGATCGTCGCAAACACGCCGCGCCAGTTGGAGGCGAAGACCTCGTCGATGATCGCGTCGGTCAGGCCCTCCAGATCGGCATGGACGACCGGCGTGGTGGTACCGGCGGCGTTGATCAGGATATCGACCCTGCCGCAGGCCAGCATGACCGCATCGCGGAAGGCGGTGATGCTCGCGCTGTCGGTCACACTCACCGGAAGGGCGACATGGCCCTGCCCGGGCAGCGCCTGCGCCAACTCCTCGGCCTTCGCGCGGCCGGAGCGGTAGCCGACGACCACGGTGGCCCCGGCCTTTGCCAGCCGTTGGCAGGTGGCAGCGCCGATGCCGCCAGAGCCGCCGACGACCACGGCGATCTTGTTCAACAGCGTCTCAGACATGGCTGTCGGCCTTGGCTTTGCCGGAGATCGGCGGGATCGGGAAGGACGGGGTGCCGGGCTTCAGCACGAAGTCGTATTCGCAGGTGAAGAAGGGCAGCCTGGCCTGAGGGTAATCGGGGTGCGGTTCCCTATGTTCGACCAGCGTGCCGCAGATCTGCCTTTTGGCGCCGAAGACCACATCGGCGGCCATCATCTCCTCGGTATCGGTGAAGATCTGGGTGACCAGCGTCTTGTGACCCGGGGCCGAGACGATGAAATGCACATGGGCCGGTCGCATCGGTTCGCGGTTCTGCGCCTTCAGAAGGTCACCCGAGGGGCCGAAGGTCGGCACCGGGTAGCCGGCGGGCCGGACCGAGTGGAACTCGTAACGCCCATCCGCCCCGGTCATCTGCACGCCGCGCAGGTTGTAATCGGCCTGATCGGGGTCCTGGTTTTCGTAAAGCCCCTCGGGCGAGGCTTGCCAGATGTCGAGCGTGGCGCCCTGCAAGGGGGTGCCGTCCAGTTCGGTGACGCGGCCCTTGATGTAAAGCTCCGGTCCCGGGGTTTTGGACCTGGCGATGGTCTCGCCAAAGGCGCATGTCGGGCTTTCGCCGCGGTAGAAGGGGCCGAGGAGGGCCGACATCGTCTCGCCCTGCATGCCGTTGTTGTTGATCAGGTCGATCAGGGTCGAGATGCCGAAGACATCGGCGGCCAGCACCGTCTCGTTATGGCTTTCGTCGGTCAGCTGGCCCAGCCGTGTGATCCAGCGCAGGCCGGCCTCGAACTCGGCCTCGGTGGGCCTGGTTTCGCGGATGAAGGCGTGCATATGGGTGACAAGGCCGGTGATCAGCTCTTTCAGGCGCGCGTCCTCGGTGTTCTGCATCGCGTTCAGCACCTTGGGCGTCACCTCCTCCTCGCGGGAGATGATGAGGCGGGTCAGCGCGGGGTCTTGGGTGGCATGGAAATCCATGGGGAGCCTCGTAGGGTTGGGTTAGGTCCGGTTCGCGCGGTCCTGCTGCTGGCTTCAGGCGAAGGCAGCCGTTTGTTTGGCTTTGGCCAGATGGGGGTATTTCTCGGTCAGGAGAGAGCCGTGGTAATAGGTCGGCGCGAAGGCCGGGGTGGCGCGGATGCCCTCCAGCCAGGCGGCGACCTGGGGCTTGCCGGCCCACATGCCGTCGAGGTTGATATCGGCCATCCGCACGATGACCGGCATCAGGGCGATATCGGCCAGCGTGATCGCCGAGCCCATCAGCCATGGCCCGCCGCTCGCCGCCAACCACTGCGCCATCCGGTCGATGCCGCGCTGCAGGCGGCCCAGGGCCTCGTCCATCTCGGCCTTGGGGAAACCGGTGCGGCCCATCTTCAGAAGGAACTCGCGCCGCAGGGGCTTGCTGTCGGCCAGGGCCTGGAAGGCGTCCTCGGTCATGGTCTGGAAATGCGGCAGGAAGGCCAGGTTGTAGGAGGGCACGCGGATGGCGGGCGTCGGCACCTCGTCGATGAAGCGCATCATGGCGCGCATCTCGGCCGCCTTGACCGGGTCTTTCGGGCGCAGGGGGGCCACGTCGGGCAGGATGTCTTCGAGGTATTCAAGGATCACCGCGCTGTCGATCACAGCCGCCCCGTCATGCACCAGCGCGGGCACCACGCCATTGGGGTTGATCGCGAGGTAGTCCGGCTTCAGCTGATCGCCGACGAAAAGGTCCAGCTTGTGTTCGGCAAAGCCCTGGCCCTTGGCATGCAGCGTGTAGCGGACGCGCTGCGAGCAGGTGGATTGCGGGGCGTTGTAAAGGGTGAAGGCCATGGCTTTAATCCCAGTTCAGGAAGCGGGGCAGCTTGTGCAGGCGGGCCAGCGTGCCGATGATACCCAGGGGGAAGAACATCAGCACGATCACCATCAGCGCGCCCGAGGCGAGGATGTTCAGCTCTGACGCGCCGAGGGTGGCCACGAACAGCTCGTTGAAGGCGATGATCAGGATGGCGCCGATGACCGGCCCGGCGATGGTGCCCTTGCCGCCCAGGATGCACATGAGGACCATGTTCACGCTGACCAGGATGACGAGGAAGATATTGGGCCGGATATAGGTCAGATACTCGCCCCAGATCGCCCCGGCCATGCCGACGAAAGCGCCCGAGATGGCAAAGGCCAGGACCTTGTAAGTGCGGGTGTCGATGCCGGCGCTTTCGGCCTTGATCTCGTCTTTCGAGATTGCGCGCAGGCCGAGGCCGAACTTCGAATGCTTGATCCGGTAGGAGGACCAGACCGCGAAGGCCGCCAGCAGCACGAAGGCGTAGTAATAGGGCAGCTTGGCCCATTGCGCGGGCAGGCTGTTGGCCTTCAGCGTGACGCCATTGGTGCCGCCGACAAACTCCCAGTTGTTGAACAGGATCCCCGCGATCATGGTCAGCGCGAGAGAGGAGATGATGAAGCTTGGCCCCCGCGTCTTCAGCGTGATCGAGCCGATCAGATAGCCGACCCCGGCGCAGATGAGGCCGGCCAGGGGCGCCAGAAGGATGGTCGAAATCCCGGTGCGGGCAAAGATCATCCCCGCGAAATAGCCGCCGATAGCGAAGAAGACGTTGTGGCCAAGGCTGACATAGCCGGTGAAGCCGCCCAGGATGTTCCAGCCCGAGGCCATGGTGGCATAGCAGGCGGCGAACAGCACCAGATGCAGCAGGTAATTGTAATTGCCGACGAATTGCAGGCCCGGCAGCAGCAGAAGCACGGCCAGCAGGGTCACGGGGAACAGCACGACCCGCGTCTTGTCGGCGCTCGCCGCCAGTTTGGCATTATGGGCGCGGCGGGCCTCCAGCACGGAGGAGGCGGCCTGGGTATCGGTGGACAGCGACATCATGCAAGCTCCGGTTTTTCGCCGAACAGGCCCTGGGGCCGCACGCGCAGGATCAGGAAAAGGGCGAGGAAGAAGGTCATCGTCGACCAGGTCGCGCCGATATAGGCCCCGACGAAGGCCGCCAGCACGCTGAGCAGGAAGGAGGCGAGGACCGTCCCCATGATCGACCCCATGCCGCCAAGGACGACGAGGGACATCAGGATCGAGATCCACTCCCAATGCTTGGCCGGAAAGAAGGAGAAGACGAAGGAGACCAGCGAACCTGCGGCACCTGCGAGGCCGATGCCGATGGCAAAGCTCATGATGCCGACGAGGTTGACGTTGACGCCCAGAAGCTCTGCCGCCTCGCGGTTCTGGGTGGTGGCGCGGATCGCGTTGCCGAAGCGGGCGTATTTGAGGAACAGCGCCAGCGCGGTGATCAGCACGACCGAGACGATCCCGGCGTAAAGCTGGCCCTTGGGGATGAAGATATCGCCAAGGAAGAAGGCATCGGTGGCATAGGCGGGCGAGGTGATCCGCTGGGTGTTGGTGAACATGCCGCCCAAGGCACCTTCGACGATCATCGCGGTGGCGAAGGTCAGAAGCACGGTCATCTCGGAATATTTCGCCGATTTGGCCTGCCGCTCGAAGACGAGCTTGTACAGAAGCACGCCGATGGCGGCCATGATGACGGTGGCGACCGGCAACATCACCAGGGGGTCGACACCCCAAAGCTTGAAGCCCCAGTAGGTGATATAGGCGCCGCCGATGATCAGCGAGGGATGCGCAAGGTTCACGATCCGCATCACGCCAAAGACAAGGCTGAGCCCCGACCCCATCAGCGCGAAAACACCGCCGAGGGCCAGGCCGAGGATAAGGGTCTGGAGGAAAAGGTCCATCTGTGTCTCCGGTTCAGGCGGCGCGTTTGCCGCCGAGGTACAACTCCTGGATGCGCGGGTCGGCCAGCACATCGGCGGCGGGGCCTTCGAACAGGGTGCGGCCGAGGTCGAGCACGACGCCCCAGTCGGAATTGCGCAGACCCATCAGGGCATTCTGTTCGACCAGCAGGATGGTGATGCCCTCGGAGGCCATCATCTTCATGATGTCGAACATCTCTTGGATGATCTTCGGGGCGAGGCCGAGTGAGGGTTCGTCCAGCATCACGATATCGGGCTTGATGATCAGGGTCCGCGCCATGGCAAGGGTCTGCTGCTGGCCGCCCGACATGGTGCCGGCCTGCTGGTCGCGGCGCTGGCCGAGGATCGGGAAACGCTCCTCGATCTGGTCGATGGCCTTTTCCAGACCGCTCTTGTCGGCCAGGGAATAGCCGCCCATCCGCAGGTTCTCCCGCACGGTCATCTTGGGAAAGAGGGCGCGTTCCTGCGGCACAAAGCAGATGCCCTTGCGCAAGATCTGGTCGGGGCGCAGGCCCTTCAGGCTTTCGCCTTTGAACTTCACATCGCCCTGGCGGATCTTCAGCATGCCGCAGATCGCCTTGAGCAGGGTCGATTTGCCCGCGCCATTCGGGCCGATGATGCAATGCACCTTGCCCGGCTGCACCGTCAGATGCGCGCCATCGAGGATCGAGGGCCCGTCGCCATAGCCCGCGGTCAGGCTGGTGACTTCCAGAAGTTCGCTCATCACGCCGCCTCCTCCAGCACGCCGCCCAGATAGGCCTCCAGCACGGCGGGGTTTTCGCGGATCTCGGCGGGTTTGCCCTGGGCGATCACCCTGCCCTGCGCCATGACCACGATGTGGTGGCTGAGGCGCATGATCAGATCCATGTTGTGTTCGACGATCAGCACCGTCATGCCCTTGTCGTTCAGCTTGCGGATATGGCCCGCAATCTCCTCCAACAGGGTCGGGTTCACGCCGCCTGCGGGTTCATCGAGCAGGATGATCTTCGGCTCGCTCATCAGCAGCGCGGCCAGGTCCATCAGCTTTTTCTGCCCGTAGGAGAGGTTGGCGCCGTCTTCATGGGCGATCCGGGTGATACCCAGAAAATCGAGGATTCCCATCGCCTTGTCGATTTCGGCGGTGGACATGGCGGGCTTGAACATGTCGCGCCAGCCGTGGATCTTGGTCTGGCAGATCACATTCTCCAGCACCGTCATGTCCGAAAGGTTCCGGCTGATCTGGAAGGTGCGGCTGAGGCCGGCCCGCGTCACCTGATGCGGGCGCATCCCGTCGATGCGCTGGCCGTCCAGCCAGACCTCGCCCTTGGTGGGCACGGCGGTGCGGCTGATGCAGTTGAAGGCGGTGGTCTTGCCGGCGCCGTTCGGGCCGATCAAGGCGGTGATCGAGCCGCGCTCGACCTGGAATGTGCAGCCGTCGACGGCCTTGATCCCACCGAAATGCTTGCCGAGCCCTTTGACGTCGAGCATGGACTGTCCTTTCGCGAGAGGGGGGGAGGGGCCCGGACCTGCCGGACCCAGAGGATCACAGGATCAGAACTTGCCCTTGGGATAGGTGAGGGCAGCCACGCCCTTGAACTCGTCCGTCGGGTAGACGAATTGCAACTTGCCGTCCTTCCACTGGGTCATCAGGAAGGGCTTGTCCTTGGGCAGGCCGGTCTCGTCCCAGTTGAAGCGGCCGAGGATGGTCTTGACCGGGTCTTCCTTGGTGCGGGCATGCAGCCATTCGCCCATCTTGGCATTGTCGGTGCTGCCCGCGCCGATCATCGCCTGTTCGATGCCCTGGCAGACGGCGAAGGGAATGGCGCTGTCCTCGTCCGGCACGGCGCCATAGGCCGCCTGATGCGCCGCGACATAATCGGCGTTGGAGAAGGGCTTGCCGCCCAGCACCGATTCAAACGGCGCGTCCTTGTGCCAGGAGGTGTGGACCAGCACGCCATTGGCGCTGTCGCCGGTGCCCTCGGCATATTCGGCCTGGGTGCCTTGGCTGAGGTAAACCATCTTCGCCTCGGCATGGACGGTCTTGAGGGCGCGGGTCAGTTCGACCGCCTCATCCTCGGAGGCGGTCAGGCCGATGATCAGGTCGGGCTTGGATTGCTTGACCTGGTTGGCAAGGTTGAGCCAGTCGCTGAAGCCCTCCTCCGGCCATTTCTGCTGGAAGACCACCTTGATCCCGGCATCGGCCAGATAGCCCGGCGCAAGATCCGCCACCTCGGCACCCGAGGCAGGGTCCATCACCTTCTCGCCCATCAGCCCCGACCAGACGCCATTGGCAAAGAAGTCATCGGCCGAGATGATCGCAGCCGTCTGCGGCTTGTCGGCGGGCACCAGATCCTTGATCACGCCTTCCAGCGAGGCACCGACATATTCCGCGGCATTGGGCTGAAAGTAGAAGAGGTTCTTGTAGCCCTGCTTGTAGATCCGAAGCGCGCCACCCGCCGGCACCGCATGCACGAAACCGTTCTTTTCCAGGATGCTGGCGACCGGAAAGGTCAGGCGCGAGGAGAAGGTGCCATAGACCGCATCGACGCCATCGACATTGATGAACCGTTCATACTGGTTGATCGCGGTGGCCGGATCGGAGCGGTTGTCCGAGACGATCAGATCGACCTTGCGGCCCAGAATCCCGCCGCGCTCGTTGATCAGGTTGACGCAAAGCTCGTAACCCTGCTTGTGCTTGGTCCCCGCCACGGCAAAGCTTCCGGTCAGGGGCAGAGAGGCCCCGATCTTGATCGGCGCCTCCTCGGCCAGGGCCTGTGCGGCGATCAGCGCCGAAGCGGCCAGCGCCCCGATCATTGACTTGGTCTTCATGTCGTTCCTCCTCAAGGACATGTCACGCAATCGTTTGCGTGATCGGCGAAAGCTTTTCACCGGGAGGAGGCGCCAACCCGACAGACACGAAAGCGCCCTCCCCGGCGGTTCGGAATCTGGGCGTGGCCCCTCCCCCCGATGGCGCGACCGACCTCCTCAGCTCGGGCCGCGCAAACGATTGCACAAACCGTAGCGACTGGGTCAATCTGCGTCAAGATGGCAGATGCAACCGTTTGCGTGCGGCGGTTCGGTTGCCTATAGTGGGGAAATTGAACCCCGGGGGGTATATGAATAAACGTGTCACTCTCAAAGACATAGCGCGGGCAACCGGGGTGCATGTCTCGACCGTGTCGCGGGCACTGGACCCCAAGCGCGACACGCCGCTGACCGAAGATGTCGTCACCCGCATCCGCGAAACGGCGGAGAAACTCGGCTACCGGCCGAATCAGATCGCCTCCAGCCTGCGGACCCAGCGCACCATGACGATCGGCGTGATGATCCCCGACATCACCAACCTGATCTTCCCGCCGATCCTGCGCGGCATCGAAAGCGTGATGGAGCCTTTGGGCTATGCCTCGATCATCGTGAACACCGACAGCCAGAAGGGCCGCGAACAGCGCCTGGTGGAGATTTTGCAGGACCGGGGCGTCGATGGCATCATCCACACCGCCGTCTTGCTGGATGACCCGACCATCGTGCGCGCGGCGGCGGCGGGCTTGCCCGTGGTGACGCTGAACCGCAAGATCGAGGGGACCCAGATCCCCTATATCATCAACGACGAGACGGCGGGCATCAACGCGGTCTTCTCGCTGCTTTATGACAAGGGGCACCGCCGCATCGCCCATCTGGCCGGGCCGCGGGCGCTGTCGACCGGGCAGCTGCGGCTGGATGCTTTCCGCGCCGCCGCGCTCCGCAACGGGATTGACCCCGATAGCCTGATCATCATCGAAGCCAACCAATTCGACGAAAGCGATGGCCGCTGTGCCGCCGCCGATATCCTGCGCGCCGATCCCGGCACCACGGCGATCCTCTGCGCCAACGACCGGCTGGCGCTGGGGGCGATCGACCAGTGCCGGACCCTCGGCCTGCGCTGCCCCGAGGATATCTCGGTCACCGGTTTCAACGACATGCCCTTTCTGGACATGATCCCGCCGCGCCTGACCACGGTGCGCATCCAGCAATTCGACGCCGGGGTGGTTGCGGCCCGCCATATGGCTGCGATGTTGTCCGGGCGCGGTGCTACGGTGCCGATCGAAACCATCCTGCCGGTGCAGCTGATCGAACGCGACAGCGTGGCCGCGCCCAGAACAGAAGGACCTTGAGCCATGAGCATCACCAAAGCCGGCACCATTCCCTCGTCCCGCGGCCCGGAATCCTATTTCACCGGGCAGGTGCGATTCGATTCGCCCTTCAAGGCCGCGGCCCCGGCCCGCGTCTCGGGCGTCACGGTCACCTTCGAACCCGGCGCGCGGACCGCCTGGCACACCCATCCCTTGGGCCAGACCCTGCTGGTGACCGCAGGCCTCGGCTGGATGCAGATCGAGGGTGGCCCGGTGGAAGAGATTCGCGCCGGCGACACGGTCTGGTTCGCCCCCGGCGTGCGGCACTGGCATGGCGCCAGCCCCACCGTCGCCATGACCCATATCGCGATTGCCGAGATGCTGGACGGCTCTGCCGTGACCTGGCTCGAACATGTCACCGCGGCGGAGTACCAGCGCTGAGGACTTGCGACCTCCAAGCACCAAGGGGTGCGCCGCTTTCGCGACGCAACCCTTGGTATTTCTGGAAGATTTGGTGAGCCGGTCGGGATCCGAACCCGAGACCTACTGATTAAAAGTCAGTTGCTCTACCGGCTGAGCTACCGGCCCACTGCGGCGCTGACTAAGCAAAGCTGCGGGGGACGTCAACCCCGATCATCGCACTTTTTTCGGAAGGGAGATTTTGCATGGTGAGCCGTGCAGGATTCGAACCTGCGACAAGCTGATTAAGAGTCAGCTGCTCTACCAACTGAGCTAACGGCCCCATGCGGGGGCGGATTTAGCGCCATCGCGGCGGGTCCGCAAGGGCAGGCGCCAGACTTTTCGTCGCCGACTGGCAAAACAATGCGGTCGGGCGTATATGCGCCGGATGGACAAGACAGATTCTCACCGCGCCGCCCAAGGCGGACTCGGCTTCATGAAGATGCATGGGGCGGGCAATGATTTTGTGATCATCGATTCGCGCGGGCGCGCGGCGGTGGTGACGGAAGGGCTGGCCAAGGCTCTGGGCGACCGCAACCGGGGCGTGGGATTCGATCAGCTGGCCGAGATTCGCTCGGCCGAGGATGCCGACTTCATCCTGGATTTCTGGAACAACGATGGCAGCCGGGCCGAGGCCTGCGGCAATGCCACACGCTGCGTGTCGGATTATGTGATGCAGGGGCTGGGGCGCGACAGCGTCGATCTGGTGACGGTGCGCGGCAGATTGTCGGCGCGGCGGCTGGCCGATGGCCGCGTCTCGGTCAACATGGGCGCGCCGCAGCGCGACTGGACCGAGGTGCCCCTGGCCCATGCAGTCGACACGCTGCACCTGCCGCTGCCGGGCGATCCGGTGGCTGTCGGCATGGGCAACCCGCATTGCGTGTTCTTCGTCCCCGATGCCGAGGCGGTCGACCTGCCCGCCCGTGGCCCCGCGCTGGAGCATGATCCCCTCTTCCCGCAACGGACCAATGTCGAGTTCGCCTCCGTTCTGGGGCCGGATCATTTGCGCATGCGCGTTTGGGAACGTGGCGCGGGCGTCACGCTCGCCTGCGGCTCGGGTGCCTGTGCGACGGCGGTGGCGGCGCATCTGCGCGGCTTGACCGGGCGCAAGGTGCGGCTGGACCTTGACGGTGGCGTGCTGGAGATCGACTGGCGCGAGGATGGCGTCTGGATGACCGGCCCGGTGGCGCGTGTCTTTGACGGCTGGCTTTCGGCCGATTATCTGGCGGCAAACGCATGAACGCCGATGTGAAACCTCCGGTCTTTGCGACGCTGGGTTGCCGGCTGAACGCCTACGAATCCGAAGCGATGAAAGAACTGGCTGAAGCTGCTGGCCTTTCCGGCGCGGTGATTGTGAACACTTGTGCGGTAACTGCCGAGGCGGTCCGCAAGGCCAAGCAGGAAATCCGCCGCCTTGCGCGGGAAAACCCCGGTGCGGCGATGATCGTGACCGGTTGCGCCGCCCAGACCGAGCCCGAGACTTTCGCCGAAATGCCCGAGGTGACGCGGGTGATCGGCAACCACGAGAAGATGCAGGCCGAGACCTGGACCGGGCTTTCCGCCCCGAACGTGCCCGATCTGATCGGCGTGACCGAGAAGATCCAGGTCGATGACATCATGTCGGTGCGCGAGACTGCGGGCCACCTGATCGACGGCTTCGGCCGCCAGCGCGCCTATGTCCAGGTGCAGAACGGCTGCGACCACCGCTGCACCTTCTGCATCATCCCCTATGGCCGCGGCAACTCGCGCTCGGTGCCTGCGGGTGTGGTGGTCGAACAGGTCAAGCGTCTGGTGGACAAGGGCTTTTCCGAAGTTGTTCTGACCGGCGTCGACCTCACCTCCTGGGGCGCGGACCTGCCCGGGACGCCGCATCTGGGCGACCTCGTGCTGAAGCTTCTGCGCCTGACGACGATTGCCCGGCTGCGGATTTCCTCGATCGATTCGATCGAGGCCGACCCCGCGCTGATGGAGGCGATCGCCACCGAACCCCGCTTGATGCCGCATCTGCATCTGAGCCTGCAGGCCGGCGACAACATGATCCTGAAGCGGATGAAGCGCCGCCATCTGCGCGAGGATTCGATCCACTTCTGCGAAGAAGCACGCAGCCTGCGCCCCGACATGATCTTCGGCGCCGACCTGATCGCCGGTTTCCCGACTGAAACCGAAGAGATGTTCACAAACTCGCTGAAGCTGGTCGAGGATTGCGGCCTGACCTTCCTCCACGTCTTCCCCTTCAGCCCGCGCAAGGGCACGCCTGCGGCCCGGATGCCGCAGGTCAAGGGGCCGGAGATCAAGGCGCGCGCCGCACGTCTGCGGGCCGCGGGCGATTCGGCGCTGCTGCGGCACCTGCAGGCGCAACAGGGGCAGACCCACCAGGTCCTGATCGAAAACCCGCGTCTCGGCCGCACGGCGCAGTTCACCGAGGTGAGCTTTGCCAGCGACCAGACCGAGGGCGCCATCGTCACCACCCGGATCACCGGCCATGCCGAGGGCCGACTGCTGGGCCTGCCGCTGTAAGCGCCTCAGCTTTGGCGGATCGTGTCGCCGGGCTGCAGGGTCGGGAAAAGCTCCACCACCTCTGGGCCAAGGTCGGGGTTTTCGTTACGCGCCGCGATGATCTGCGCCGCCCGCCGCCCGATCTTGAGCCGGCAGGCGTCCATCGTGGCGAGCCGGCGCGGCAGACCGTCGAGCAATTCCACCCCGTTGAACCCGGCAAGACCAACCTTGCCCGGCACGTCGATCCCCTGATCCAGACAGTACAAAAGCCCGCCTGCCCCGATCATGTCGTTGGAATAATAGAGAAAATCCACATCCGGATTGCGCCGCAACACCGAGGCCGTCATCTCGCGCCCCTTCAGAAGCGCCGAGCCGCCGTCGTAATATTCGCGGTCCACCAGCGTCATTCCGGCACGTTTCAGGGCCTCTTCAAACCCTTCCAGCCGCTTCTTGGCGCGGAAATCATTGGGCATCTGCGTCCCCAGAAAGGCGATCCGCTTGTAGCCCGAGGCCATGATCGCCTCGGCCATCTGCCGACCCGCGCGGCGGTGCGAAATGCCGACCGCGCTGTCGACGGCGGCACCGTCGATGTCCATCACCTCAACGATCGGAATGCCCGCCTGCGCCAGCATGGCCCGCGAGGCGGCGCTATGCTCCAACCCGGCGAGAATCACCCCCGAGGGGCGCCAGGACAGCATCTCGTACAGGACCTTCTCCTCGCGGTCCGGCAGGTAGTTGGTCACGCCGACGACCGGCTGCAGGCCCGTGTTGTCGAGAATTTCGGAAATGCCGGTCATCACCTCGGGGAAGACCATGTTGGACAGCGAGGGGATGATCACCCCCACAAGATTGACCCGCTGGCTGGCCAGGGCGCCGGCGATCTTGTTGGGCACATAGCCCAGCATCCGGGCGGCCTGCAGCACCCTCTCCCGCGTGGTATCCGAGACGTCGCCGCGGTTGCGCAAGACGCGGCTCACCGTCATCTCGCTGACGCCCGAAGCCTCGGAAACATCCCGGAGCGTCAAAGTGCGGCGTGGTTCGGGAGCAGTAGCCTTGGTCACCGTGGTATCCTTCTTTTCACGAATGTTAGCGCCAAATGTTTCGCTTGTCCAAGAGCGGATTCCACGCTATGTTACCGCTAACAAGGCTTGAAAAAGGCCCTGATAGAATCTGTTGCGTCCTGCAAGCTCTCACTTCGGACGCGGCGGACCCAGAGGGGGAGTGGTGGGCCAAATTCACTCCCCCTTTTCTTTTCCAAAAGCGTTGCATGGCGGGGCGTTTTCGGCGACAAGCCCGACAGGTCTGGCCGCTTTGCCGGGTAAGGCCTCGTAGCTCAGGGGATAGAGCGGCCGCCTCCTAAGCGGCAGGTCGATGGTTCGAATCCATCCGGGGTCACCAGACTGTTCCCGCAAGGAAAAGGGGGCCGAAGCCCCCTCGCCTAGATATCCAGATGTTCGACGTTCAGCGCATTGGCCTGGATGAAATCGCGCCGCGGTTCGACCACATCGCCCATCAGCTTGGTGAAGATGTCATCGGCCTCGGCCAGGTCATCGACCTTGACCTGCAGAAGGGTGCGCGCCTCGGGGTCGAGCGTGGTTTCCCAGAGCTGCCCCGGATTCATCTCGCCCAGACCCTTGTAGCGTTGCAGGGACAGGCCCTTTTCGCCCTCGGCCAGGACGGATTTCAAGAGATCGACTGGACCATAGACCGGCTGGTCGCGTTCCTTGCGCACAAGGCGGCCCGGCGCGCGGTAAACTTCACGGTCGCGCTGCGAGATGGCGGAGAGACGCCGCGCCTCGCCCGAGCGCAGGACGGCGCCATCCAGCGTGCGCAACTCCTCCACCCCGCGCAGGATGCGCGACAGGCGGATGCCGTGGTCCTGCGTGATGCGGCCGTTCCAGCCGCGCTCGAACTCCGGGGCCACGAGGTTCAGGCGGCGCGCCACCTGATCGGCCACGGCCTGCAGATCGCCGTCGATGCTGCCCGGGTCGAAGGCGCCAGCCAGGGCGGCCTGCTCGAGGATGGCCCGGGGGTAGTGGGTCGGGAAAGCGTCCAGCACACGACGGAAGGCGCGCGCGCCCTCGATGACGCGGGCAAGGTCGGCCCCGGCGATTTCCTCGCCCGAGGCGAGGCGCAGGATGGCGCCCTCAACGCCCATCTCGATCAGGTAATCGTCCAGCGCGGCCTGATCCTTCAGGTAAACCTCTGATTTCCCACGCGCCACTTTGTAAAGCGGCGGCTGCGCGATGTAGAGGTAACCGCCCTCGATCAGCTCCGGCATCTGGCGGAAGAAGAAGGTCAGCAGCAGCGTCCGGATATGCGCGCCGTCCACGTCGGCGTCGGTCATGATGACGACTTTGTGGTAGCGCAGCTTCTTGATGTCGAACTCGTCACGGCCAATGCCGGTGCCAAGTGCTGTGATCAGGGTGCCGATCTCCTGGCTGCCCAGCATCCGGTCAAAGCGGGCACGCTCTACGTTGAGGATCTTGCCGCGCAGGGGCAGGACGGCCTGATTGGAGCGCGAGCGGCCCTGCTTGGCGCTGCCACCGGCCGAGTCGCCCTCGACGAGGAAGATCTCGGACTTGGCGGGATCGCGTTCCTGGCAATCGGCAAGCTTGCCAGGCAGGCTCGCCACGTCCAGCGCGGTCTTGCGCCGGGTCAGGTCGCGCGCCTTGCGGGCGGCCTCACGCGCCAGGGCGGCCTCGATGATCTTGCCGACGATGATGCGGGCGGGGCCGGGATTTTCCTCGAACCATTCGCCGAGCTTTTCATTGACGAGGTTTTCCACCGCCGGGCGCACTTCGGAGGAAACCAGCTTGTCCTTGGTCTGGCTGGAGAATTTCGGGTCCGGCACCTTGACCGACAGGACGCAGGTCAGCCCCTCGCGGGCGTCATCGCCGGTGAAGTCGATCTTTTCCTTCTTCGCGATGCCCGAGGACTGCGCATAGGCGTTGATCGTGCGGGTCAGCGCGCCGCGGAAACCGGCGAGGTGCGTGCCGCCATCGCGCTGCGGAATGTTGTTTGTGAACGGCAGGACGTTTTCATGGTAGCTGTCGTTCCACCACATCGCGACCTCGACCCCGATGCCGTTCTTCTCGCCGATCATGTAGATCGGCTCGGGCATCACGGGCTGTTTGGAACGGTCGATGTATTTGACGAACTCGCGCACGCCGCCTTCGTACAGCATCTCGACATGCAGCGGCTCGGCCGGGCGGTCATCCTCCAGCACGATTTTCACACCGGAGTTCAGGAATGCCAGCTCGCGCAGGCGGACCTCCAGCGTCTTGAACTGGTAGTCGAGGTTCGAGAAGGTGCCGTCCGCCCGGTTGGTCTTGGCCGAGGCGAGAAAGCGCACCTCGGTGCCCTTGCGGCCCGGTGCGGGGCCGACGGGATGGACGTGGACGGTGCAATCGCCGAACTCGAACCGGGCGTTGTATTCGGTGTCGTTGCGCCAGACCGTCAGCTCCAGCCATTCCGACAGGGCGTTCACGACCGAGACGCCAACCCCGTGCAGACCGCCGGAGACCTTGTAGGCATTGCCGGATTCGTCGGTGTTGTTGAATTTGCCGCCGGCGTGCAGCTGGGTCATGATGACCTCGGCCGCTGAGACGCCCTCTTCCTCATGCATGTCGACCGGGATGCCGCGCCCGTTGTCGCGCACGGAAACGCTGCCGTCGGCGTGAATTTTCACGCTGACTTCGGTCGCATGTCCGGCCAGGGCCTCGTCGATGCCGTTGTCGACGACCTCATAGACCATGTGATGCAGACCCGAGCCATCGTCGGTGTCGCCGATATACATGCCGGGGCGTTTGCGAACCGCATCTAACCCCTTGAGAACCTTGATGGAACTTGCGCCGTAGCTTTCGGTCTTGTTGGGCTCTTCAGCCATGTGCACTGCACCCCTTGATAAGCCTGCAACTTATAGCGATTGCGGGGGGGAATGTCACGACTTGGGCACAAGATTTGGGGTCAGATGAAGGGAATTACGACGGCCACAAGGATCAGAAGCGTGCCGGAAATCCGGTTGAGGATCTGCACCCGCTCGGGGCTGGACAGAAAGCCGCGGACTTTGCCGAGAAACCCGGCGAGGGCGAGGTTTCCGGCCAGCGGGACCGTGACCGAGATGGCCAGAATGGCCGCGGTATCGGCGGTGGTCAGCTTGGAAAGGTCGCCGAAAAAGCCGGGCAGAACCGTCATGTAGAAGAGAATCGCCTTCGGGTTGCCAATCACCGCGGCCACCCCGGTCATGAAACCGGCCAGCCGCCCCGGACGCGTCAGCTTGCTGTCCGCCGACATCAGCGCGCCGGATTTCAGGATCAAAAGCACGCCCATCACCGCAAAGGTCGCCGCCGCCACCCAGCGCAGGATGTGCAGCGCATCGCCATAGACCGACAGGACCCAGCTCATCCCCATGATCGCGACCAGCGGCCAAAGGCAATCGCCCAGCGTCACCCCCACCGCAAGCGGCCAGGCCGCCGCAAAGCCCCCCGACAGGGCCCGCGCCAGCAAAGCCACCCAGACCGGCCCCGGCACGGCCCAAAGCCCCGCCAATCCCAGCGCGTAAAGTCCAAGCTCGGCCAATGTCAGCGTCATCAAACGTCTCTTTCCGGGGAAATTGTGGTCGCAAGGGTTTCCCATGACGCCGCAGCAAAAGGCAAGCCCCCGCGCCCTTCCGGGCGTTCGTTAACCCTGTCGCACGGCGCTTTCACCCGCGTCCTCGGTCACCGTCAGATACTGCGCCCGGTCGCCCATGGCATCGAACAGGCCGGGCTCGGTCCCGGTCATCAGGGCCTGCGCGCCCAGAAGGCAGATCTCGTCATAAAGGGCGGCGCGGCGCCCGGCGTCCAGATGCGCCGCCACCTCATCGAACAGCAGGACCGGCGGCTGGCCCAGATCCGCCGCCAGCGCCCGCGCATTGGCGAGTATCAGGCTGATCAGCAAGGCCTTCTGCTCGCCGGTCGAACATTGGTCGGCCTCCACCCCCTTGGCCCGGTAGGTCGCACGCAGATCCACCCGGTGCGGCCCGGCCAGCGTGCGGCCCGCGGCCATATCGCGCCTGCGCCCCTGCGCCAGCGCCTCGGCGAGGTCCTCCGGCATTTCGCCCTCCAGTCGCAGATCGGCCTGCGGAAAGGCCGTCTCGGCCCCCTGCTGCGCCGCAAGCAGGCGCTCCAGCGCCCTCTGGCGGTTTGCGGTGATCTGGGCCGCCGCCTCCACCATCCGCGCCTCGAGCGCCCCATACCAGAAGGGGTCGCTCTGCCCCTCCTTCAACAAGCGGTTGCGGTCGCGCATCGCCTTTTCGTAGGCCAGCGAGGCCTCCGCATGGTCGGGCGCAAAGCTCAGCGTCATGCGGTCCAGAAAGCGCCGCCGCCCCTCGGCGGCCTCGATCCACAGCCGGTCCATCGCCGGCACCAGCCACAGGATGCGCAGGATGCGGCCCAGGGTGGTCTGGGTCGCGGCCTTGTCGTCGATCCGCACCTCGCGCCCGGCATCCCGTTCGGCCCAGGTCTCGACCTTGTGCGAGGAGCCGCCCAGCCCGCGCACCTCGGCCGCGACCTTCCAACCCAGGGCCTCCGGCCGCCGCGCCATCTCGGCATTGGCGGCGCGCCGCAGGCCACGCCCCGGCGACAGAAGAGAGATCGCCTCCAGAATATTGGTCTTGCCCGCCCCATTCGGCCCGGAGATCGCCACCGGCCTGCCATCAAAGGCCAGCCGCAGGGCGCGATGGCTGCGGAAATGCGACAGGGTCAGGGCGGCAATGGCCAAACCACTCACCGGCTCACCCCTTTCATACTTGCACAAATATCCCGGGGAGTCCGGGGGCAGCGCCCCCGGCCAGACTCAGACCCGCATCGGCATGACGACATAGGTCGCCGACATGTCATTGCCTTCGCGCATCAGGGTCGGATCGCCCGAGGAGTTGAACAGGAAGACCGCATTTTCCCGATCGACCTGGCCCGCAATCTCCAAAAGGTACTTGGCGTTGAAGCCGATCTCCAGCCGTTCGGCATCATAGGCGACGGCCAGCTCCTCCTCGGCGGCGCCAGAATCAGGCGCGTTGACCGACAGGATCAGCCGGTCGTCCTCCAAGGTCAGCTTCACCGCGCGCGAGCGTTCCGAAGACACCGTCGCCACGCGGTCCACCGCCTTGGCGAACTCGGCCGCATCGACCTCCAGCCGGCGGGTGTTGCCGGTCGGGATCACGCGCGAATAGTCGGGGAAGGTGCCGTCGATGACTTTCGAGGTCAGCGTGACGCCCGGCGTGGCAAAGCGAACTTTCGTTTCGGAAACCGAAACCGCGATCTGCGCGTCGTCGTCATCCAGCAGCTTGCGCAGCTCGCCCACGGTCTTGCGCGGCACGATCACGCCCGGCATCGCGGCGGCATTTTCCGGCAGGGCGGCGTCGATCTGCGCCAGACGATGGCCATCGGTCGCCACACAGCGCAGCACCGGGCCGTCCGCGGACTTGGCGACATGCATATAGACGCCGTTCAGGTAATACCTTGTTTCCTCGGTCGAAATCGCGAATTTCGCCTTGTCGAACAGCCGCCGCAGCACCGGCGCCGGGGCGGTGAAGTTGGTGGCATATTCCGAGCTGGCCATGACCGGGAAATCCTCGCGCGGCAGGGTCGCGAGGTTGAAATTCGACCGGCCCGCCGCAATCGCCAGACGGCCAGCCGCCGCATCATCGATCAGGCTGACCAAGGCGCCATCGGGGAGTTTGCGAACGATCTCGTGCAGCATCACCGCCGAGACGGTCGTGGCGCCCGAACGCTCCACCATGGCGGGGGCGCGATCGACCACTTCGATATCGAGATCGGTGGCGCGGAAGGACACGGTATTGCCCTCGGCCTCGATCAGCACATTGGCCAGGATCGGGATCGTGTTGCGGCGCTCGACCACCGATTGCGCCTGGGCCAGGGCCTTCAGAAGTGCCGCGCGTTCGATCGAGAGTTTCATCGTCCCATCCCTTTGTCTTGCCGCGTCTTGAAGCGCGGGGCCTTGAACCTAGCGGGTTTCCGCCAATTCACAAGGCCCTGAGCGTGGCTGTGGCCCCGACCCGCGCTGGTTTTGCATCAGCTGCGGGGCCGAAAGGCCCCAGCGGGCACATTTCAGCTTTGCAGCAAGCGCTTGAGCAGTTGCAGATCGTCGGAAAGCTGGCTGTCGGTGGCCATCAGCTCCTCGATCTTCTTCACGCCATGCATGATCGTGGTGTGATCGCGCCCGCCAAAACGGCGGCCGATTTCAGGAAGCGAGCGCGAAGTCAGCTGCTTGGCCAGGTACATCGCGACCTGACGCGGCCGGGCGATGTTGCGCAGGCGCTTCGGCCCGATCATGTCGGAGAGGCGGATGTTGTAATGCTCGGCCACCTTGCGCTGGATCTCTTCGATCGTCAGCTTGCGGTCCGAGGCGCGCAGGATGTCGGCGAGGCAGTCCTGCGCCAGATCCATGGTGATTTCACGGCCCACCAGCGAGGCGAAGGCGAAAAGCCGGGTCAGGGCGCCTTCCAGCACACGCACGTTGGTGGTGATGCGATGGGCGAGGAATTCCAGCACGCCCGATGCGATCTGCAGGCCCTTGTACTGGCTGCGGTAATGTTCGGCCTTGGTTTGCAGGATACCTAACCGCAGTTCGTAATCGGTCGGGTGCAGGTCCACGACGAGGCCGCATTGCAGGCGCGACTTGATGCGCTCTTCCAGATCCTTGATCTCGCCCGGGGCGCGGTCGGCGGAAATCACGATCTGCTTGTTCTGATCGACCAGCGCGTTGAAGGTGTGGAAAAACTCTTCCTGGGTCGAATCCTTGCCGGCGATGAATTGCACGTCATCGACCATCAGCACATCGACCGAGCGGAAAATCTCCTTGAAATCCATGATCTGGCGTTCGCGCAGGGCCTGGACGAAGCGGTACATGAACTGTTCGGCGGACAGGTAGAGCACGCGAAGCTCGGGTTGGCGGGCCTGCAGCTCATGCGCGATGGCATGCATCAGGTGGGTCTTGCCGAGGCCGACGCCGCCATAAAGGAACAGGGGGTTGAAGGCGACCGGGCCGCCTTCGGCGACACGGCGGGCGGCGGCATGGGCCAGTTCGTTCGGCTTGCCGACGACGAAGCTGTCGAAGGTGAAACGCGAATCGAGCGGCGCGCCGGGCAGTTCTTCATTCTCCGGACGGGTCGGGCGCGACAGCGGGCGGGCGGTGGTTTTCTTGGCGTCGGGCTTGGCTTCCGGCTTGGGCTCGCCCTCGCGGCCGACGGCAAATTCCACGCGGCTGACTTCGGCGCCGTTCTGCTGCAGCTGGTTCAGAATCTGATCGGCAAAATTGCGCGAGACCCAATTGCCGAAAAACGTGCTCGGCACTTCAAAATGCGCCACGCCGTTGCGCAGCGCCGCGAGTTTCAGAGGCTCGATCCAGGTCGTGTAATTGTTGTGGCCGACTCGTGCGACCAAATTTTCCCGTGCACGTCCCCAAGTCTCTTGCGTCATCTGTTCCGTCCAGGGCCTGACCAGCGCAGATGCCGGTGACCCTTCCTTTGCTGTTTACCTGCCCGACTCCTCGTGACCTGGGGGCCACACGCAACCGCACCAGAGCTTTCGGCTCTGGCGGGAAAATCGTGCCTTCGGACACTGAAAAAGCATCGGCCGCCAAAAGACTGCGGACCAGCTGTCATTTCCAGACTGCAACGGGAGAAACCCGCCGCATTATACCAAGGTGTTGATCACAAACAACTTTCTGTCTTTAACGGCTTAGCTTGGCAGCGCTCGCCCGCAGATATTCGGTCCGTGATTCCTTGTTGTCCCCCAAGTCGACGTGAATCGCTTATTCAACGTACCAAGTCCGCAAGGGGCAGGGCAATCGAACTTCTCGCTTGACAGAGGCGGCGCTCAACCGAATCCAAGGCCTCTGGCAAAAGAGCAACGCCACCCCGATTTTGCGGCATTTTGCGACCCAAAATGCAAAAAACGCACCCGAGTCGGATGCGTTTTTCAATTCAAATCGGAAAGGTCTCAGACCGCAGCAGCGGCGCCGAGGACCTTCACGCGGTGGTTCAGGCGCGAGATTTTGCGCGCAACGGTGTTCTTGTGCAGAACGCCTTTCGTGACGCCGCGCATCACTTCGGGCTGAGCGGCTTTCAGCGCAGCGGCGGCTGCAGCCTGATCGCCAGAAGCCAGGGCTTCTTCAACTTTACGAACGAAGGTGCGGATCCGCGAGCGGCGCGCCTTGTTCACATCTTGGCGTGCCACGGATTGGCGGGCGCGCTTCTTGGACTGGGCGGTGTTTGCCATATCGTTATCGGTGTCCGTTTGCGTAGGTATTGATCTGAAGCCGGGGCTATAGATGCGACTCGGGGCTTAGTCAACCGTCAAACGTCATTTGTCCCGGAAGACGGGGGCACGTTTCTCCATAAAAGCCTGCATGCCTTCCTTCTGATCCTCGGTCGCGAAGGCCGCGTGGAACTGGCGGCGTTCGAACAGCAGACCTTCGGCAAGCGAGGTTTCAAAGGCGCGGTTGACCGATTCTTTCGCGGCCTTGACGGCAAGCTGGGACTTTGCGGCGATTGTAGCCGCGGTTTTCAACGCTTCCGTGACAAGATCGGCCATCGGGATGATCCGCGCCACCAGACCCGCGCGTTCGGCCTCTGCCGCATCCATCATCCGGCCGGTCAGGTTCAACTCCATCGCCTTGGCCTTGCCGATCACGCGGGTCAGCCTTTGAGTGCCCCCCATGCCGGCAAGAACGCCGATATTGACCTCGGGCTGGCCGAATCGGGCAGTGTCGGAGGCGAGGATGAAATCGCACAGCATCGCCAGCTCGCAGCCCCCGCCGAGGCAATAGCCCGAGACGGCGGCGATGATCGGCTTGCGGATCTTGGCGATGGTCTGCGCCTCGACCCCGAAGAGATCGGCGGTGACGACCTCGGCATAGGTCATAGCGGCCATCTGCTTGATGTCGGCGCCCGCCGCGAAAGCCTTGTCCGAGCCGGTCAGGACGATGCAGCGCACCTCCGGGTTGGCATCTGCCTCGGTCAGGGTCTGGGCCAGTTCGGCCATCAGCGTCGCGTTCAGCGCGTTCAGCGCCTCGGGCCGGTTGAGGCGGATCAGAAGCACGGGGCCGTGGGTTTCAAGAAGCAGGGTCTGCATGGGTCACCTCTGACAATTCGGGCAATAGAACGACGAGCGGCCCGATTGCACAAGCCGTGCAATAGGCGTGCCGCAGGTCAGGCAGGGTTCACCCTCGCGGTCATAGACGCGGAAGGTGTGCTGGAAATACCCAAGCTCGCCATCGGCCTGACGATAATCGCGGAGGGAGGAGCCGCCGGCCTCGATCGCCTCGGTCAGAACCTCGCGGATCAGCGGGACAAGGAGGGCGACCTCCGCCGGGGTCACATCGCGGGCCAGACGGGTGGGCGCGATCCGGGCGCGGTAAAGCACCTCGCAGACATAGATATTGCCGAGGCCGGAGACGAGGGTCTGATCCAGCAGCGCGGATTTGATCGGCGTGGCCCGCCCCTGCAGGCGAGCGGCAAGATAGGTTTCGTTGAAGGCGTTGCCCAAAGGCTCGGGCCCAAGGCCCGCCAGCAGCTTGTGCGCGGTCCAGCCCTCGGTCGGCATCAGGTCCATCGCGCCAAAGCGGCGGGCGTCGTTGAAGGTCACCCGCGCGCCATTGCCCATCTGCAGGACCACATGGTCATGCTTCTGCGGCACCGGATGGGGATGGTGAAACTCTCCCACCACGGCGCCGGAAATCAGCATCCGCCCCGACATGCCAAGATGGATGAGCAGCGTCTCCGACGAGGAGAGATCCGCCAGGATATATTTCGACCGCCGCCGCAGGCTCAGCACCGTCTGGCCGCCAAGTCGTTCGGCCATCCGCTCCGGCAGGGGAAAGCGCAGGTCAGGCCGGTTGACGGCGGCGGTTTCGATCACCTGCCCTTCCATCACCGGCAGAAGGCCACGCCGGACGGTTTCGACTTCGGGCAGTTCGGGCATCCCGGGTTTCCCATGGCTAAATCGGTGCGGGTTGAGGCGCTGCGACGCTCAGCCTATAAGGTGCGGGCAAGGCAGGAAGGGCAAGCCCCGATGAGCGACCAGAACACCACGCATTTCGGTTACCAGACCGTGAATGAGGACGACAAGGCCGGGATGGTCCATGGGGTTTTCACCCGTGTCGCCAGCAAATATGACATCATGAACGACCTGATGTCGGTGGGCATCCACCGGTTGTGGAAAGACGCCATGATGGATTGGCTGGCGCCGCGCCCCGGGCAGAAGCTTCTGGATGTGGCGGGCGGCACCGGTGACGTGGCCTTCCGCTTCCTCGGCCGCGCGCCCACCGCCACGGCGACGGTTCTGGACATGACCGAATCCATGTTGATCGAGGGCCGCAAGCGCGCCGAGGCGGAAAGCCTGTCGGACCGGCTCGACTGGATCGTCGGCGATGCGATGGCCCTGCCCTTCCCCGACAATACTTTCGATGTCTATACCATCAGCTTCGGCATCAGGAACGTGACCCGCGTGCAGGACGCGTTGAACGAGGCCTTCCGCGTGCTGCGGCCCGGCGGCCGCCTGATGGTGCTGGAGTTTTCGCAGATCCCGAACGAGATGTTGCAGAAGGCCTATGACCTCTATTCCTTCAACGTCATCCCGCCTCTGGGCAAGCTGGTGACGGGGGACCGCGACAGCTATCAATACCTGGTGGAATCGATCCGCAAATTCCCCGAGCAGGAGGTCTTTGCCGGGATGATCCGCCAGGCCGGCTTTGCCAATGTGAAATACCGCAACCTGACGCTGGGTGTGGCCGCCTTGCATTCGGGCTGGAAGGTCTGATGCGGGGACCGCATAATCTTCTGCGCCTGATCCGCACCGGTGCGACGTTTGAGCGCACCGGGGCGATGGATGTCGTGCTGGAAGGCTTCGGCGCGCCGATGTCCCTGCGCATTCTGGCGCGGACCCTGGCCTGGCCTTTCAAATGGCTGGGCCTCAAGGGCGACCCCGCCCTGCCGCCGGTGACCCGGGCGCTGACCGCCCTCGGCCCGGCCTATATCAAATTCGGCCAGATCCTCTCGACCCGCCCCGATATCGTCGGCGAGGACATGTCGCAGCAGCTGAAATACCTGCAGGACCAGCTGCCCCCCTTCCCCGTCGAGCAGGCCAAGGCCATGGTCGAGGCCGAACTTGGCGCGCCGCTCGAAGCCCTGTTCGAAAGCTTTTCCGAGCCGGTGGCGGCGGCCTCCATCGCCCAGGTCCACAAGGCCGCCCTGCGCGAGGATGGCCGTCTGGTCGCGGTCAAGGTGCTGCGCCCGGGGATCGAGCGCGCCTTCCGCGTCGATATCGATGCCTTCTACTTCGCCGCCCGCACGGTGGAGGCTTTCCTCCCCTCCACCCGCCGCCTGCGGCCGATGGATGTGATCGCGCATTTCGAAGGCGTGGTGCTGGGCGAGCTTGACCTGCGGCTGGAGGCGGCGAGCGCCTCGGAATTCACCGCCAATACCGCGGGCGACAAGGGCTTTCAGGTGCCGCAACCGCTGTGGCGGCTGTCGGGCCGCACGGTGATGACGCTGGATTGGGCCGAGGGGATCTCGCTCGCCGACAATGCAGCACTCGATGCGGCGGGGCATGACCGGGTGGCGCTTGGCGCGCGGGTGCTGCAGTTGTTCCTCAGCCATGCCCTGCGCGACGGCTTCTTTCACGCCGACATGCATCAGGGCAATCTGAAGGTCGCGGCCAATGGCGACATCATCGCCTATGACTTCGGCATCATGGGCCGGATCGACGCCTATACCCGCAAGGTCTATGCCGAGATCCTGATGGGCTTCATCCAGCGCAACTACCGCCGCGTGGCCGAGGTGCATTTCGAGGCCGGCTATGTCCCCGCCGACCGCGATGTCGAGGCCTTTGCCTCTGCGCTCCGCGCCGTGGGCGAGCCGATCTTCGGGATGGAGGCGAACCGCATCTCGATGGCGCGGCTTCTGTCCTATCTCTTTGAAGTCACGGAACGTTTCGGGATGGAAACGCGGACCGAGCTGATCCTTCTGCAGCGCACCATGGTTGTGGTCGAAGGTGTGGCGCGCAGCCTCGATGCCAATATCAACATCTGGCAGGTCGCCCAGCCGGTGGTGACGGATTACGTCCGCAGCCATGTCGGGCCGCTGGCGCTGGCCAAGGATCTCGCCCTGACCCTGCAGGTTCTGGCCCGCTTCGGGCCGAAACTGCCGCGTCTGGTCGAAGACATGCTGATCGCCCAGGCAGCCGGGCCAAAGCCCCCACCACCCCGGCAGGGCATTTCGGTGGCCGTGGCGGCGCTGGGGGCCCTGGCCGTGCTGGCGCTCGGGCTCTGGGCCGGGGTTGTCATCAGGTAGACCGCTGGCCGGTAGGATGGGCAATGCTGCCCATCTTCCTTACGCCGCCTGCGAGGCCCGCGCTTCGGTCAGGATGGCGTGCAGCTTGGCGGGATCGGTATTGGCGCGCAGCTTGGCGCAGATCCCGGAATCCCGCATCGTGCGCGACACAAGCGCCAGCGCCTTCAGATGCTCGACCCCGGATTCCTTCGGCGCAAACAGGCCAAAGACCAGATCGACCGGCTGGCGGTCGACCGAGTCATAATCCAGCGGCTTTTCCATCCGCAGAAAGACGGCGACGATCCGGTCGATGTCGTCCAGCCGCGCATGGGGCAAGGCGATGCCATGGCCCACACCGGTGGGGCCAAGGCTCTCGCGTTCCTGCAGGCCATCGGTCGCGACCGAGGCGTTCAGGCCATAGGCCTGGGCTGCAATCTCGCCCAGTTCCTGAAACAGCCGCTTTTTGCCGGTCAATTGCCCAATCACCCGCACCGCGGTGGGCATCAGCAGCTTTGAAAGTTCCATGCGCCTGTTCTTACCTGCTCGCCCCGGACAAGACCGGGATCATTTGCCATTGTTCGGGTCGATCCAGCCGATGTTGCCGTCTTCACGGACATAAACCACATTGACCCCGCCGTGCCCCTCGTTCCGGAACATCAGAAACTTCTGCCCGCCCAGTTCCAGCTGCATGACGGCCTCACCGACGGTGATCGAAGGGATCTTCGTCTCCATCTCGGCAATCACGACAGGCTGAAGGGCTGTGGTATCGGCTTCTTCCGGCTCTTCGGTTGGCGCGAGGATATAGGCCGCCCCCATGCCGAATTCAACCGGCTCCGTGCGGTTGGAGTGGTGGTTGCGCAGACGCCGCTTGTAGCGCCGCATCTGCTTGTCCATCTTCTCGCGGCAGGATTCGAAAGCGGCATAGATTTCAGCGGCATGGCCCTTGGCTTGGGCGCTCAGACCGGTGGACAGGTGAATCGTCGCTTCGCAGACATGTTCAAAACCGGCCTTGGAAAACACGATGGAGGCGTCGGTCGGTCGCTGGGCGTATTTCTCGATCACTTCACCGAGTTCAGATTTCACATGGGTCTGCAGCGCCTCGCCGATGTCGATTTGCTTGCCACTGATTTGATACCGCATGATTCCTCCTAAGCGTTGAATAGCCGCGGATCCCCGGGTTTCGAGGGGGGATCCGAGGGGGCAGAAGCCGGATTTTCGGGGTATGAAGCGCACCGTCGCCCACGGGCGGTGCCCTGTGTCAGGACCGCATCGGCAGAGCAAGGCAGGGCGAAACGTGCGCTCATCCCTCACATTTGGGGATGCGACAGGGCACTTGTCAACTGCCCTGTGGCCTCCTCTCAAATGATGCGGAAATTCTCGCCCAGGTAGACGCGGCGCACCATCTCGTCGCGCACGATTTCATCCGCGGTGCCGGTCATCAGAACCTTGCCGTCATGCAGGATATAGGCGCGATCGACGATTTCCAGCGTGTCGCGGACGTTGTGATCGGTGATCAGCACGCCAATGCCGCGCGACTTAAGGTCTTGCACCAGATGGCGGATTTCTGCCACCGCGATCGGGTCGACCCCGGCGAAGGGCTCGTCCAGCAACAGGTACAGCGGGTTGGCCGCCAGACAGCGCGCAATTTCGACCCGGCGCCGTTCACCGCCCGACAGGGCCAGCGCGGGGGCGGCGCGGATATGGGTGATCGAAAACTCCGACAGAAGCTCTTCGAGCTTCTCGCGCCGCTTGTGGCGGTCGGGCTCGGCGATCTCCAGCACGGCGAGGATATTGTCCTCGACGCTCAGCCCGCGGAAGATCGACATTTCCTGCGGCAGATACCCGATGCCCATCCGGGCGCGGCGATACATCGGCAGCGAGGTCACATCGCGCCCGTCGATCAGAACCTGCCCGGTGTCCGGGGTCAGAAGCCCGGCGATGGCATAGAAGGTCGTGGTCTTGCCGCTGCCGTTCGGGCCCAGAAGGGCCACGATCTCGCCCCGCGCGAGGTCGAGCGAGACATCGCGGATGACCAGCCGCTTCTTGTAGCTTTTGCGCATGTTGCGCACCTGCAAGCCTTCGGCCCCTGCCGTCACGATCGGATCGGTCATCAGTTTTTCTTTGCCGGAGGGGGCGTGAAGGTGGTGGTGACGCGGCCATCCATCGTGCCGAGCCCGGTCTTGAGGCTCAGCGTCAGCTTCTGGCCCGAGATCGCCGCGGCGCCCTGGGTCATCAGCACATCGCCGGTCATCAGAAGATTGCCGGTCTCGGGCGCATATTCGGCCTTCTGCGACGAGGCGGCATCGGTGCCCGCCGCAAGCTTGACCCCGCCTTCGGCCAGAAGCCGGGCGATGGTCTTCTTGTCGGGGCCATATTCGATCTGCACCGAGGCGGCCTCCAGCGTCATGGTGCCCTGGGTCACCACGACATTGCCGCTGAACACCGCCTTGCCATCGGTCTGGTTGACCGAAAGCTGGTCGGCGGTGACCTTGACGGGTTCGGAGGTGTCGGTCTTCAGGCCCGCGAAGGCCACATCGGTGCCCGCGGCCTGTGCCGTCAGGGGCATCGCCATCAGAAGGGCGGCAAAGATCCGGGAGCGCAGCATCAATTTCCTCCGTCAGGCTTGTATATCAGGGTCACGCCCCCGGTGAAATCCAATTGGTAGCCGCCCGCCGGGTCGAGGCCAAGATGCATGGCCTTGGCATCGATGCGTACCCCCGGCCCGGTGCCGGTCACCGGCCCGAGGCTGGTGACCTCGGTCTCTGCCAGCCCCACCCGCATGCCGTCCGATTGCAGCCGGTAGCCGGTCGATGAGACCAGATCGACGCCGCCGGTCAGGATCGCCTGATGCGCCGCATCGTCCAGCCGCCCCGCGCCCGCCGCCATCGTCGCCGAAGCGCCGTCCGGCATCTCGATCAGCGAGGAGATCTTGGTCGCCGACCCGGCATTGTCAGAGCCCGCAACCCCCGGCCGCGCCTCGGCGGCCTTGATCGTCAGGGCAGAGCCGTCCTGGGTCATGCCGGAATAGGCGGCATCGGTCAGCCGCGGCTCCTTGGCGCGGTCGGCAATGTCGCTGCTGGCATAGGGGATCGCATCCTCGGGGCTGACGCCGCGGCCAAACAGGAACAGCGTCGCCAGAAGCGCCAAAGCGGTCAGCGGCAGCAGAATCTTGAGCCAGAACACGACCCGCGAATGCAGATTGTCGGCCCAGATCCCCGCCATCACACCACTCCGGCGCGCAGAAGGTCGTGGATATGCAGGATGCCCAGCGGCGCCGGCCCCTCCTTGACGAAGAGGCAGGTGATCTTGCGGTCGTTCATCACCGCCAGCGCCGTGGCGGCCAGCGCATCCGGCGTCACGGTACGCGGGTTGCGGGTCATCACCTCTTCCGCCTTGCGCGACAGAAGCCCGTCCATATGGCGGCGCAAGTCGCCGTCGGTGATGATGCCCTGCAGCGCCTGATCCGGCCCCACGACCCCCACCACGCCGAAGCCGTGGCGCGAGATGGTCAGAAGCGCCTCGCTCATCGGCTGATCGCCGGCGATCAGCGGCATTTCGCTATGCATGAGGTCGCGCACCTTGAGCAGCTTGGCACCAAGCTTGCCGCCGGGATGGAAGATGCGGAAATGTTCGGGCGTGAAGGCGCGATGCTCCATCAGCGCGATGGCCAGCGCATCGCCAAGCGCCAGGGTCATCGTGGTCGAGGTGGTCGGCACGATCCCCGTCTCGCAGGCCTCGGGCGCGTCGGGCAGAAGGATCGCCACATCCGCCGCCCGCAACAGGGTCGAGCCGGGGCGCGAGGCGACGCCGATCAGCGGGATCTCGAAGCGCCGGGTATGGGCGACGATATCGGCCAGCTCGGATGTTTCGCCCGAGTTCGACAGGACCAGCACCACATCGCCCGACATGATCATGCCAAGGTCGCCATGGCTCGCCTCGCCCGGGTGGACGAATTGCGCCGGAGTGCCCGTGGAGGCGAAGGTGGCGGCGATCTTGCGCCCGATATGGCCGGATTTCCCCATGCCCGAGACGATCACCCGGCCCTTGACCGCCATGATCAGCTCCACCGCCGCCGTGAAACTGTCGCCCAGCGCCGCGCCCAGCATGACGAGCGCCTCGGCCTCGCGCGCGATGACGCGGCGGGCGGTGGCGAGCGGCGCCGCTTTCGGCAGGGTGTCAGTGGTGGAAGATGTCATTGGGTTCGTCCCAGCCCAGAAGATCCAGTTCCCCCCGGGTCGGCAGGAAATCAAAGCAGCGCTGCGCCAGATCCAGCCGGTCCTCGCGGATCAGAATCGCCTCGAGCGCGGCTTTCAGCTTGTGCAGGTACAAGACGTCCGAGGCGGCATAGTCCTTCTGCGCATCGGTCAGCACCGGCGCGCCCCAGTCCGAGGTCTGCTGCGCCTTGGAGACATCAACGCCCACCAGCTCGTTCAGCAGATACTTCAGCCCGTGCCGGTCGGTGAAGGTCCGGATCAGCTTGGCCGCGATCTTGGTGCACCAGACAGGCTCGGTCCGCACCCCGAAGGCCTTTTGCAGGGCCGCGACGTCGAAACGGCCGAAATGGAACAGTTTCAAGACCTTGGGGTCAGTCAGCAGCCGCACCAGATTGGGGGCCGAGGTCTGGCCGCGGGCGATCTGCACCAGATGGGCATGACCATTGCCCGAAGACAGCTGCACGACGCAGAGCCGGTCGCGGCGCGGGTCAAGGCCCATGGTCTCGGTATCGATGGCGACCACAGAGCCGAGGTCAAGGTCGTCGGGCAGGTCATTCTGGTAGAGGAAATTGGCCAAGGTCGGGTTCCATCACAAACGGGGCAGACGGCAGAGGTGCAAAACCGCGCCCTCCTGGGCACGGTTTTCAGGGTTCATCGCCCTCGGCTTAGCTGATTTCAGACCGGAAGGGAATTGACCGCCCGCGCGTCGGCTGGCAATGGCCCCGGGGCCCTATTCCTCGGCCCCATAGGGCGTGATGGCCCAGTAGATCCAGCGGTCGGCCGGGTCTTTCGGCCCAGACAGCACCGCCCTTCCGTCCCGCACCCCAAGCCAGCCGCTGCCCGGCATGCAGGGCCGCAGGCGAAAGCCGGTCAAGTCGCGGTACATCAGCCAGCGGGTGGCGTTGAACCGGTCAAAGCCGCCAACCGCGGGCAACCGCCCCAGGGTCACGATCCCCGCCGAGCCGGCCAGAACCTGTTCCTGCTGGCCCTGGTTCAGAAAGGACCAGGTGCCATCGGCATGCAGCCGGGTCAGCCAGCGTGTGCCGGTATAGGGCTGCAACCGCGAGGGGGCCAGGTTGATCGACGAGGCATAGACATTGCCGTCCAGAAAGGCGTTCGGCGTGTCGGCCAGCGAGGCCATCGACAGCCAGGTGCCCGTCGCGATCTCGATCCCGTTCACATAGATCGGCTGGGTGATCCGCTGCAGCTCGTCCTGGGCGGTGCGCCGATAGCGGGCGTCTTTCGACAGATCAATCATGCAACACCCCGAATGTGGCCTTGTTGGCCACCTCTTGCCAGAAGGCCGGCGTCGATGTCTCGCTCAGACGCTGCTGGTAATGGGCGCGCAGCTCGTCAAAGCGCTGGGTGAAGGTGCTGAGCGCCGCGTAAAGCCGCGCCGCCACGGTCGACAGGGCGGCAAGGCGCTGCGGCTCGGACGGGTCATAGATGCAGCGGCGTTCGGTATGGGGGTTCCACAGGACCACGCGGTCCAAATCGACCTCGCCGCCGACCGCCTTCATGTAGAGGAAAGGCAGCACGCTGGTCTCCTTGCCGGCGCGGCGCGAGGCCTCGCTCAGGGTTTCGACCAGTTCATCCGGCATGGTGGCAAAGGCGGCATCGAAGCTTTTGAAGCGCGCGATCATCGCCAGATAATGGTCGGCGAACCCCTGCACCATCAGCCGGTCCCCGGCGACGAGATCGCCCAGAACCTCGGCATAGACCGACAGGCCCGCCACATCCGACACCGACAGATGCGCCCCGGCCCTTGCGTGGAAGAAGGCGGTGAAGTCGTCGGGCTTGTCCTGGCCATAGGCCATGTTGATCACCACGCCATGCGCGATCGACATATATTCCTGCGCATAGGAATGCGCCGGCTCGTGCCAGGCCATCATGTTCGGGTTAGAGACCGTCACCCCACCCGCCGCCGCGTGGCGCAGGTTGTATTCGATGTCATCGCCGCGCAGGAAGAACGCCGCCGGAAGACCGATCTCCTCCAGCCTTCCATAGGGCATGGAAAGGAAGATGAAGGTCGAATATTCGGCATGATGCAGGCGCGCCATGTCATCGAGAAAGTCGAAGGCGCGGAAGATCCGGCTGTGCCGCAGCAGCCGCGGCGCGATCACGCTGCGCTTGCCACGCGGGCTTTCGGCGGTGAAACGGCCCCAGAAACCGCCATCCTCCCACATCCGGCGCGGTTCGGACTGCATGATCACCGGCAGGGTGTGGAAGGCATTGTCCTTGCGGAACAGCGTGGCCCCCCAGTTGCGCGCCAGCGATTCGAGCGAGACCTGCAGGTCGTCGTCGGTCAGCAGCACCTCGTTGATCGTCACGCCAGAGGCCGCAACCGCCTTTTGCAGCGTCAAAAGCTCCAGGCTCATGTTGCCGCCGCCGCCCAGATTGGGGCCGGTCATCACGAAGGTGTTGAGGAGTTCATCCTCCTTCAGCTCGGCATAGGTCGTCTCGTCGAGGCCGGGCGAGGAATCGTAGATCAGAAAGAACAGGTTGCCGAGGACGCGGGCATAATCGCCATCCTTGGCCTGTTCCTGAAACTGGGCGAGCAGGTTCCTGACGTCGCGGGTCCGGCCGAAGGTGCGGATCAGCACCACCATCCGCCCCTCGGTCGCGGCGGGGGCATGGGCCTCCCAGGTCGCGTCGACCAGTTCGCAGCCGTCATGCAGGGCGCGGGCCACCCAGAACAGCCGCGCCCCCCGCGGCAGCGACTGGATCGCGCCCAGCGGCACCTGAACGTCCGTCACCTCGTCGGAATGGACGATCCGCTCGGCCAGGGCCATCGGGGGATGGCCGAGGCGGCTTTGATAGACCAGGACCTGAAACCTGCCGCGAAAACGCAGATGCAGCGAGAAGTCCATGTTCTGGCAATGCGCCGAAAAGATCTGCGGATAGAAGGAGTTGCGCAGCGTGCCGGTGTTCATCATCTCCTGGTTGAGAAAATGCATGCCGACACCTGGGCGCGGACGGAAATGGTCCTGCTCCTCGACGAAGAACAGATCGTCCAGCCCGGTGATCTTGTTCGACAGATCCAGCCCCTGCAGGCGGACGTCATCGCCTTTCGCAATGGGTGCGGTCTTGGCCGACCAGCGGCCCAAAGCCGCCGACAGCTTTTCGACCGTCTCGGAAAATCCCTGCGTGGTCATGGCAGCGCTGCCTCCCGAAAGTGCAAAACTCAGGACGCTGGAACCAGAGACTCCCGCTGCCCAAATGTGGAATTGCCCTTCGAATAATCCGCAGCCGAAGTCCCTGCAATAGACAAGACATGGGCCAGTACCGAAACGGCCAGGGTGCGCGGGTCACGGCAGGAGGGTATCAGCCCAAAATCCGGGCAAAGCCGCGCGATGTGCTGTTCTTTTACGCCCATATCGACCAGATCGGCCAAAAGCCGCTGCCGCGCCTTCAGGCTGCCCTGCGCGCCGATGAAAAAAGCGTCGGTCGGCAGGAACTGGGCCAGAAGCCGCGCCTCGTTTTCATGGTCGTGGAAGAACAGGGTGATCGCGGTGCGCCGGTCGGGAACGGGGCAGGTGTAGCTACGAAAACTGGGGACGACGGTGATGTTCAAGGGCCCGATGCGCGACAGATCCGCCTGCAGCCCCTCCTGGCCGAACAGCGTCACGTCATAGCCCGCCGCCTGCGCCATGAGGGCAAACGACATCGCCTCGATCCCGTGGCCATAGACCCAGAAGCGCAGCTCGGGTTCCAGAACCACGACGAGTTCGCCCGTCTCGGGCCGTGCAGACCCCTCGGGCAGCAGCCGCAGGGCGCCATCCTCCAGCCGGATGCCAAGCGCCGCATCCTGGCGCGCATCGCCGCGTGCCAGAACCGCCTGCAACAGCGCCGGGTCCGGATTGGGGATCAGAATGATCGAAAGCCCGCCGCCGCAGGGCAGCTTGAGGTCGAAGAAGGGCGAACCCTGGCCATAGCGCAGCACCCGCGAGACGCCGGTTTTCAGCGCCGTCGCGGCATGTTCGGCAATGTCATCCTCGATGCAGCCCGAGGACAGCGACCCGGTCCGCTGCCCCTCCGGCCCGAAGGCCATCATGGTGCCGAGGTTGCGATAGGAGGTGCCCACGACTTCCGTGATCACGGCAAGCACGCCGCCGGTTTCAGAAAGCCGCTTCAGCGGCACACGATTGCTGGCATATTCGATCATCGGACACCCATTCTCCCCCGCTTCAGATTGGCCCGAAGGGACCGGGCGCACCAGTGGCTTTCTTGCCAAAGGACAGATCGCCGCAGGTCGGGGACCTCAGCTTGCGGCGGGGTCGCGGACGGCCGTGATGATCGACATCAAAGCCTCCACCCCGCCGGGCAGCATGGCGGAAATTCCGTTGGGGGTGCTTCGGATTTCCGTGATCCGACCATAATATTCGACATCGGTCGATTCCACCAGCTTGTCTCCGGTATAGCTTTCCAGCGACAGGGAATAGAGCCCCTTGGGCAAGGGATTGCCCGAGGCGTCGAGCCCCTGCCACTTGTAATCCGCACTGCCCAGCGGCAGCTGGGTGCGCGCCACTTCATGGCCGCCCTGATCCTTGACCACCAGCACCGCCTTGTCGGCATCCGACGAGGGGCTGGGCGAAATGGTCACGGGCGTGGCGCCGTCGAAATAGGCCGGGGCGGCAAGACGCGCATCCTTGCCCACCCAGCTGACCATCTGGCTCATCGCGCCGATGGCATTCTGCGAGATCATCTGGGTCAGAAGATCGTTGGTCTTGGTCTGCTGTTCGACCCCGGAAAACGTCGCCAGCTGCACCGCGAGCTGATCGGCGCTCATCGGGTTCAGCGGGTCCTGGTTCTTGATCTGGGTCGTCATCATCCTGAGGAAGGTTTCATAATTCTTATCGTTGTTCTGCGCCGCCGTCGATGTGGCATTGGCGGGCGGGTTGGTGCCGGAAATGGCGGCAACGCTCATGTGCGGTCCTTTCAGAGGCGAAGATCCAGACCGGAGCCGGACGGGCCGGTCCGCGGGGCGGGTGTTGCGGGAAGATCGAGGAGCGGAAAACCGTCCGAAACGGTGTCGGGCCCGAGGGGGGCGGTCGGCGCGGCGCGGTCCTGGCCCTTCTGGCTCCACTGTCCGAAGTTGAGCGAGCCTGTGTCAAAGCCCGCGGCCTGAAACTCCTGGCGCAATTCTTCCGAATGGCGCCGGAGCAGATCCAGCGTCTCGGGGCGTTCCGCGCTCAGATGGATCTGCACCTGGCTGCCCTGGGTCAGGATATCAAAGCGCAGGCGCCCCAGCTCGGCCGGATCAAGGATGAGTTCGGCGCGGCTGTGACCGCTGTCCGCCACCGCATGGGCGAGCCCGCTGGAAAACCCCGTGGGCAAGGCGTGCGCGGTCTTTCCGCCGCCGTCCAGGCTCGCGGTTGAAGGGCCGGAATGGCGGGCATGGGCGGTCGATATCGCCGGGGCAAGTGGCGGCAAGGCCGGTGGACCCACAACCTGAGGCGGCCCCGCTTGCGGCGCCTTGTCCGGTGCGGGGGCGGAGGCTATCGGCGACGGCGGGTCGGACAAGCGTTCACGGCCTGCCTCAGCCGCCACCTCGGGCTGCGCCCGGCGAGGCGCCAGCGGCGGTTCCTGCGAAGGAACGGCTCGCGGCTTTGCCATGACGTGGGGGTTCTCCACCGGCTGCGGCATGGCGGACGACGCCGGCGCGCGCACCCGACCCGTTGGCTGCGGCCTTTCCCGTTGCGGAGCCGTCCCTTGCAGGTGCCAGGCACCATCCGGCCTCTGCGCGACCTCTGACATCGGGGTTGTTGCCTCACTGCCCGGCAGGGCCAGCCCGGCCGGACCTTTCGCCAAGTGAGCAACGACCTCGGGCGGAGCCGAGCGTATTTCCTTGGTCGTGACCGCGGCAGGAGTCTTGGTGGAAGAGGTCGCAACACGCCCAGCGGAGTGCGCGCTTGCCGGGACCGCCGGTCGTTCTGATCCGTGCGGCGCTGGCGCCGCTGCGGGCTGCATTGCCGGGGAACGGTCCTCCACGGGGGCGACCTCGGCAGGCGTCGCAGCCCAAACAGGCGCAGCGCGTGGTGCTGACGGGAGGGTTGCCTGCGGTGGCAACTGGGTCTCGCGGGGCTTAAGCATTGCTTCCGCCCGCGACCCCTCGGCACGCGTCTTCGAGGTGACGGTGTCTTCAGGTGTCACTTCAGAAACGAGCACGGCACGCGGTGCGGGCCTGACGCTTGCTTGGGGAAGCGGCTGTTCCGGCTCGCGCAGGGGAAACCTTGCCTGAACCTTCGGGACGTCCGAGCGCGCCTCTACGACAGCGGCTTTGGCAGAGTTCATCGCCAAATAAGCTGGTGCGCGCTGCGCAGGCGGTGCCGCCTCCCGGAGAGGCGGCGGCTCCGGTTTGCGCGGCGCGAGAGAGCCTTCGAGCGCCGTCGCCACGATGCCAGCGGAGCGTGGGGCGCCGGTCATGGCTCGGCCCGACTCTTGCGGAAGCCGATCGTTCGTAAACACAGCGCTTTGCTGGTCGGTCACCCCCGACTTCGCCAAAGGCGCCCCTTCGACCTTCTCGACCCCTCGTGCGAGAACCACAGCACGTTCCGCTCCAGAAACGGCTGGCAAGGCGACTCGCGTGGGCAAGACCGGTAAAGGCGCAACTTTTGCCTTGTCTGGCAAGGCCTCAGATTCCCCAGCAGCTGCAATCGGAAGGATGACAGGAGGCTCCCCCCCTTTGGCCTCCAAGGTGGGCGGGCGGCTTGAGCTTTGCGAAACCGATACCCCGGGCTGTGGTGCAGGCTCGGTCAAGACGCGGACCGAGATCTGTTCGATGCCACTGCGGATCGGGAGTTTCAGCCGTTCTGCCTCCGCCTCATGCCCCTCGGTCTTTCCGGTGAGCGATGGGGCCACCGTCGGTGACGCGCGTTCAACGTGCGTCCTCTCATCCCTGAGAATTGGCCTCATTCTCTCGACCTCCGAAGAGGTCGCCGGGCCGATGGGTGTAATTTCCTTCGTCACACCTTGATCCACAACGCCCCTCGCCTCCGCCGGCGCGATCGCCGCCACGGTCAGCGGCACGGCATGTACCGTTTCGCGCGTCGGGGCAGGATTTCGATCACTTGCATTGGACGGTGCGCGACCTTCCCCCAACACAGCGCGCCTTGCGCCGGAGTCTGAGAGGACCCGCACCACCGGAAGTGCCCCTGCGTTCGAGACGGGAGCAGATTCAGGGAGGGAGGGAAGGTCCCTTTCTGTCCCGATGGCCGAAACCGGCACAGGCGTCGTATCAATCTCTCCCTCCGGTCTCTGAACGCCCTTCTCGGGACTGGTCGAAGGACCTCCTGGAAGCGGTGGGGTGCTTTCGGGGCTTGGTTGAGAGCGCGCGACTGTAGTTCCCGGCGATTTAGCAGCCTCCGAGGTGGGGAGGAGGGGCTGGCGATCTTGCCGGATGAGCCTGGCTTCGGCTTGCGGCAAGATTGAAGGCGACTGATCAGCGAAGCCGCACGAAGTGGTCTTGCCGCTCTGACTCTGCACGACTGCAATGCCAAGGGTGCCGCTCGACCGCGCCTCATCGCGCGTTGTTCCTGGCTGGCCAACCTCGTTCAGAGGGGAAACATTTTTAGTTTCCACGGGTCGCGTTTCCTTCGCCACGGGCTCAGCACCGGAGGAACCTGCCGGGTGTGCCCCATGCTTAAGCCCCACGAATAGGGCGGCGGATGAGACCAAGTTGGCGGCGGCATCTGGCCTGTCCGGACCGCTGGCAGGGCGGGTCTGGGCATGTCCGGACGGGGTCACCTGATCCGCGCTCCTGGCTGCATGGGTTGCATCCATCTGCGGCAGAGACTTTGCAGCGGCTGCAGACTCTGAGCTAACTGCGGCTACCGGGGCGAAACAAGCGCCCGCCGATTCAACGGGCAAGTCCACCTCCGCCGACGGTGCCGGATCGGCGTTAGGTGGCGGAACTGACGGCAAAACCCGGACGCCAGCCATCGGAGCAGGAGGCGGCGGCGGGGCAAGGTCAGTCGGCGAAACCGACGGGTCTTTCTCTGGCGCATCCGGCGGGGCAGTTTCCGTTTCGGTTGGCTGTTCTGCAGTCTCTCGGGTTAAAAGCCCCTCGGTCTGCCCCGGAAGCGCATCCGCAAGGGCGGGTTGGGCAAGATGCCAATGCTGCGCTGCCGTCGCATGCCAGATGTGAGGCGCAACCGCCTTCCCCTTTTCCGCCGCGTGAGGCAGCGAGGCCGTTGGGGCGTCCGACGCGCCAAGAGCCTGAACTGCCGCTAACGGCAAAGGTTCAATCTCTGCCTCGTTCGGGGCTTTCACCGGGATGTCGAAAAGACCTTCATCAGCGCTCGGGCCCTCAAAAATACCGTCCGCCGCGGGCGCCACGATGATCGGCGTTGTCCCCTTCGGCTCTGGCACCGTGCTGCCCAGCGCGATGGCCAAGTTTTTGTCGCCATCGGCCATGACCCCCGCGAAGGCCCCGGAGAGGTCGGCCGGGTCAAGCAGCGTTGCCCCCCGCGGCGAGGCGAGACTTTGAAAGGGCAGTATCTGCGGTGTAGCGTTCATATCAATCCGACTTCTGTCGTTATCCCGGCATTTTTCTGCGGCAAAAGTTACCAGCTGTTTACTGCTTGGCCTGATAGTTCGGAAAATACGCTGCAATTGGAGAATCCGATGCAAAGCCCCCTTTCGATCAATTCCGCCAGCACGGTCAGCCCGGCGCGCGCGACGCAACTCATGAAAAAAGCGAAGGAACTGGAAACCAATTTCCTGTCCGAAATGCTGTCCTACACTGGCCTCGATTCGCAAAAGGGGGCGTTCACCGGCGGGATCGGTGAAGATCAGTTCAGCTCCTTCCTGCGCGAGGCGCAGGCGAAGGCCATGGTCGAACATGGCGGGATCGGGCTATCGCAGAACATCTTCAATGCTTTGGTGAGGCGCGATCATGGCCTCAAGTGAACCGCGCGCCGCAGCCCTGCTGGATGAGCTTCACGCCGCCCTTTTGCGCAAGGATTACAATATCCTGGCCGAACTCGGCGCCGCCTTGAGCCGCGAGCTCGACCAGCCGAGCCAAAAGCTGGACGCCGAAGCGCTGGCGGTGATCCGGCGGAAGGCGGACCGCAATGCTGCGACCCTGATCGCCATTCAACGCGGGATTCGCGCCGCCATGCGCCGCCTTGCCGAGATCAAATCGGTCTCGAATGGCATGTCGACCTACGACCGCTCGGGACGCAAATACGAGGACCAGAAGCTGCGGGGTCTGGCGGCCCGTTACTAGATATTAGATCAAATCCCGCGAATAGACTGCTTGGCGATTAGCAATCTCTTAGATGTTCCGCCGTTTCATAGGCCTTGCATCCCAGGTGGGGTGGCGCGTTCCGGGCCTTCCGGTCGCATTGGAAAGAAAGCCCAACTGCCATCATTGGTGATGGTGCAACAAGCCGTGCGCAAAGCGCCGGCTGACCGCAAAGGAAACGGAAATGTCGTCGATTCTCACCAACAACAGCGCGATGGTCGCACTGCAGACCATCAAGTCGATCAGCATGAATCTCTCCAAAACCACCGCCGATATCTCTACGGGCAAGAGGGTCGCCACCGCCAAGGACAACGCCGCCGTTTGGGCCATTTCCAAGGTGATGGAGGCCGACGTTCAGGGCTTCAAGGGGATCTCGGACAGTCTCGCACTCGGCTCCTCGACCGTGGCGGTGGCCCGCCAGGCGTCGGAAACCGTCACCTCGCTTCTGACCAGCATGAAGGAAAAGATCGTCGCCGCCCAGGAAAGCAACGTCGACCGCGCCAAGATCCAGACCGATATCGTCGCGCTCCGCAGCACGATCAGTTCAGTCGTGGGGGGCGCGCAATTCAACGGGTTGAACCTGGTGGACGGTTCGCAGACGACCGTGAACATCCTGTCCTCGCTGGACCGCAGCGGCACGTCGGTGACAGCTTCGTCGATCTCGGTCACGGCGCAGGATCTGTCGATCGGCAGCTACAGCGCCAAATCGGTGCTGACCGGGTCGGACGGCGTTTCGACCAATGCCGACACCGCCGGCTTCACGATCGACGCCAGCACGGGCACGGGCAAGATCATCATCGACGACAGTGGCGCGGCCTTTGCGGCCGGCGACAGCGTCTCCATCGCCATCGGCGGCAAGACCGCGACCTATACCGTGACCGCCGATGACGTGGCCTCCACCGCGCCGTCCGATCTGGTGGCGGTCGGCCTGAAGAAATCGATCGAGGCTTTGGGCATTTCCGGCCTCGCAGTGGACTACGACTCGGGCAATCCTGGCGAGCTGGACTTTTCCAACACCAGTTCGGCGGATTTGACCGTTGCGGCGCAGTTCAAGAACGCAGGTGCGGGCGGGCTTGGGGCCCTGTCCTCGATCGATGTCTCGACCGGCGCCGGCGCAACCGCAGCTTTGGCGAGTATTGAAACCATGCTTCAGACCTCCATCACGGCCTCGGCCTCCTTCGGCTCGGTGCAGACACGGGTCGATACGCAGAAAGACTTCGTCAGCAAACTGACCGATTCCATGAAGGCCGGCATCGGCTCGCTGGTGGATGCCGACATGGAAGAGGCCTCGGCCCGTCTGCAGGCGCTGCAGGTGCAGCAGCAGCTGTCGACGCAGGCCCTGTCGATCGCCAACCAGCAGCCGCAGGCGCTGCTGTCCCTGTTCCGGTAATGGCCTGAACCGGGGGGCCAAGGCCCCCCGGTCCCGCCAGCGCAACCCTACGCATTTTCCCGGAAGGACACATTTTGACCATTGCCACCAGCAACGCCCGTGCGGCCTATGGCCAGCGCGAGGCCCCCGTTCGTACAGCGCGCGCGCATGAATACGATCTGCTCGCCCGCTGCACCCAGAAACTGGCCATGGCCTGGACGCGGCGGAAGGAAGATTTCCCGATGCTCGCCACGGCCTTGACCGAAAACCTGCAGCTCTGGTCGGCGCTTGCCGCCGATGTCGCCGAACAGGGCAACGGCTTGCCCGCGCCTTTGCGGGCGCAACTGTTCTATCTTTACGAGTTTACCGCCGGCCATACGCGATCGGTTCTCGACAGCCGCGCCAGTGTGGAGGTCCTCGTCGACATCAACAAGGCGGTCATGCGCGGCCTGCGTGGCGACGGGGGCGGGTCATGAGCGGACTTGTCCTGAAACTCGGGCCTCATGAGCGGGTGCTGATCAACGGGGCAGTGGTGGAAAACGGCGACAAGCGCTCTCGGCTGGCCATCATGACGCCGAACGCCAACATCCTGCGCCTGCGCGATGCGATCCACCCGCAAGAAGCGAACACCCCGGTCAAGCGGGTCTGTTATGTGGCGCAGCTTGTACTGACGGGCGATGCCACGGCGCAGGACACCAAGCAGCAGCTGCTGCGCGGCATCGAACAGCTGAGCCAGGTCCTGACCGACCATGACAGCCGGACCCAGCTGAACATCGCCACCAAGGCCGTGCTGGAGGATCAGCATTACCAGGCGCTCAAGGCCCTGCGCAGCCTGCTGCCGCGCGAGGAACGGCTTTTCGCCGCGGCGCCCAAATGACCTACGCACCGGTCCTGCCCCTGTCTGGATATGCGGGCTGGGCCTTGCTGAAACGCACGATGACGGCGCAGACCACCGCCTTCAACAAATCACCCGAGATTGTCCGCGATGAAGATTATTTTCGCGCCAAAATCGGCACTGTCACGACCGCTGACCAGCTTGTCGGCGACCGGAGGCTCCTGAAAGTAGCTTTGGGGGCCTTCGGACTCGATTCTGACATCGACAACAAGGCCTTCATCAAGAAGGTGCTCGCCGATGGCACCACGAAAACGACGGTTTTGGCCAATCGGCTGGCGGACAAGCGCTATGCGCAATTCTCGGCAGCCTTTGGCTTTGATCAGACCGTACCATTGACGAAAACCGCCAATTTTGCCGCGACCATCGTGCAATCCTACAAGGATCGCGCCTTTGAAACTGCGGTGGGCGACCAGGATGACGACCTGCGCCTTGCGCTCAACGCGCAGCGCGAACTGACCGGGCTTGCCGGCAAGACCAGCAGTGAAAACGTGAAATGGTACACGATCCTTGGCAACACGCCCCTGCGGACGGTGATGCAAAAGGCGCTTGGCCTGCCGACCAGTGTCAGCGCACTGGACCTCGACCAGCAGCTGAGCATCTTTCAGACCAAGGCGAGCGTGATCTTCGGCGACAGCACGGTCAGCCAGTTTGCCGACAGCACCAAGATGGACAAGCTGGTCAAACGTTTCCTGTTGCGCAGCCAGGCCGATCAGCTGATCAGCCAGACCAGCAGCACCTCGATTGCCCTGACCCTGTTGCAGCAAAGGTCCTTGGGGTCGTGATCACCGGCGACCGAGGGCCGCGCGCAGACGCTGAAAGCTGCCGGCAATCCCCTCTGCGGGGGCATCCTCACCCAGAAAGGCATCCAGCGCGGGCCAGACCTTGATCGCCGTGTCGATCAGGGGGTCCGAACCCTTGGTGTAAAGCCCGGCCTGGATCATCAGCTCGGCCCGGTCATAGGCGCCGAGCAGTCGGCGCGCGGTCGAGATCACCTCGTTCTCCTCGGGCGCGGCAGCCTCGGGCAGGCTGCGCGAGACCGAGCGCAGGAGGTCGATCGCCGGATACCTGCCCCGCTCGGCTATCTTGCGGTCCATGACGACATGGCCGTCGAGCACGCCGCGCAGGATATCGGCAATCGTCTCCTCCATGTCGGACCCCGCGACGAGGACCGAGAAGACCGCCGTGATATCCCCCATGCCCTCCGGCCCCGGTCCGGCCCTTTCGGCCCAGGCCATGATCGCCGGCGCGACGGAGGGGGGATAGCCGCGCAGGCTGGCCTCCTCCCCGCCGGCAAGGGCAACTTCGCGATGCGCCTCGGCAAAACGGGTGACGGAATCGGCCAGAAGAAGGACATGCATTCCCTGATCGCGGAAATGCTCGGCCACAGCCATCGCGGCCCAGGCGCAGCGCCGCCGCACCAGCGCCGACTGGTCCGAGGTGGCAGTGACCACGACTGCCCGTCGCATCCCCTCCGGGCCGAGAACCCTTTCCACGAATTCCCGCAATTCCCGGCCGCGTTCGCCGATCAGGGCGATAACCACCACATCGGTCGACACACCGCGCGCGAACTTTCCCAAGAGCGTCGATTTGCCGACGCCCGAGCCGGCAAAAAGCCCGATCCGCTGGCCCCGGACCAGAGGCAAGAGGGTGTCAAAGACGGCGACGCTGGTCTCCAGCCGCTCGCCCAAGCGGCGTCTGGTGGCGGCGGCGGGGGCTGGCGACAGAAGCGGGCGCTGCCGACTGCCCTTGAAAATAACTTTGCCATCCAAGGGGTTGCCAAAGGGATCGATCACCCGTCCGATCCAGGAATTGTCCGGCGAAATGCCGGTCTGTCCGACCAGCCGCACCAGCGCCCCCATCGCAAGCCCCTCGGCCATGTGATCGGTCAGCACGGTGATGCCCTCGGCCCGTAGGGCCACGACCTCGCCCCCCAGCTTGCCCCCGATCACCACCCGGTCCCCCAGGGCCGCCACATCCTCCAGCCCGCGCACCATGACCGTGCCGCGGCCAATCGCCGACACGCGGCCGAGCCGGACCTTCTGCGTCACCGTTGAGATTTCGGATACCAAGGCATCAAAAACACCAGCCACGGGATTCTCCCTTTGTTCTGTCGAAACCCTTTCTAAAGGAATCACCGTTAAGCCTTGATGAAGCAGGTCGAGGGAGAAGCCCGAGATGTTGGAAAGTCTGAGCCTTACACAAATGTCCGAAGCGCTGGCCGAACATGCCGCAGCGCGGCTGGACCTGATCGCACGCAATGTGGCCCAGGCGGATACGCCCGGCTACAAGGCGATGGACCTTCCCGATTTTGCCCAGGTCTATGAAAACGCGGCCGAAGGCGGCATGCGCGCCACGAGGCCGGGCCATTTCACCTCTGCCATGACCGTTCAGCAGCCCGTGCCCCAGCCCTCGAAGGGCGAGGCTTCGCCGGATGGCAACACCGTCTCGATCGAAAGGGAAATGGTCAAATCCGCCGCGGTCCGTCAGGACCACGAGATGGCGATGGCCGTCTACGGCAGCACGCGCGACATCCTGCGCGCCAGCCTGGGGCGGAAATAAGCCATGGCAGACCTGATCTCCTCGCTCTCCTATTCCGCCTCCGGGATGGAGGCGCAATCCGCGCGGCTGCGCCATGTCGCGGAAAACATCTCGAACGTGGACACGCCCGGTTACCACCGCAAGCTCGTGTCCTTTCACGAAAACATCGACAGCGGAACGGTCGAAACCGGCCCGGTCGTGTTGGACAGAAGTCCGCTCGACAAGGTCTATGACCCCGGAAACCCGCTGGCCGATGCGAGCGGCCACTATGACGGTTCGAATGTCGATCTGGTGGTCGAAGTCGCTGACGCGCGCGAAGCGCAGCGCAGCTATGAGGCGAACCTCAAAATCTTTGATCAGGCCCGGACAATGACCCAAGGCCTGTTCGACCTGTTGCGAAGGTAATCCAGAATGGACGTCAGAACATCCTACGCAGCGCAAATCTATGCAAAAGCGCGCACGGCTGCGGCCCCGACGCCGCAGCCGGACAAAGCGCAAAGCGGGCTGGCCCAATTCGCCCAGAGCTTTGCGGATACGCTTGCCAAAGGCGAGCAAACGGCGAAATCGGCGATGACCGGTGGCGCCGACCCGCATGCCCTGGTCGAGGCGCTGGCCAATTCGCAGCTGGCCGTCGAGACGGTCTCCACCGTGCGCGACAAGGTGGTCGAGGCCTATCAGGAAATCCTGAGGATGCCGATATGAGCGACACGATCCTGTTTGACGTCCTGCGCCAGGCCCTGTGGATCACGGTGAAGATGTCGATGCCGCTTCTGACCGTGGGGCTGGTCGTGGGCCTGGTCATCGGCCTGTTTCAGGCCCTGACCTCGGTGCAGGAAAACACCCTGACCTTCGTGCCCAAGGTGGCCGCGATGCTTCTGGTCTTCTGGGTCTCGATGAGCTTCATGACCTCGACTTTGCTGACCTTTTTCACGGCCACCATCGTGCCGATGATCGCGGAGAGATAGAGATGGACGCTTCGGGCTATGTCACCCTCTCGCGCCAGACCGGTCTTCTGCACCAGATGGAGGCGATCGCCAACAACATCGCAAACTCCACCACCACGGGGTTCAAGCGCGAGGGGACGGTGTTTTCGGAATATGTCGCGCGCACGGGGGATGGCCCGTCCCTGTCCATCGGCTTTGGCAACACGCGGGTGGTGGACCTGCAGCAGGCCGGGCTGACCACGACGGGCGGCAGCCTCGATTTCGCGGTGGAGGGCGAGGGCTTTTTCCTCGTCGATACACCGCAGGGCCAGATGCTGACCCGGGCCGGCAGTTTCACCCCGGGCGCTGACGGCACCTTGCAGACGGCGGATGGCTACCCGGTGCTGGATGGGTCAGGCTCCACGATCTTCATTCCGCCCGATGCCCGCAACATCGGCCTTGCCCAGGATGGCACGCTGTCGGCCGATGGCGCCCCGCTGTCCAAGCTTGGCCTGTGGAAGCCCAGCGATCCGCTGACCCTGACCCATCAGCAGGGCACGCTCTTCTCCGCCAGCGGCTATGAGCCCGCCGATGGCGCCCGCCTCGTCCAGGGCGCGCTCGAGGACAGCAATGTCGATCCGGTGACCGAGGTCGCCAGCATGATCAGCGTCCAGCGCGCCTATGAGCTGGGGCAAAGCTTTCTCGACCGCGAGGACGACCGCAGCCGCACCGTCATCCAGACCCTCGGCCGATAGGAGCACGCCATGAACGCCCTGCAGATCGCAGCCTCGGGGATGAGCGCCCAGCAGATGAAGGTCGATGTTGTCTCCAACAATCTCGCCAACATGTCGACCACCGGCTACAACGCCCGCCGCGCCGATTTCGCCGATCTGATGTACCAGCAGGTGCAAAAACCGGGCACGATCTCGTCCGAAAACGGCACCATGCTGCCGACCGGCGTGCAGATGGGCATGGGGGTGCGGCCCTCCTCGGTGTCGGTCATCCTGCAGCAGGGCACGCTGGGGCAGACCGGCGGCGATCTGGATCTGGCGGTCGATGGCAAGGGTTACCTGGAGGTCACCCTGCCCTCCGGTGCCATCGCCTATACCCGCGATGGCGCGCTGAAGCGGACGGCGGATGGCTTGATCGTGACCTCGGACGGCTATCAGGTGAACCCGGGAATCACGATCCCATCGGATGCCACCAACATCGCGATCAACCCCAATGGCGAGGTCTATGCCTATTTCGAGGGGCAGATTAACCCCACACTGCTCGGGCAGTTCAGCCTTGCCACCTTCACCAATGAAAAGGGGCTGGAGGCGACGGGTTCGAACCTCTTCCTCGAAAGCCCGGCCTCGGGCCCCGCGATCGAGGGGACACCGGGCAGCGCGGGCTTCGGCCTTTTGCGGCAAGGCTATCTGGAGGACAGCTCGGTCGACGCCGTCCACGAGATCACCGAACTGATCAAGGCCCAGCGCGGCTATGAACTGAACGCCAAGGTCATCACCGCCGTGGACGAGATGATGTCCACCACGACGCAGGTGAAATGATGCGCCGCGTTCTGGTCCTTCTGTGCCTGATGATCGCCTCGCCCGCCCTGGCCGAGAGTGTGATCGCCACCCGCACGATCCGGGCCCAGACCGTCATCCAGCCCGAGGATATTACCCTCGTCGATGCAGAGATCCCCGGCGCCCTCACCACCACGCAGGAGGCTGTCGGGCAAGAGGCCAAGGTGACGCTTTACGCCGGCCGCCCCGTCCTTGGTGGCGACATCGGCGCGCCGGCCTTGGTCAAGCGCAACCAGATGGTCACCCTGGTCTTTCGCAACGCCGGGCTGACCATCCGCACCGACGGACGCGCCCTGGAGCGTGGGGCGGAAGGCGACCTCATTCACGTCATGAACCTGGCCTCGCGCCTGACCATCTCGGGCCTTGTCGCCCCCGATGGCAGTGTCAGCGTCGGGCCAAACAGCAAGGATTGAGCCTTATGCGCAAATATTTGATACCATGTGTCTTTCTGGCAGGCTGCGGCAATCTCAACCATGTCGGCCGCGCGCCAGAGTTCTCTCCCCTCGAGGGCAATACCGAACATAACGCGATGTATTCCTCGCTGCCGGCCAGCGTCGATGACCGCGGGCCGACCGAGCAATCCTCGCTCTGGACCGCGCAGCGCAATTCGCTGCTGGGCGATCACCGCGCCAGCACCCGTGGCGATATTCTGACCGTGGTCGTGCAGATCAACGACCAGGCCACGATCAACGATTCCACCGGCCGCAGCCGGACGGGAACCACCAAGATGGGGATGCCCTCGCTGTTCGGCATCCCGCAGCGTCTGGATGCGGCCCTGCCCAATGGTGCCACCTCGGCCAGCCTGGTCTCCACCAACTCCTCCTCGACCTTCGCGGGCACGGGGAATGTCGCGCGCAACGAAAAAGTCACGCTGCGGCTGGCCGCCACCGTGGTGGAAGAGCTGCCCAATGGCGTCCTGCGGATCGAGGGGCAACAGCAGGTGCGCGTCAACAATGAAATGCGCGATCTGCTGGTGAGCGGCTATGTGCGGCCCGACGACATCTCGCGCCAGAATGAAATCACATATGACAAGATCGCCGATGCCCAGATCTCTTATGGCGGGCGCGGGCAGATCAGCGATGTCCAGCAACCGGCCTGGGGTCAGCAGGTCGTCGACAGCATCTCGCCCTTCTGATCATCATGATCCGCAAGATCCTCCCCCTGCTGCTGGGACTTGTCGGGCTTCTGATCGGCGCGGGCGCCGGGTTTTTTCTGCGCCCCGCCCCGCCGCCACCGACAGAAGCGGAAATTGCCAAGGCCGAGGAAGCCGCGAAAGCCGAGCCGCCCGATCCGGAGCATGCGCCCGAATACGCGAAGCTTTCCAACCAGTTCATCGTGCCGATCGTGCAAAAGGGCAAGATCGCGGCCATGGTGATCATCTCTCTCAGTCTGGAAGTGACCAAGGACAGCTCGACCGATGTCTACAATGCCGAACCGAAGCTGCGCGACCTGTTCCTGCAGGTGATGTTCGATCACGCCAATTCCGGCGGCTTCAGCGGCTCCTACACTGATGGGTCGAACCTGGTTGTCTTGCGCGCGGCGCTGGAAGAGGCCGCAAAGACCGTCCTGGGCGACAAGGTCAAGGATGTACTGATCACCGATATCATCCGTCAGGACAGCTGACCCCGCCGCTGGCGGATCTTCTGCAAGACCTGATCGCGTCCGAAGGCCCGAGCAGCCTCCTGCCGGGCTTCGACCCATTCCACGGTTTGTCGGGCGAGGATCAGATTGATCTCGCTGCGGCGCTGATCGGCCCAAAGCGCGTAGCGCATGGCAACCTCGCCCGCCAGAACCGGGGGCAGATCGGTCGGAGTGGCGGGCCGGTCGAGGTCGGCCAGAAGGTCAAGGCTGTTCTGCCGCGCCCTCGCTGCCTTTTCCAGCGCCATCATCCGGGTATCCCGCAGCAGGGCGCTGACCTCACCCAGCCGTTTCAGCTTTTCACGGTCGCTCATGTCTTTCTTCCTTTCGTCCGCTTCCGCATCGCCTCGGCAAAGCGGATCGCGGCGGCGACAGGCTTGTAATGTTCGGGGCGGATCGGCTGGCCCACCTCGACGCTGGCATAGATCGCGCGGGCCGTGGGCGGGTCGCGATGGATCGGCACGCCGGCCTCTGCGGCCTTTTCGCGGATGCGTGCAGCGATGTCGTCGACCCCCTTGGCCAGGCAGATTGGTGCGCTCTTGTCGCCGCGGCGCCATTTCAGTGCTACGGCGTAATGGGTCGGGTTGACGACGATGACATCGGCCTTGGCCACATCCTGAAGCATCTGGGTCAGGGCAATCTCGCGGCCCTTTTGCCGCCGTTGCCCCTTGGTGTGGGGGTCGCCCTCGCTGTCCTTGTGCTCTTCCACCGTCTCTTGCCGGGTCATCATGTTGCGCCTGCGGTGCTGCAGCCATTGCCAGCCATAGTCCGCCGCGCCGAAGACCAGCGTGGCCAGAAAGGCGAGGAAGAGGAAATGCAGGAGGATCCGCATCAGCAGCATCGCGGTCTGCCCCGCCGAAAAGCGCGGGCTCATCATCAGGGCATCGGCATAGTGCGGCACGATAACGAGGAGCAGCACACAAACGGTCACCAGCTTCACCAGGCTCTTGCCGAAGGCAAAGAGCCCCTCGCGCCCGAATTTGTGATCAAGGGCCGCCAAGGGAGAGATCCGCGACCACTTCGGCACGATCCGGTCCGGGGCGATGACAAATCCGCGCTGAACCGCGATTGCCCCCAGGGCAAGCGCCATCGGTATCAGTAGTATCGGCAGAACCGGCAGCATGAACGCGCCGAACAATCCCAGGGTCGGGGCCCGTCCGGAGGTGACCATCGCTTGCGAGAGCTGGTCGGACTGCGCGATCATCGTGACGGCGGCGCTGCCAAACCTGTTGAGCAGGAAACTTCCGCTGATCGTGGTGGCCAGTGCCGTTCCGCCATAGATGGCAGCGGTCGGCAGGTCTGCCGAGCGCGGCACGTCGCCGCGCTTTCGCGCCTCGTCAAGCCGCCGCTGCGATGGCTCGTGCGACTTTTCGCCATCGTCACTGCCACTACTCATGGCTGCAGCCGGAGGGGATTGACGAGAAAGGCCTCAAGCCCCTCCCCCCAGACCATCAGCATCAGGGGCACCATGACCGCCATCAGGATCAAGGCGCCGGCCGTCAGAACCGGCGCGCCGACGAGCGAGACCGGCATCTGCGGCATGGCGCGGTTGATGATGCCAAGCGCAAGGTTGTAGACGACCGAGGCGATCACGAAGGGCGCCGCGAGGGCAAAGGCCAGAACGGTCGCCTGCTCCACGCGCTGCAGGCCCCAGTCGGCCAGATCCGCCACGGCAGGCAGGCGGCCGGCCGGGAACATCTCGTAGGACAGGATCAGCAGGCTGGCGGCTTTCACATGCAGGCCGGCGCGGAAGGCGAGCGCGAGGCTTGCCATCGTCAAGAGATTGCCGATGGCCGGTTGCGGCTCCGGCGTCGTGCCCCCGAAAAGCTGGGACAGCGATGTCGTCTGCGCCACGATCGAGGCCGCCATCTGCAAGGCCAGGATGAAGAGGCGCAGACCGATGCCGATGACCAGACCGGCGAGAACCTCGACCGCCGCGGCGCGCGGGATCGATTCCAAGCCTGCAAGCTGCGCGGATACGGGCGGCAAGACAACGGCGGTGAGCATCAACGCCAGCACGAGGCGCACCCTTTGCGGCACCGATTGTTCGCCAAACCCCGGCATCAGGAAGACGCAGGCGCCGACCCGCAGAAACACCAGTACCGCCTGCCAAAGCCAGGCCTCGCTGATGCCGGCGGCCTGCATCATCTGCGTGATGAGGTCGTTCATACCGGCACCACGCCCACCAGCGCCGGTCGCGCCTCCACACCGATTTCCTCATAGGAGAGGACCGGCGCCGAAAGCCCCTTGGCCCCCATGACGTTGCGCAGGAACCGCCGCCGCATGGTTGAGGTGACAAGGGCCGGAAAGGTGCCGCTTTCGGCGGCCTTGTTCAGCTTCTCGGCCAAGCCATTGGCGAGCCTGCTGAATTGGTCGGGCGGCAGCGCCACGTCCCGCTGCCCCCGGTCGCCTTCGATCTGGTGGGTCGCGAAGGTCTTCTCCCATTCCGGAGACAGCTGGATCAGCGGGATCGTACCATCCGGACGGCGCAACTCGGCCACCAGCTGGAAGCCGAGCCGCTGCCGGACATGTTCGCAAATTGCCTCCGGCGTGCCGAGACCCCGCGCCTCGGCCGCCGCCTCGAGGATCAAGGGCAGGTTGCGGATCGAGACGCGCTCCTCCAACAGCAGGCGCAGGACGGTCAGCAGGGTATCCACCGGCACCTTGTCCGGCACCAATTCCTCCAGCAGGCGCTTGTTCTGATCGGCGCGTGCGGGATCGCTGACCTTGGTGAATTCGTCCATCAGGCGACGCAAGCCGCGCAGCGACAAAAGCCGCGCCAGATTGGCCTTGATCACCTCCAAAAGATGCGTGGCGAGGACTTCGGGTGGCGAGACGACCGTCAGCCCGGCGAAGACGGCATCTTCATGGGCGTCCGGCAGGATCCAGCGCGCCGGGGCCCCATAGACCGGCTCGCGGACATCGATCCCATCCGGCGCGGAAATCCCCTCTCCCAACAGAACGAGCACGCGGTCTGGGAGCAGCTTGTCGCGCACCTTCTCAACCCCCTGCAAGCGGATCGCATAGGTGCCCGGGTTCAGCGCTGCCTCATCGGTCAGCCGGATTTCCGGCAGGATCAGACCGAATTGTGCGGCGACATGATTGCGCATGTTTGCGATGCGGGCGTCCAGTCCGGTGGCCGGGTCCAGGACCATCGCCACGAGGTTGGGCGCAAACTCGATATGGATCTCGTCAAAGTCGAGCACATCGCCGATCGATTTCCGGGGCGGCGCCGCGGCGAGGGTTTCAACCTCTTTCGCAGGCGCCATGTTGCGCCGATGGGCGCGCCATGCCGCGGCAATTAGCGCACAAGCGCCTGTCATGAAAGGGAAAAATGGCATGCCGGGCACAAGTGCGATCAGCGCCATCAGCAGGGCGACCGTCCCCAAGGCCCCGGGATAGCGACCGAGCTGCGCAAAGAAGGAGATGTCGGTCGCCCCGACTGCCCCGCCCCGTGCCAGCAAAAGGGCTGCACCGACCGAGATGATCACGGCCGGAATCTGGCTGACCAGGCCATCGCCGACGGTGAGGATGGCATAGGTTTCAAAGGCTTTCGACACGGGCATGCCGTGGACAAAGACGCCCATGATCAGACCCATGACGATGTTGAGCGCGGTGATCATCAGGCCTGCCACGGCATCACCCTTGACGAATTTCGACGCGCCATCAAGCGAGCCGAAAAAGTTGGTCTCTGCCAGCTCTTTTTCGCGGCGGGCCTTGGCCTCGGTATGGGTGATGGCGCCGGCCGCCATGTCGGCGTCGATGGCAAGCTGCTTGCCCGGCATACCATCCAGGGCAAAACGGGCGCCCACCTCTGCCATACGCCCGGCGCCCTTTGTGATCACAACGAAGTTCACGATCAGCAGGACCAGGAAAATGACCAACCCCAACAATAGGTTGCCGCCCATGATGAACTCGGCAAAGCCCTGAATGACGTGACCTGCGGCGGCCGTGCCGGTATGACCCTTCCCGATGATCAACTTGGTCGAGGATACGTTCAACGAAAGCCGCAGCATGAGCGAGGCCAGAAGGATGGTCGGAAAGGCGGAAAATTCCAGCGGCCGTTCAATGAAAAGGGTGACCGTCAGCATCAGGATCGCCAAGGCAAAGGACAGGGCCAGCCCGATATCGAGGACCCACGCCGGCACCGGCAGGACCATCATCAGGATCACGCCCATCAAGGCCAGCGCCAGAAGGATCGTCGGACGGAACAGCGTTGCGGCATCGATCTTGAAGCCCGCCATCACGAATTGCCTCCGATCAGGGGGGCGCTCGCGCCGGTCACCGGAACGATCGAGCCCATGCCCCCCAGAGCGCCGGCCTGCAGCAGGGGAAAATTGTTGACGCGCGGTGGCCGCACCTCGGAAATGGCGGCGATGTGCGGTTTTTCGGGCGAATGCAGAACCGCTTTGACCTGGTCTACATAGGCCTGGGCAAGGTCCGGCGTGCGCGAATGGTATGCTGCCACTGCATCCGTCCAGTTGCCTTTCTCCTGATAAAGCGACTGCAGGAACCTCGCGGCATAGGTCGCATTCCTGACCGGATCAAACATCTCTTCATAGGTCGAGAAGCCTTCGCCATGCCAACGGATGTTCAGCTGAAAGCATCCGATGTCGAAGGTGCCTGTGCCGTCGGTCTCGTGGATCTGGGCGGCAGCGATGGCCTCGGCTTCGCTGTCGTAAAAGGCGCCTTTGCCATCGGCATTGATCGTCCAGGGCCAAGGCGTCAGGGCGCCATCCCGACGGCGGCCCGTTTCGACCCGCGAAATGGCCAGAAGGATATCGATGGGAACGCCCGTCGTTGCCGAAGCCTGAGAGGTCGCTCGATCGCACAGCATCGAAGGGTCGGCGGCGGCAAGGACCAGGTCCGCCCAGACGCATGAGACCAGCGTCAGAAGTAAATCGCCGATCCGGGAAAGTGGTCTGAGAATCACGGGTTTCACCCTGTCCGGCCCCTGTTGCGTGCCTGACATGAGCCTAGCGTCCAATCCTTACTGATCGGTAAGCACGGCCCTATTGCGAAGCCGCCGCCGGCGATTTGACCGCATCCAGCAAGGCAGAGATCGCTTCGCGGGTCGCGGCACTTTCCGCGACCAGGGCCTTGTTGCGGGTCAAAGGTCCGTCCGCCCCCGTTGGCCCGGCGGCCGCTGGGTCCTCGGCCACGGGCGCCACGACAGCGGCGACGTTTTTCCAGGGGTCGGGCCCCTCATGTGCCAGGACATCCCAGGCTTGCGACCGGCCCACCGCTGCCCATTGCGCCTCTGGCATGCCCAGTTGGGCATAGACATCGGCGGCGCCCTTTTCATCCTTCATCGCTTGCAGCGCGGCGGCCTTCACGTTCAAGGCGGCGGGCGAGGTGTCGGTTTGCAAGCGTGACAGCGCCTCTTGCGCTTGCCCCTGTGCCAGCGCGATGCGTGCGGCAAGGAGGTTCGGCGCCTGGGGATCCAGGCGAAGCCATGCCGATGCCTGGTCCGCAAGGCCAAGATCCAGCATGCGGGCTGCGATGGTCGCGGCCGCAGAGCGCGCCTCCATCGGCGGGTCCTGATCCGGGGACAGCGTGGCATGGTTCAACAGGGATGAATCCGGCCCGGCTTGCGCCAGCAAAGCCCAAAGGGTCGGCAGAGTATCCGGAGATTCAGCGGCCTCGGCGAAAGCCTTGTCGAAATCCCCGGAGGCGGCGCGGGCCAGCACGAGGGCGGAGCGATACCGCGGGGCTTCGGCACTGCCCTCTCTCTCCTTCAGGGCCTCTTCCAAGGCCTGGACCTGTTCAAAATCAACGGATTGCCCCAGCTTTGCCCTTTGTTCCACCAGATCAACCAGGGCATCCGAAGAGGACGGGCCGGGCCCGGCCGCCAAGGGTTCCAGATGCTGTTCGGCTTCCGCGGGGCTCCCAAGCGCGCGCGCCATCGCCGCCTGCATCAGGACGATTTCCGGCCCCGGATCGCCCGGCGCGCGCAGGATCGCATCGCGCAATCCGGTAGCCACAGGGATATCCTCTGTCGCGAGAAAACGATTGATCAGCCGCGGGCCGAGATGGCGCCGCAGATGCGCCGGCAGGGCCGAGAAATTGCGCAGGATTGCGGCCTTGCCCACGTCGTTCATCGGCAAAGCCTCGGGCTCGCCAAGAGCGGCCCAGAGCGCCGCGGCAGTGTCGCAATCCTGCATTCCTGCAAAAACCGGGCTGGGGTCCGGCTCGTCATCCAAGATACGCGCCATGCTGTCCCAGACGGGCCTGTCGGGCAAAGCGGTGGGGAAGGCGCGGGCCAGACTGCGCGCCTCTGCCCCGAAGCCCATGTAAAGCTGAAACCGGATAGCGCGGGTGACGGCATCCGCTTCGGGCTGGTCGAACTCCACCGTGAGGCCCTCGCGCTCCGGGCCGATCTGCTCTGCAATGGGTCGGCTGGAGCCCCAGGCCGGGATATCCAACTGCGCATCGGTGATGCACAGCGCGCCCTTTGCCGTCAGCGGCGCACGCTCTGCCCCTTTCTGGTGGATCATCAGGTCGGGCGTCTCTCCCAGATGGATCTGCACGGAAGGATCGCCCGGATCGGAAGGCTCTTCAGCCACTTTCTTCGGCTTTTCCATATCGACGATCCCCTGCGAGGCGCCGCGCGCCATCTCCTCGATCAGCGACTGGCGCAAGGGTTCCAGCGCGTGATCCACCACAAGCGGGGATTGGAAATAGGTCTTGGCCGGATTGGACGGCGCGTTGTCGCCGGACGCCAGGCCATCCCGCTGCAGGGCAAGATCCGTCCAGTTGTAGGCCGAGGCTGCCATGGCCTCGGGCGCCGCGGGCACGGGCTCTTCCGGTGGCCCGGGAGCGGGGACCGGGCTGTCGATCGGCTGTTCAAAGGAGGAGCCTTTCGGCGGTGCCCCGTCATGCAGATCAATGACGACGATGCCCGGGCGAAACTCGAAAGGCACGACATAGCAACTGCAGGCAATGCCCAGATGCAGATCGCCGGTCTTGCTATCGACCCAAAGGGCGGCCAGCCGGCTTTTTCCGATCAGATCGAAGGCCTTGGTCATGTCATAGGCCGGACGCTCCTCCTTCAGCCGCAGAGCATAGCCGTCAAGGGTCCGCCCCATTTGCCAATCTAGAGGGCGGTCGAATTGCACCACCAGTCGCGTGAAATCGGGATGTTCGCCCGACGTGATGATAGCGGGTCCGGCCTCGGCAGCCCGCAGCCCCAGGGCGAGCAGGGTGAAAGTCAGAAACCCCCTCAGCACATGCCATAACGTCATGCAGCATTGTCCTGTTTCAACCCGCGCAGAACCGCCTCGACATCGGAAAAACTCGGGCGGACATGGTGGGGCGTGTTCTGCCGGCCCACCTCGATGCAGATATTCGGCGGGTGGCGGTGAAGATTGGCGATCAGCACTTCACGGATGAGCATGTGGAAGTAATTGTCCTCATCCACCACGGCCTTGATCCGCGAGGCCATCGGGCCGATGAAGCCATAGGCCAGAAAGACGCCCATGAAGGTCCCGACCAGGGCGCCGCCGATCATGCCGCCCAGAATTTCGGGGGGCTGATCGATCGAACCCATGGTCTTGATCACCCCCAGAACGGCGGCGACGATCCCGATGGCAGGCATGGCGTCGGCCATGGATTGCCAGGCGTGGCTGCCGTGCAAGGCATGGTGATGCGCCTCTTCCATCCGCTTGTCGAGAACCTCTTCCACCTGGTGAGGGTCGTCATAGTTCATCGAGGCGGCACGCAGCGTGTCGCAGATCAGCTCCACAACCTCATGATCATGTTGAATTTTCGGATAGCGCCCAAAGATCGATGAGCCTTCCGGATTCTCGACATGCTCTTCCAGGGCGACGGGGTTGGAGCGCGCGATGCGGACGAGGTCGAACAGCAAGGCCAGCAGGTCGCGGTAATCACCGGGCTTCCATTTGCTGCCCTTGAACACCTTCCCAAGGTCCTTCATGGCCTGTTTGACCGTGGCGAGATCATTTCCCAGCAGAAAGGCACCGATCGCCGCCCCGCCGATCACGATCATCTCGTGCGGCAGCGCCTCGAGAATGATCTCCATCTTGCCGCCGGCTTCGATATAGCCGCCGAAGACCATGACGAAGATCATGATGATACCGACAATCGCTAACATGGCCTGATCCCACCTTTATATGCCCAAGCCATCAATGACATGATCCTGTTAAGAAACCCTGAGCCTAGTTCTTCGGCGCCAGGGCATTCCGCCCCGCAAGCAGCACCGAGACCTGATAGGCCTTGTCCGGCTTCATCCCGGTCATGATCGCCGCGGCTGAGGCGGGCTGCATCCGCCCGAGAAACCCGGCGGCAAATTCCGGCGCCATGGTCTGGAACAGGGTTGCGGCATCGGCGGGCTTCATCGCCTCATAGACGGCGGTCAACTGCGACAGATCCTTCTCGGAGGCGCCATCGGCGATCGCGAGGGTCTTCTTGAGCTCTTCTTCGGCGGCCTGAAGTTCCCCCATCCGCTTGGTGATGGCCTCGTTGGCGAGGGTCAGGGCCGACATCCGCTCTGCCATCGCCGCTTCCTGCGATTTGACCTGCGCCTCCCGCCCGGCCAGGGCCGCGGCAAGGGCCGCGGGCGGCGTCGGGCAGTTCATCGGGGCCGCCGGCGTTTCGGCTGCCGAATTCGCCAAGGCCGCGCCGATGCCGGAGCCGAGCCGCAAGGCGCCCGCCGAAGCAAGAATCACGGCGAGCAGCATCAGGACGCTGCGCCCTGACTTGGGTCTGCGCGGCTTCATTCTGCCGCCTCCATCTCGTTGCGGGTCGGTCGTCGGCGGATGAAGCGCAATTTGCGGTCTGCCTCGTCTTCGCCCTCTGCCGGCGGGCGGGGCGGGGCGGGATCGGGCAGATCATGCATCGAGGCCAGCAGCAGTTCGATCCGCGTCGCCACGGCCTCGGCCCTGACCGTCAGGCTTTCAAGGCTGGCCGCAGAGCCCGTGGCCGCCCCGCGCGCCTTGTCCAGCGCCTTTGTCATGTCATCGACCTGGGCAGACAGAACGGCAATGGCACCGCCCATGCCGGTTTCCAGAGTGGTGAATTTCTTCAGACGCGCCGATAAGACATAACAGTAGATCGCGGCGCCGAAGGCACCCGAAGCGAGGAGAATATCCGAAATCAGGTTCATCTTGCCCTCTCAATCCAGCACGAATTCAGTGATGAGCAGGTCACGCACACGCCCCTCGCCGGTCACGATCTGGATGCGGCGCAGCATTTGCGAGCGCAGCCGCACCAGCGCGTCGGGATCCTCCAGTTCGGACACCGCAACCGCCCGGAGATAGCCGTTCAGCACATCAAGGATACGCGGCGCGAGTTCTTCCACCTCGATCTGCTTTTCCTTCGCGACCTCGAGCTGGGCGGTGAAACGCAGGTGATGATTCTCGGCCGCCTTGCCCAGGGAAATCGTGACGGGTTCGACCGGGACGAAGGCAATCTCTGCCGTATCGCCACCCTCGGCCTCCTTGGGTTTGGCCTCGTGCCCCGGCGCCAGGATCAGACCGGAATAGACGGCATAAAACCCACCGCCCCCCAGCACAAGGAACAGCACCAGCCCGATGATCAGCGGCAGTTTCGACTTCTTCTTGGGGGCCGCATCCTGCGGCACTTCGGCTTCGGCCAAAGGGACCTCCATCCACGCTATGGAGTGAAGATAGACCCATTCCTACTAACCGATTGTTAAGACCGACTCTTCAAACTGGTCCGAGGGGCAGAAGCCCTGATCGGAGACCACCGTGCAGAATCTGCTTTCGCTTTGGGCCAATTTGAGCAACCGGCGGCGGGCCATCGTCGTCGGGGCGACGCTGGCCATGTTTCTTGCCATTCTGGGGCTGGCGCGGCTGGCCGGGCAGGCCAATCTGGCCCTGCTTTATTCCGGCCTGGATTCCGCCTCTGCCGGTGCCGTGGTCACCGCGCTGGATCAGTCCGGCGTCAAATACGAGATCCGGGGCGATGCGATCTATGTCGATCAGGCCCAGCGCGACAGCCTGCGCATGACCCTGGCCGCCCAGGGGCTGCCCGCAACGGGAGGGACGGGCTATGAACTGCTTGATTCCCTCTCAGGATTTGGCACGACATCGCAGATGTTCGATGCCGCCTACTGGCGCGCGAAGGAGGGAGAGCTGGCGCGGACCCTGCTGGCCATGCCGCAGATCAAATCCGCGCGGGTGCACATTGCCGAAGCGCCCTCGCAACTCTTTCAGGACAAGAACCGCCCGACGGCCAGTGTCACCGTCAGCACACGCGCGGGCCCGATTTCGGCCGAACAGGCGCGCGCCATCCGCCATCTGGTGGCAGGCGCCGTCTCTGGCATGCAGCCCGACGATGTGGAGGTGATCGATTCGGTGGCCGGGCTGATCGCTTCGGACCGCGATGCCGAAAGCCCCAATGCGATGGGTGACACCAAGGCGGCGGAGATCAAGCAGAATGTCGAACGCCTGCTGGCCGCAAGGGTCGGCCCCGGCAAGGCGGTGGTCGAAGTGAATGTCGATGTCGTCACCGACCGTGAGGAGGTCAACCAGCGCACCCTCGACCCTCAGGGCAAGGTCGCCATCTCGAGCGAGACCCAGGACAAATCCGGCACCTCCAGCGGAAACGATGGCAATGTGACCGTCGCCTCCAACCTGCCCTCGGGTGCGGCGGGCGCAGGTGGCTCCAACCAGAGCCAAAGCTCCGACAAGACGGAGCGCGTCAATTACGAGGTTTCCGAGACGAACCGCCAGCTGATCAAGATTCCGGGCGCCGTGGCCAAACTGTCGGTGGCGGTTCTGGTGGATCAGGAAAAGGTGGTCGGCAGCGACGGGACGGTCACCTTTCAACCGAGGACGGACGCCGAACTGGCAACCTTGAAGGAGCTTGTGGCCTCCGCCGTGGGCCTCGACACCGGGCGTGGCGATGTGTTGACGCTGAAGTCCCTGCCCTTTCAGCAGCAGGCGGCAGAGGGCGTCCTCGCCGAAGCCGGAATGTTGAACGCGCTTGGCCCCTTCAACGTCATGTCATTGATCCAACTGGCAGTTCTGGCCGTCGTCGCCTTGATCCTGGGGCTCTTCGTGATCCGCCCGATCCTGGCCTCGGCCGGCCAATCCTCGGCACAGCTGCCCAGCCCCTTGGCGCCGCTTGCCCTGCCGGGCGGCATCGGCGCGCCGGCGGAAACGGTGCTGAACGGCGAGATCGACGATGGCGGGATCTTCCCGCAGGTCGCCGATTTCTCCGAACAGGAGGCCGCGATGACCGGCGTGGAGACCGACCCCGTCGCCCGCCTGCGCCGCCTGATCGAAGAGCGTCAGGCCGAGTCGATCGAAATTCTGAGAGCCTGGATGGAACATGACGAGGAGACCGCATGATGCCACTCAAACTTGAAGTCTTTGACGCCGATCCCAAGCCCGCCAAGACCCATACCGTCGTCCTCGACCGTGTCGCATTGGAGGACGAGAAGCTCGCCGCCTACGAGACCGGCTACAAGGCCGGTTGGGACGATGCCAGCGCCGCGATGAGCGGGGATCAGACGCGGATCCGCGACGATCTGGCGCGCAATCTACAGGCGCTCAGCTTCACCTACCATGAGGCGCGCAGCCATTTGCTCAAGGCCCTGGAACCGCTGCTGCTGCAGATCGTGGGACAGCTCTTGCCAGAGATCGCCCGCGAAACCCTCGCGCCCTTCGTGCTGGATACCTTGATGCCGCTGGCGGAATCGCTGGGTGACGCGCCGGTGACGCTGGTCCTGAACCCGGCGGCCCGTCCCGCCGTGGAGGCGCTTCTGGATCAGGCGACGGGATTGCCCCTGACCATCGAGGAAGAGCCGACGCTGGGCGAGGGCCAGGTCTATATCCGCCTCGGCACGGTCGAAACCCAGGTCGATCTCGACAAGGCGACTGCCGATATCTCTGCCGCCGTGCGCGGATTCTTCGACCTTCCCGGAAAGGACCGACCCAATGGATGACCCGACAGACAGCAACCCTTTCGCCCAGGTGCCGATCGAGGTGACGATTTCGGTCGGCAAGGCGCGGCCCCTGGTCAAGGATCTGCTGCGCCTCAGCCGGGATGCCATCCTGCCCCTGGACCGCCGGGTCGATGACCCGGTGGAGCTTTACGTCGGCGACCGCCTGATCGCGCGCGGCGAGTTGCAGGAGCTGGAAGGCGACCAGGCCGGGCAGCTGGCGGTGCGGCTGACCGAGGTCGCCAATCTGCGGGGCGGTTTGTGACACGCATCCTGTGCCTGGCGGTTCTTCTGGCGCTCGCCGCCCATCCGGTCGCGGCGCAATCGGTCTCGCTGAACTTCGGCGACAATGGCTCGCTCGCCACCAGATCGGTGGAGATCATCCTTCTGGTCACGCTGCTCAGCCTGGTGCCGGGGCTGGCGGTCATGGTGACCTGCTTTCCCTTCATCGTCACGGTGCTGTCCATCCTGCGCCAGGCGCTCGGCCTGCAGCAATCGCCGCCCAACATGGTGATCGTCAGCCTCGCCCTGTTCCTGACCTGGTTCGTGATGGACCCGGTGTTCATGGAGGCCTGGACGAAAGGCGTCCAGCCGCTGACCTCGGGCCAGATCGAGGTGCAAGAGGCGATCCCGCTGATCATGGCGCCCTTTCGCGGCTTCATGGCCGCGCGCACGAGTCCCGAGACCTTCGCCGCGCTGGAGGCTTTGCGCCCGGGGGAGACCGCAAAACTCGCCGATGCGCCGTTTTCGCTGCTGGTGCCCTCCTTCATGCTGTCGGAGATTTCCCGCGCCTTCCAGATCGGCTTTCTGATCTACCTGCCCTTCCTGATCATCGACTTGGTAACAGCCGCAATCCTGATGTCGATGGGGATGATGATGGTGCCGCCGGCGGTCGTCTCCCTGCCGTTCAAACTGGCCTTCTTCGTGGTTGCCAATGGCTGGACCCTAGTCTCCGGCGCCCTGGTGCGCAGCTACACAGGCGGCTGATCTTCCCCGCCCTCCGGAATGCCAAGGCCCCGCCGGGATTGCGGGGCCTTGGGTCTGTGGGCTGGCTTCAGTTGACGAGGAACTCGGCATGCAGCGCACCGGCCGCATTGATGCTTTTCAGAATGTCGATCATGTCATGTGGCGCCACCCCCAGGGCGTTGAGCCCGGCCACGACCTGCGAAAGACTGGTCCCCCCTTGCACCTCGGCGAGGCCGGTGCCCGGCGCATTCTGGATGTCGACACTGCTGCGCGGCACGACGATGGTCTCGCCCTCGGCAAAGGGGTTGGGTTGCACGACCTGGGGCATTTCATCGACCCGCAGGGTGAGATTGCCCTGCGCGATGGCGACATGGCTGATGCGCACATCGTCATCCATCACGATCGTGCCGCTGCGCTGGTCGACGACGACGCGGGCACGACCCTGCGGCTCCACCGTCAAATTTTCAAGTTTGGCAATGGCATGCGCCGGCGAGTCCATCCGCGTCGCATCGATGTTGAGCGACACCGTCCCGGCATCCTGCATCAGCGCGACATTGCGCCCGAAGGCCTTGTTGATCACCGCCTCGATCCGGGAGGCCGTGGTGAAATCCGGCGCGCGCAATGCCAGCCGGACCGAGTGCATCTGGCTGAAGTCGAACTGGACCTCTCTTTCGACATGGGCGCCCGAGGGGATCGTCCCTGCGGTGGGAACGCCTTGCGTCACCTTGGCGGCCTGTCCCTGCGCCGTGATGCCGCCGGCAATGATCGCCCCCTGAGCCACGGCGTAGATCTGCCCATCGGCACCGTTCAGCGGCGTCATCACCAGGGTGCCGCCGAGCAGGCTCTTGGCGTCCCCGATGGCCGAAACGGTCACGTCGATCCGGCCGCCAGCCCGGGAAAACGGGGGCAAGGTTGCCGTCACGAAGACAGCCGCCACGTTCTTGGGTTGAAACTGTTCGCCCGTCACATTGACGCCAAGCCGTTCCAAGAGGTTGGACATGATCTCTTCGGTGAAGGGAGAGTTGCGCAGCCCGTCGCCGGTGCCGTTCAGACCCACGACCAGGCCGTACCCGACCAGGTCATTGCCGCGCACACCGTCGAATTCCACCAGGTCCTTGATGCGGATGGCCTCCGCACTGGCGGTTTGCGCGAAAAGGCTGGCGACAGAAAGGAGTGCGGCGCGCAGGATCACAGGAAATTCACCAGGCTGAGGCGCGACGCGCGCGCGGTCAAAGTGTAAAGCGTCTCCAGCTGGCTCTGAACCTGCTGAAGTTTGGTGGCCGTCTCGTAGGGGTCGACGGACAGAAGGTTCAGTCGCGCCGTCTGCAGGGCGTCTTTCTCGGCATCATTGCGGGTCGCCGTGTTCTGGATTGTGGCTTCCGTGGTGCCCAGACGCGCCGCGAGTTGGACGATGGTGGAATGGCTCCCGGCGAGCTTTTCGCCCGCGCGCCGCGCCAGATCCGAGCGGGCCACGTCACTGCCCGCCAGAACGCCGCGGGACAGCAGGGCCCCCATCGCGAATCCCTTCAACGTCTGGATGATCGCCGGGTCCTGGGCGGTCACGTCGATCTGCGCGGTTTGATCCCGGCCGATCGGCACCGGCAAAAGCGCCTCCCCGCCTTGGTAGATCGTCGCGACAAAGCCGTTGGGGTCGTCGAACCAGGCATTGACCGCCGTCTCCACATCCGCCGAGGAAATGGCGCCCGAGGCCGTCACCGCGTCCTGCAAGGCGGTCAGAAGCGTGTCGGCGCTGGCCACCGCCGCCTTGTCGGTGGCCTGACCGGAAAAAAGGGACCTTTCACCGATCTTGACGTTCAAGGCCGACATGACGGTGGCCAGCCGGTTCGCCGCATCGGTGCCCAGGGTGTTGATTTGCAACGGCGCATTGCTGGACGCGCCGGCGAGAAGCGCGGTGCCGAGCGAGGATGTCTGATCGCCGATCGTACCCAGGGTCGTCTGCATCAGATCCGCGATCACCTGGGTTTCGGAGGTCACCGTATGGTAAGCGTCAAGCTGGGTCAGGCTCGCCTCGATCCCGGCGATGGGCACGTAATTGCCCTTCAAACGCTCGGTCTGGTCCGAGACGAGGCCGGTGGTCACCTCGGTCGAGAGCTGCTGCATGGCGGTTTTGAGGCCCGTGCCCTGACGGCTGAAGACCAGAGATTGCGCAAGATCGCCGATGCTGAGGTTTGACATCTTACAAATCCAACAAGGTGTGAATCATGTCATCGACGGTTTTGATGACCTTGGCATTGGCGGCGTAGCTTTGCTCGATCTGCAAAAGCGATTGCATTTCCTGATCGGTGTCGACGGCGCCCTGCGCCTCGAGCGAGGTGAAGGTGTCCAGCCGGGCCGAGGCATAGGCGGAATTGCCTTGCGCCGAGAGCTTGCTGGAGGCGGTGATCGAGACGAGATTGCTGGCGAGGACGGAAAAGCTGCGTGCGCCGGCCATGAAGCCGCCCGAAACCGGGGTGCGCTCTGCCGTCAGGGCCCCGCGCAGCGCGGTCAGAAGCGTGGTGGTGCCGACCGAGCCCTGTGTGGTGGCGCCCAGGCCATCGCGCAGACGCCAGAGCGCGCCGCCGCGCGCCGGATCGACCGCGGCGTTGAGAGACAGCCTTTGCGCCAGGCCCACCTCGTTGATCGGATCGAAGGCAGCGCCCGCATCGGTGAAAAGCCCGGCATCGCCCGGCGCGAGGCTGGCATCGACCGTGCTGTCCTGGAACCTTTCGACCAGATCGCGCGCGACCCCGTCGATCTGCGCCTGCGCCTGGACCCCAAGCTCGTCGCGAACCGCGAAATTGGCGGCAAGGGAGCCGCCGAGGATGACGGAAGACTCGCCGGCAGTGGCGGTCGGCTTCCCGTTCAGCGTCAATCCCGACAGGCCGCCCGCTTGCAAGGTCATGGCGGGTGAAATGGCCGCCGTGGTGTGAAAACCGAAGACCGAGGGGATGCCATCCAGCAGGACGCCGCCCCCGGTGGTGAACAGCGAGACCGAACCGTCCTTCTGCTGGATCTCCCTCAGGGGGACCATGCCGGCGATCTGGTCGATGGCCTGTTGGCGCTGGTCCTGCAGGGCCGAAGTGTCCTGACCGGTGCCAAAGGCCCTGACAATCTGCACATTCAGCTTGGAGGCCTGTTGCAGGGCGGCGTTCAGCTTTTCCACCTGCGAGCCGATCTCGGTATCGGCAGCGGTGCGCGCGGCCTGGATGTCCTTGCCGATCACCGCGATGCTGCTGATGATCGCCTTGGCGCTGGTGGCGACCGTGCTCAACCGCGGTTCGGACTCGGGGTGAGAGGCGGCCTCGGTCAAGGCGGAGTCGAAGGCGGCGATCCTGCCGTTGAGCGAAAAGGCCTGGTCCGGCGTGCCCATCAAGGTTTCGATCCGCTGAAAGAAGGCGGTGCGGGTATCGGCGCCGCCCTGTTCTGCCTGGGCCAGACGCCGGTCGCCGATCAGCGGAAGATCGACGGCACGGCTGACCCCCACGATCTTGACCCCCTGCCCCGTCGATCCCACCACACGCGAGGTCAGCTGCAGCTCGCGCCGGGCATAGCCGGGCGTGCTCGCATTCGCGATGTTGGAGGAGACCAGCTCGGCAGCCTTGGCGGCGGCCGTCAGACCCGAAAGGGCGCTGGAGAGGGTGCCCGCAATCGTCACCTAAGCCTCCTATCGCTTGAGATTGGCGGTTTCCTGCAGCATTTCGTCCACCGTCTGGATCACCTTCACATTCGAGGAATAGGCCCGCTGCGTGGTGATCAGATTGGTCAGCTCCGATGTCACATCGGTGGTGGATTGTTCCTGCGAATAGCCGACCAGCTTGCCGGTCGGGCCGTCGCCGGAATCCCACAGGTAGAAGGGGCCGGAATCCGCCGAAACCTGGTAGGTCTGATCGGAATGCGAGGCGAGGCCATTGGGGTTGGGCACATCCACCACCGGGATCTGGTAGATCACCTTGGAAAAGCCCTGGTCATAGTTGGCGTGCAGATAGCCATTGTCGTCAATCTCCACCCCCACCAGGCGCGCAACCGGGGTGCCGTTGGTGGCCTTGCCGATCGGGGCGAAGCTTTCGGAAAGCTGGGTCATGCCGCCGGTGACGCCGATGGCGCCGATATCCATCGCGACATTGCCGCCACCGACCGCGAGGGGGATGACACCCGTCGAAGGGTCATAATCGGCGCCGGTGATGGTCGTGACCGAGGCGAGCGTGCCGCCGGCCGACTGGCTGCTGTCGAAGGTGATCGTGTATTCCCCGATGATCGCATCGTCCGAGGCCGAATCGGCGATGGTCATGTTCCAGGTGTTGGAGGCCCCGCTGGCCGGCACCGTGGGCGTGAAGACGTAATGCAACGTCTCCTGCGTTCCGAGGTTGCCGGTATATTGCACCGACATTTCGTATGTCAGGCCATTGGCCCCGGCCTGGGTCGCCGTGGCGGGCAGGTTCGCGCCGAGGGTCATCTTCGTCGTCGGGTTCGACACATATTGGTTGGTGTCGAGCTTGACCGGGATCATCGCCTTCATCGTGTCGCGCGGGTAATTGCCGAGAGTCCCGTCCGGATTGGCAGGCCAGCCCATCAGGACCTGGCCGGTCGAATTGCGCAGGACACCATTGGCATCGGCCTTGAATGACCCTGTCGTCGCCAGAGAGATGGGGAGATTCGCCGTACCGCTGTTGACCGCGTCGATCGTGGTCACGGCCATGAAGCCGCGCCCGTCGATGGCAAGGTCGGTGGCGTTGGAGGTGCCGATCAGCGGCCCGTGTTCGTCGATCAGCCGATAGCTGGTGGACCGCACGCCACCGGCCGAATAGGCCGTACTCAGGTCGCCATGCACGACGACGGAGTAGAAATCGGACTGTGCCCTTTTATACCCATAGGTGGAGGAGTTTGCGATATTGTCCGAAATGGTTGCCAGACGGTTGGCATTCGCATTCAACCCTGCCACCCCCGCATTCAGCGAAGAGGAAATCGTCATCGATAGCGCCTTTCTGCAGCTCGACCTGATAGGCACAAGCTGACCGCTTCGACTTAAGATTCGGCTAACAGATAAAATCCAAAGCTTGCGTCAGCGATTCTTTCGCAAAAGGATCACCTCGATCCGGTTGTTGCGCAGGGCCGAGGGGTCTGCGGTGGCGGGCTTGCGGTCGGCATGGCCGGTGACGCGCACGATCCTCTCATCCGGCATGCCAGCGTTTTCAAGCAGTTGGCGCACCACCTGCGCCCGCGAGGCCGACAGATCCCAGACCGGGTTGCGCGCCAGCATGACCGGATAGGAACGGACATAGCCCTCCACCGAGATCTTGTTTTTCGTCTGAACCAGAACATCCGACAACAGCGAGGCGATGGAACGCAGGGTTTCGGTCGGGCCGGCCGTGTCCTGATCGAAGAGCGGGGTGCCCTCCAGATCGAAGATTTCGACGACGAGCCCCTCATCGGTGACTTTGGTCACGACATGGCTGAGCAGGCTCTGCATGGTCTGGCTTTCGCCGCCCTTGCCCTCCAGCAAGCTTTGCAGGCGCTTGAGCTGATCGGCCTGGGCGGCACTGTCCTCGCCCGCGGCATCGCCGCCGACGCCGCCCGATTTGTCCGCCTCGCCCGGCGTGGCGGCCGACTGCCCGGTGCCGTTGCGCGCCGAGGTCTGGTCGGTGAAGATCGAGTCGCCGCCAAAGGCGCCGTCCCCGCCGCCCGAAATGCGGTTGATCGGAATTGTCGGATTGAAGTAATCCGCAATGCCCTTGCGCTGCTTTTCCGTCGTTGCACCCAAAAGCCACATCAGCATGAAGAAGGCCATCATGGCCGTCACAAAGTCTGCATAGGCAACCTTCCACGCACCCCCGTGGTGGCCACCCCCGCCGACAACCTTCTTGCGCTTGATGATGACTGGCGCGGCATTGGTTTGCCCGGCCATCCATTCACCCCACTTAACACCCAAGGCCGACCTTAGATGCGCAGGGTGAATCCGGGCTTAAGCATCTGCATTTTAGCGGTATTCTTGCAGGCCCATCAGATCGGCGCGGGCGGGAAGGCCGATCATGGCGTAATCCGACAGGAATTGCCGTGCCGCGGCGCGCGACAGGCCACCCTCGATCCGCCAGCCTTGCCCCGATGCGATGGCTTCGCAGGCGGCAGTCCAGCAAGCGCCGCGGGTCGTCAGGAAATCGCGCAGTTCGGTCGGCGTCAGGCTGCCGGAGCCGGTCAGAACCAGTTGATACCGCTGGAAAGCCTGGTTCACGCCGACCAGACCCAGATGCACGAAGCGCCCCAGGATGTGGTTGAGCGTGCGCCGGTCCAGACCCGTCGCCAGCGCGCGCGAGGGGCCATGTGCCACACAGCCCAGCATGGCAAGGTGCTGGCGTAGCGCCGTCATCGCCGGCCCGATGACCGTGCCCGCGGCAAAAAGGTCATAGCGGGCGCCGATCTGCGCCGCCACGGTCACCAAGGCGCCGGGAATGCTGCGCAGGACCGCGGCCATCTCTTCGGCCCGGGGGCGGGGCAGGCCCTCGATCAGCCATCCCGAGGGCCCGTGATTTTTCAGATCCTGCAGGGGAAGCGTCAGATCCAGACGCGCGATCCCGGCCGCAGCGGGCGTCAGACCGGCCTTCAGATGCAGCGACAGATCGCAGATCTCCGGCTCCACCGCCTGATGCGCCGGCCGCAGCGCCATCTGCACCCCGAGGGCGGCCAGCACCGGCAGGGCCGCCCGGACCGAGGCCGCCCGGCTGCGCGCCACGACGACGCCACCGCCACCGACAAGCAGGCTTTCCGCCGAAGCCCTCGTCACCCCAAGGTGCAGCGCAAGCGTTCCTGCGGCAAGTCCCGCCGCTTCGCAGGGCGCGAAAAAGGCAACCTGAACACTGTCTTCGGCAAGCTGGGGCGCTGACATCTGATCCTCCCGTTGGTGCCGCAGACCTTGCAGTCCCAGCCGTCACCATTGCGTGACATCCGCGTTAACGAAGCGTCAAAACGTTAACGCGGACAGGGGGAATTTCAGATATTTTTCCTCAAACGGTCAAACCGGGGGCAGCTGCCCGCCTTCAGATCACCGAAACCAGCCGCAGGGCATCATAAATCGCCGCATGGATGTTGCGCGCCTCGACTGCGTCGCCGATGCGGAACAGCTGGAAGCCCGCCGGCCCGCCGGTCATGGTCTGCGGCCTGCGGTCGATGAAAGCCTCGTAATCCACCGCGCCGAGGTTGACCGAAGCGGGCTTCAAGGCGAAGTAAAGCTCGTCCAGCGGCAGGGTGCCGTGGTTGACGACGATCTGGTCGAAGCTGCGGGTGATGCCGAGCTTGGCATAATCGCTGTCGATGGTGGCCTTGATCAGGTTGCCGTCCTTGGCGACCGAAGACAGGCGATAGGTCACGGTGAAGGTGACATCCTTGTCCTGGATCGCGCGCATGTAGGGGACGAGGTTCATCGCCATCACATCGGGCACGAAGGTGCGGTCGGGGGTCATCACCTCGACCTTGGCGCCGGATTCGGCCAGAAGCTGCGCCGCCTGCAGCGCGGTATGGTCGCCCGCGTCATCGTAAAGCAGCACGTTCTGCCCGGGCTTCACATCGCCCGAGAGGATATCCCAGGCCGAAACGGTCAGCTCGTTGCCCGAAGCGAGGATGTCCTTCTGCGGCATGCCGCCGGTGGCGATGATCACGACATCGGGGTTCAGGGCGCGGACATCCTCCGCCTCGGCCCAGGTGTTGAAGCGGAACTCCACCCCAAGCGCCGCACATTGCGCCATGCGCCAGTCGATGATGCCGATCATCTCGGCCCGGCGCTTGGTCTGGGCCAGAAGCCGGACCTGACCGCCCGCCTGATTGGCCGCCTCGAAGACGGTGACGCTGTGACCGCGTTCGGCCGCGACACGGGCCGCCTCCAGCCCGCCGGCACCGGCGCCGACGACGACGACCTTGCGCGGCGTCTCCGCCGGGGTGATCGTGTGGGGCATCGTCTCTTCCCGGCCGGTGGCGGGGTTGTGGATGCACAGGGCCATGCCGCCCTGATAGATCCGGTCGAGGCAATAGGTCGCGCCGACGCAGGGGCGGATGTCATCCTCGCGGCCCTCGACGATCTTCTGCACGATATGGGGATCGGCCATATGGGCGCGAGTCATGCCGACCATGTCGAGCTGCCCGGTCGCAATCGCATGGCGCGCGGTGGCGACATCGGGGATACGGGCGGCGTGGAAGGTCGGCATGCCGACCTCGGCCTTCATCCGCCCGGCGAAATCGAGGTGCGGCGCGGATTTCATGCCGTGGATCGGGATCACATCGGTCATCGCGGCATCGGTATGGATGCGCCCCTTGATGATGTTGAGGAAATCGACGAACCCGCTGTCGCGGAACATCTTGCCGATCGCCACGCCCTCATCGGCGCTGATGCCGCCCGCCTCGGCCTCATCGGCGGTGTAACGCATCCCGAGCAGGAATTTCTCGCCCACCCTTTTGCGCACGGCGGCCAGAACCTCCATCGCAAAGCGGGCGCGGTTTTCCAGGCTGCCGCCATAGGGCGCGGGCAGGGCATTGGTCAGGGGCGACATGAACTGGTCGAGGAGGTGGCCGTAGCATTCGAACTCCACCCCATCGAGCCCGGCTTCCTTCATCCGTTCCGCCGCATCGGCAAAATCGGTGATGACGCGGGCGATGTCCCAATCCTCCATCACCTTGGGAAAGGCGCGGTGGCTCGGCTCGCGCGAGGGGCCGGCGGCCAGAACCGGCAGCCAGTCGCCCTTGTCCCAGCGGGTCCGCCGCCCGAGGTGGGTCAGCTGGATCATCACCGCCGCCCCCGCCTCGTGGCAGTCATCGGCAAGGCGCTTCATCCACGGCACGACCTCGTCCTTGTAGGCCAGCACGTTGTTGAAGACCGGCGGCGAATCCTTCGACACGGCGGCAGAGCCCGCCGTCATCACCATGGCGACCCCGGCCTTGGCGCGTTCCAGATGATAAAGCCGGTAGCGGTCTTTCGGCATGCCGTCTTCGGGATAGGCCGGTTCGTGACTGGTCGTCATGATCCGGTTGCGCAGGGTCAGGTGTTTGAGCTGGTAGGGTTGCAGCAGCGGATCGTTCGACATGGGGCCTCTGGGGGATTGGCGGGGGAATGGCGGGGATTTGGGCAAGAATTGCGAAAATCGACACAGGTGTCAAGTTTTCTCTGGCGGGCGGTTGTCAAGAAAACCTGCGCCGCCTAATCTGGCGCAATGGAACAGGTGCAAAACGAACGGGGATGGCGCGGATCGGCCCAGGTCTGGCTGGATGCGGCCTATGAGGTGCTGGTCGAAAGCGGGGTGGAGGCGGTGAAGGTCATGCCGCTTGCCGCAAGGCTGGGCCTGTCGCGCACCTCGTTCTACTGGCATTTTCCCGACCGCGAGGCGCTTCTGGCCGGCCTCATCGCCCGTTGGCAGGGCACCAACACCGCCCAGCTCATCGCGCGGACCGAGGCGCCTGCCGCCACGATCACCGCGGCGATGCTGAATGTCTGCGACCTCTGGATCACGCCCGCGCTGTTCGACAGCCGGCTGGAGTTCGCGATCCGCACCTGGGCGCTCACCGACCCCGCCCTGACCGAGACTCTTGCCGCGGCGGACGAGACGCGGATGCAGGCCCTGACACGGCTGTTCCAGCGCCACGGTTTTGCCGAGGCCGAGGCGCGGATCCGGGCGCAGACCGTCTACCTCACGCAGATCGGCTATATCGCGATGCGCACCGTCGAAACCCTCGACCTGCGGCTGGCGCGCATCCCGGATTATGTCCTGGTCTTTGCCGGGCAGACCCCGACCGAGGCCGAATTGCAGGAATTTCGCGCCCGGCACACGGCTTAGGCCCAGAAGGGTTTAGGTCAGCCGGCGCAACAGCTCCATCAGCAGCGCCTGCTCCTCCGGCTTCAGCGGCTCCAGCGTCTCGGCCGACACATCCAGCGCCGACTGGACCCGGCGCGCATAAAGCGCTGCCCCGGCCGGGCTGAGGCTGACGGTCAGGCGGCGGCGGTCCTCGGGGTCGGCGGAGGTTTCGACCAGCCCGTCGCGGGTCAACCGGTCCACCACGCCCTTGATCGTCGCCGCATCCATCGAGGTCGCGCGGCCCAGCACGTTCTGGCTTTGCGCGCCAAGCTCTGCGAGCCGGGCAAGGGCGGCGAATTGCGTCGTGGTCAGTTCGGGGATGGCAGAGCTGAATATCGACAGGTGCCGCTGGGTCGCGCGACGCAGCAGAAATCCGATTTGCTCATCGAGCGAGTAATGCGGCGGTTCCAAATCCATTGAGACAAAGTACCGAAGCCCGGGTCTTCCTGCAAGAAAGTTGACGCCACTTCGCGTTGTCCCGCGCAGCGCGCTTCCCTTTCCGCTTGCTTTGCGGGCAGGCTGCGCGGGAAACCGCCACAGCGTCGAGGGTCAGAGCCTGAACCAGTTCATCCGCCGCATACCTGACCCGGCCTTGCCGCCGGTCGCTGCATGAGCGCCCTGCCCGCCGGACGCCACGGCTTCGACGCGGTCGAGGTCGGCGATCACATCCTGACCGATTGGGCCGAGGTGACGCCCGCCGCGATCGCGGCCTTTGCCGCGCTGACCGGGGACAGGTTTGAAATCCACCTCTCGGATGCCGGCGCCCGGCGGCACGGCTTCCGCGGCCAGGTCGCGCATGGGCTTCTGGTCCTGTCGCTGATCGAGGGGCTGAAAAGCCAAAGTGCCGCGCAATTCGACAGTTTCGCTGCCCTCGGCTGGGACTGGTCCTTTCGCGCCCCGGTCTATGCCCAGGACCGCATCCGCGCCCGGATCACGGTGCAGCACAAGCGCGCCGCATCGCCCGACAAAGGGGTTCTGACGCTGGACATAATCGCGGAAAATCAGAATCTTGAGGTGGTGCAGCGCGGCACCGCCCGCTTCATGACCTACCGGGCGCGCCAGTCGCCATAGCCGAAAGCGGTGTAATCGCGGCCATAGGCCTCGCGCGCGGCGGCCTCGACCTCGGCGTCATAGACCTCGGCCAGGGGATAGGGTTGCGTCGCGGCAATTTCCGGCAGCGGCTGCATCGCAACCCCGATTTCGGCGCAGAGAAAGGCCAGACCCTCGGCCAGAGTCTCCTCGCGCAAAAGGTGATCAGGGGCCTGCAGCTGGGCAAAGCCGGTGATAGTGGCGATCTGGGTCGCCAGATGCGGCGGGGTGCGCAGTTCGGTCCGGCCGGCATGGAGGTGCTTGGTCACCTCCAGAAACTTCAGAAACCCGGCGCGATGCGCGGCCAGATCGGCAAAGCCCTTGCCCTTCGGCGGCAGGTCGAACTTGTGGACGCGTTTGAGATGCCCGCGCAGTTCGCCCATCCAGTCCTTGTCGAGGTAATCGCAAAAGGCGGTATAGGCGCGGGCGAGCGGATGGCGCAGCACGGTAAAGCTGCGGTGGCCGGGCCGGTCATTGCGCCAGGCCTTCAGCTCTTGCCGGTCGAAACTGGTCAGGATCGGCCCGTAAAGCTGCATCCACTTGCGCAAGACCTGCTCCGGCCCCGATTTGACCGGCTGGAACAGCAGGGGCAGAGCCTCACCGGCGACATAGGTGTTGATCGCCCCCTGTCGGCGCGGTTCGAAATTCGGGGTCTGGGCGATGTTGAAGAAATCGATCTTTGCCAGCCCGGCCACCATCTCTGCCGGGTTGGCAACCTTGTCGCGGATCGGCTCGGGGTTCTGCTTCTTGAAGGACAGATCCAGTGATTCCAGCCGCCCCTCGACCCCCAGAAAGGCGGCAAGCCCGTTGAGCACCTTGAGGTCCAGCACATCCTCGTAATCGATATAAAAGGCCGTCTGCCCCGAGACTTGCAGGCGGTTCAAAAGCTGGCCCTGAAACTCCTGCAATTCATCGGTGCGTTCGCGGAATTCCTCGATCACAAAACGCGGCCGGGCGGTCTTGATATTGGCGGCGGAGGTGGTGCGCCACTGGTTGGACTCCTTGGCGATCTTCCAGCTGATGTAGCTTTCCAGGGGGTTGCGGGTCAGGATCACCTTGGCGACCGAAGGGTCATCGACCACGAGGCCGAAGACCCGCGGGTCATGGTCGTGGAAATAGCGGAAACCGGAAAACCCCTCGGTCTGGCGGCGCATCGCCTTCAAAAGCACCTCAGGATTGAGGTCGCGCTGGTGGATCGAGACGCCCAGAAGCTCGGACTTGTTGGCATTGCCGACGAAAGCGGGATTGAACGCCTCGCCATAGCAGGTGACCCCGGGAATGGCGTTCAGATTGGCCTCAAGGAAATTCGACCCCGTCCGCATTTCAGCAAAGACGACAAAGGACTGAAAACGCGATTTGGCCAAAAGAACGATCCTTTATTTCACCAGATAGGGGCGGCCCCGGCGGTTGGCGGCGGGGTTCGGGTCTGCGCCGGTCGGAAAATCGCCCATCAGCACCGGTTGCATGCCCTGGTTGCGCAGGTTCTGCAAGAATTGCCCAAAGCCCTTGAGGTCCGCAAGCCTTGGCGCCTCGGTCAGGCGGCGCTGGCTTCGCGGGCTGATCTCGTCCACGATGGTCTGCAGGGGCTCCATCGGGTTTTCGACGAATTCGGCCAGGGTCCAGATCCGGATCCGCGCCTTGGCGAAATGCGAGCGCAGGATGGAAAGGTGATCCGATTCAATCTTTTGCAGCCGCGCCGCCTCGCGCCGGATTTCCGAGAAGTTCTGGTTGGAATGAAACAGCGGAATGGCCCAGGCGCCCGAGATGACCGAGATCTGCGCATTGGGATCGCAGGCCATGAACCAGCTGATCGCCTGCAGATCGTTCGGGCCGAACTGGAAGCATTGCCGCTCGCCCCTTGTGTTCCAGATCAGGTTCGACAGGAAGTTCTTCGGGGCATAGTCGCGCAGGGCCGCGCTGTTCGACATGGCACCGCTGAAGACCGCCTCGCCCCCGGCAAATTCGACCCGGTCCGGCGCGAAGAGATGGCCATGCGCGCGGGTGCCGGCGACCTTGCCCAGCCAGGCCTCGAAATTTTCGAACACTTCGGAGAAACCTTCGAAGACCGAATAGGGCGCGGCGGTGCGGCCGTTTTCCCAATTCTCGTTCGGAAACCGGCTTTGCATGTAAAGCCCGGCCCGCCCCTTGGTGCGCCGCTCAACCGCCTTGGCGAAAAGCCGGTCGATCTTGCCGGGGTTGGGTTCGGCCGAGGCCTGACCTGCCGGGCCGCCGCGCAGGAAGGTGTCGTAGAGCTTGTTCGCCTGCGGCCAGATCTTGCGGGCCACAAAACAATCCGACCGGCGCAGAAGCTGCAGGTGATCGTCGTAGAAGATATGCGGCTTGCCCTGAAAATCGAACTTGGACAGGGTCAGCGAGCGGCTTTCGACATTGGTCGAGAACTGCCGCACCATGGTCTGGAAATAGCTTTCGTCGGGAATCCAGACCCGGCGGAAATAGCGGTCGATCTCGGCCCGGTCGGGGCTTTCCAGGATGGCCGACAGGGTCTGCCGGGTCAGGCACCACCATTGGCTGCCCAGGTGCGGCACCAGCGCGGGCGGCACCTTGCGGCGAAACCGCATCCGGCGCTGCAGCTTCACATACCAGTCGAAGGCCCGCCGCTGTTTGCGCCAGCTGAAGGGAAAGCGCAGGGTGAACCGTTCCAGATTGAGGCCGCCCACCGTCCAGCCGACATCCTCGGTCGTCACACTTTCGATGAAATCGGTGCGCGGACGGCTTTCCAGATAGGCGATCAGCTCCTCCACCGGACGCAGCGGCAGGCAGGAGCCGGAGGCGAGGAAGACATGCCGCACCTCGGGAAAGGTCTTGAGCATGATCGTCGCGGCCTCCTGGGTCGCGGCCACGATGCCCCAGGTGCCCCATTCGCAGGCATAGCGCCCCGAAAAGCGGATATTGTTCAGATCGGCCAGTGACTTGACCAGGCCATCATAGGCCGCGAAGGCCACGCGCCTGTCGACATGGATCACCACCGGGCAATCCCGTTCGGCCCAATGGCGCGCCACTTCGGAGGCGCGTTCCAGCGCCGTGTGACATAGCATGACGAAGCCGACGGTCACGCAGCCTCCCTCAGGCCCAATTGCCCTTGGACATCAGACCGAGAATTTCGAGCTGACGCCAGTTGATGTATTTCTCGCTGAACTTGCACCACATGTCGGGATGCTTGGCCAGCTTCTCCTGATAGGCCTTGTACTCCACACTCGCCCCATAGTGCTGTCCGCGCGACATCTCTTCTGCCGCTTTTGTCGCAAATGTATCGAGAAACTTGGCGTGAAGAAGGCAACCAGAGGCTTTTTCCCCGCCCCATTCATCATAGACCAGATTGAGCCCGCGCGGCAAAAGCATGTGGGTCGAGCTGACATAGGCATAGGAGCGATGCCAGTTCACCAGCGGCACCTTGTTCAGGGCCGGGGCCATGGCGGGCTTTTCGGGAAAGAAGACCCGGGTGCGCGGCCCGCCCTGGATCCACAGATTGCCAAGGCCGCCGTTGCGGTGGATCGTGTAATTGCCGCTGTCGAACCACTGGGCAATCTCCATCGGGTTCTGCCCCTCGCGGTAGGGGTGTTCGTGGATCGGACCCTTGGGATACATGTCCAGCATCATCGCCGAGAACGAACGCACGGCCGAGGCATCCAGCCAGTCGGTCAGCGCCCGCAGCGGCCTGGTTTCGCAGAAAGGATAGACGAGGAATTCGTCGACATCGACCGTCAGGCACCAATGGCCGTGACAATAGCGCCGCTGCAGATGGGTCAGCCAATCCACCCCGAAGCGCGAGGCCTTGTAGCCGCCCTTGGTCGTCCAGATCGAGACATCGGGCTGTTCGGCGAGGTATTCGCGGCTGCCATCGGTGCTGTCATTGTCGACGAAGAGAAAATGCTCGATCCCCAGATCGCGGTAATAGCGCATGAAATAGGGCAGCCGGATGCGTTCGTCGCGCAGGGTACACAGGAGCAGGATCGCATTGCGGGCAATCTTGCCCGTCCGGTCCGCCACCGGCCGCAGTTCGCGACGCTTGATGAAGGCGCGCAAATGGGCGCGCCGCCGTCGCGCCCTGAGCTTTATCGCCTCATACAAACTCACGCTGTGCCCCCGTCGCCTGAAACGACATTCAATTCTTCACGGTATAGGCCCCAAAGCTTGAGGAAGCCTTGACGCCCTGCCGCTTTTCCTTCCGCTGCCGCACCCATTCCCCTGCCAGAGACCAGCCCGATCCGGCCCGCGAATTTTGAAGTGAAATTCGCAACAATCCAAGGCGGTTAGGAAAAAATTCTCGGCCTGCGGCTAAAGCCATCCTCCGCGCGACATCAGGCCAAGCGCCTCCAGCTTGCGCCACCCGCTATAGCTGTGCGATTGCGGGCACCACAAGTCGGGGCTGCTGATCACCGCGGCATAGTAGGCGTCGTACAGATCCGAATTGGCGAAATGCTGGCGTCTTTCGCGTTCCTCGACCGATTTCTCGACGATCGTCGGCAGAAACTTGGTGTGAAGCAGGATTCCCGACAGCATTTCGCCGCCCGTCTCGTCAAAAACCGCATTGAGCCGGGGCGGCAGGATCGCGTGGGTGGAGTTCACATAGGCATAGCCGCGCCGCCATTTGACCAGCGGCACCTTGTTGAGCGTCGGCGCGCGGCGCGGTTCGCTGCCGAAGAAAACCCGGGCGCGCACGCCGCCCTGTATCCAGAGGTTGCGCATCCGGGGCTGGACCTGCACGACATAATTGCCACTGTCGAACCAGGGCAGCACCTCCAGCGGGTCCTGCCCGGCGCGGTAGCTTTGCGCGGCCAGCGGGCCTTGCGGGTAAAGGTCCAGCATCATCGCCCCGAAAGACCGCCGCCCGTCCGAATCAAGCCGCTCGGTCAGGGCGCGCAGGGGGCGGGTCTCGCAATGGGGATAGACCAGCAATTCATCGGCATCGAGCGTCAGGCACCAATGGCCGGGCGCATGGCGTTGCATGAGCCAGGTCAGCCAATCCAGCCCGAAGCGCGAGGCCTTGTAGCCCGCCGCACTGCGCCAGAGCGAGACATCGCCCTGGGCCTCCAGAAGCTCGGCCGTGCCATCGGTACTGGCATTGTCGACGAAGAAGAAGTGATCCACCCCGATCCGCCGATAATAGGCGAGGAAATGCGGCAGGCGCAGCGCCTCGTTCCGGACGGTGACGAAGGCCAGGATGGCATCGGGGGCAATCTGGTGGCTGCGGTCTTTGACGGGGGCGATTTCGCGCCGCTTGCGAAAGGCGCGCAAGAGAAACCCCAGCCGCCGCAGACGCAGGCGATAGGCACGCCAGTAGAAGGTGATCGAGGGGGAGGTCGCCGCAAGCTCGCCCAGGCTGACGGCATGTGGCAGATGAGAAGGCCCCCAGACCCGCCGCGCAACCTGACGCAAGCGATCCCAGGGGCCAGGAAGCAAAGCTTATTGTGCCGCTTTTTGCATGGCGACCATATCGTTGATATAGGCCGAGAATTCCTCGCGCAGATCGGGGCGCGACAGGCCGAAGGCCACGGTCGCCTGCAGGAAGCCCGCCTTGCTGCCGCAGTCGTAGCGCTGGCCACGGAAGCGGAAGCCGAAGACCTGACCCGGGGTCGCGGCCTCTTCGGCGATCGCGTCGGTCAGCTGGATCTCGCCACCGGCGCCCTGCTTCATCTTGTTGAGGTTGGTCATCACCTTCGGCGTCAGGATGTAACGCCCGATCACCGCGAGGTTGGACGGCGCATCGGCAGCCTTGGGCTTTTCGACCATGCCCTTGACCTGCACGATCGAGCCCATGTCCTCGGCCACATCCAGCACGCCATAGGAGGAGGCCTTTTCGACCGGCACTTCCATGGCCGCGACCATGTTGCCGCCGGTCTGCTCGTAAGCCTCGACCATCTGCTGCAGGCAGGGCTTTTCGGCGGCGATCACGTCATCGGGCAGCAGGACCGCGAAAGGCTCGTTGCCGATCATGCGGCGGGCGCACCAGACGGCGTGGCCGAGGCCAAGCGCGCGGTTCTGCCGGACATAGGCGATGGCGCCCGAGTCCATGTTGGTCTCGCGCAGGATTTCCAGAAGGTCGTCCTTGCCACCGCGACGCAGCGTCGCTTCCAGCTCGGGCGAATGGTCGAAATAGTCTTCCAGCGCAGATTTGCCGCGCGCGGTCACGAAGATGAATTCCTTGATGCCCGCAGCGCGCGCTTCGTCGATCGCGTACTGGATCAGCGGGCGGTCGACGAGGGTCAGGATCTCTTTCGGGACCGACTTGGTTGCGGGAAGAAAACGGGTCCCCATACCAGCGACCGGGAAGACGGCCTTGGTAACTTTCTTGATCTTGCGTTTGATGATCTCAGCCATTTCATCCACTCGGAATTCATCTGAGCGTGACGCTCATTATGTGAAGTTCTAACAGAACATTTGCCGGAGCGCGCTCCCCCACACCCCGAAACTCGCTGCATTTGCACAAATTTTTATGCGCTTGCCTAGTACTTCCCTTTTGGCAGGGTAAATGACAAGGCCGCGGTCGGTTTTCTGGGCGGTTTCCTGCCAAAACCCGGGCTCATGTCATGGCCTGCATCATCTCCTCCAGAACGCGAACGTCGGAGGGGTTGTTCAACTCCCAGAATTTGCGGCCGCGCGCGGCGACCTCGACGCAAAGCACCTTGCGGCCCTGTTCAAGAAACCGCAGTTGTTCAAGGCCTTCCAGTTTTTCCAGCGGTCCGATGGGCCAGGACGGATAGCTGGCCAGCGCCGCCGGACGATAGGCATAGACGCCAACGTGGTGGAAAACCGGGGTCATCTCGTCCGGGTCATAGGTCTTGCCGGTATAGGGAATCACCTCTTTGGAGAAGTAGAGCGCCCGCCCGCCCTCGCCGAAAACCGCCGTCGTGCCGCCGACACGGCCGGCGCGACGGTCGGCGAGGAAACCCTCCACCGCCTGGCCGTCACAGCGCAGGACCGGCGTCGCGATGTCGGCCTGCGAATCACCCAAGAGGCCCGCCACCAGATCCTCGACGAACCAGGCGGGGGTCAGCGGCGCGTCGCCCTGCAGGTTCACCACCACGTCATAGCCGGGCAGATGCCGCACCACCTCGGCGCAGCGTTCGGTGCCGTTCTGCGCGGCGGAGGAGGTCATCACCACCTCGGCCCCGAAGCTTTCGGCATGGGTCCGGATGCGGTCGTCGTCGGTCGCCACGACCACGCGGTCGATGCCCGAGACCGCCATTGCCGCCTCCCAGCTGCGCCGGATCAGGGTCTTTTCGCCATCCGGCCCGCGCAGGGTGACCAAGGGCTTGCCGGGATACCGGGTCGAGGCATAGCGGGCGGGGATGGCGATCAGGACGCTCATTTCTGCAAGGAGACCCCGGGCGCATAGGCGATGAAGAAGGGGTTGTCCCAGCCCTTCTTGCCATAGGTCAGGGTCGTGTGGTCGTCAAAGCGCACCACCTGCCCGCCCGCGCCCCGCAGGACGGCGTCGCCCGCGGCGGTATCCCATTCCATCGTGCGGCCCAGACGCGGGTAGATATCCGCCTCGCCGGTCGCCACCAGACAGAACTTCAGGCTCGACCCCGCCGACTTCATGTCCTTGACCGCGTATTTGCCGATATAGGCATCGGTCGCGGCATCGCGGTGGCTTTTGGAGGCCACGACCATCAGCGCGCCATTGTCGGGGGTGGAGACGCCGATCGGCTTGGTGGCCCCGACCTTGTCCTTCTCGAAAGCGCCGGTCTCTTCGACCGTGCTGCCATCGGGCAGCGTATAGAACAGCCGATCCTGCGCCGGGGCATAGACCACACCGCGCAGGGGCACGCCGTTTTCGACATAGGCGATGTTCACGGTGAAATCGCCGCGGCGTTGCACGAATTCCTTGGTGCCATCCAGCGGGTCGACGATGAAGAAGGTCGACGCCTCCAGCGCGTGGCTGGCCGCCTGCTCTTCGGTGATCAGGGTCACCTCCGGATAAGCCGCCTGCAGACCGGCCGAAATGATCGCATCCGCCGCTTCGTCCGCCTCGGTCACCGGGCTGGTATCGCTCTTGGATTTCACCTCGAAATCCGGGCCATTGTAGACCTGCATGATTCGGTCACCGGCTTCGAGGGCGAGACGGCGGAAGATCGGGATGAGGCGGTCGAAATCCATGCAAACTCCTGTGAGGCTGGTCAAAACGCCGGGATCGCGGCCGGAACACAAGCCGGGCCCCGATTGAATGACCCTTACTTTGCCTTTATCATCAAAGATAAAGGGAACAGCAAGATTTCCCGGCGTAAAACGGGGTTCGGTCCCGCAAGAGGCGAAGAGATGTTTCAGCCTGCCCTGCCCAAGAGCCATGTTGGCAGTTTTCTCGCCACGGCCGAGCTGATCTTTCACGTCGCCGTCCGCGATATCCGCAAATCGCATGGCAATGCGATCATGGGCCTGATCCTGACCATGGTGCAGTCCGTCATCCTGGTGCTGTTCTTCTGGTTCATGCTGACGGTGCTGAAGATGCGCGGCTCGGCTGTGCGCGGCGACTTCATGCTCTATTCGATGACCGGCATCTTCATGTACATCACCCATGTGAAGACGCTGAAGGCCGTGTCCAACTCGGACGGGCCGACCTCGAACATGATGAAGCACGCGCCGATGAACACGGTCGTGGCCATCGCAGGCCAATCGCTCGCCTCGCTCTATCAGCAGATCCTGTCGATCGTGGTGATCCTGTTCTTCTACAACACGGTGTTCAACCGCATCACGATCGAGCAGCCGATCATGGCGCTTTGCATGCTGCTGATCGCCTGGATCTCGGGCGTGGGCGTCGGCATGGTGTTCAAGGCGGCGACCCCCTGGTCGCCCAACTTCTTCTCCATCCTCAACATGATCTACAGCCGGGCCAACATGATCGCCTCGGGAAAGATGTTCCTGGCCAATGCGATGCCGACCTCGAAGCTGGCCTGGTTCTGGTGGAACCCGCTGTTTCACGTCATCGACCAGACGCGCGGCTTTGTCTTCCTGAACTATCACCCGCATTATTCCTCGATCAGCTATCCGCTTCTCGTCTCTGCGGTGCTGATCATCCTCGGGCTGATGGGCGACAGTTTCACCCGCAAATATGCCTCGATCAGCTGGAGCGCGGGACGCTGACGGCTGCTTTTCGCGCGCTGCAGGGAAATATGCAGCTTTCATCAACTTCGGTGATCTTTCCCCTCTGCAGGGCGCTTGCAGCACCCGTTACCCCCCCTTATATACCCCACGAAGCCAGATGGGGTTGTCCACCAGGGCAGCCTGCAGATGGTTCTCGTTGGGATCGGGGCAGGTCGCCTGATGGGGCCGCCCCAAAACATCGCCTAAGTAAAGGGAACAGACATGGCCAAAATTATCGGCATTGACCTGGGGACGACCAACTCCTGCGTCGCCATCATGGATGGCAGCCAACCCCGCATCATCGAAAACTCCGAAGGCGCACGCACCACGCCTTCCATCGTTGCGTTCACCGAGAATGAGCGTCTTGTCGGCCAGGCCGCCAAGCGTCAGGCCGTGACCAACGCTTCCAACACCATCCATGCCGTCAAGCGTCTGATCGGCCGCCGCGCCGATGACTCGATGCTGTCCAAGGACCTCAAGAACCTGCCCTACAAGGTGGTTCCCGGCCCGAACGGCGACGCCTGGGTCGAAGCCCGTGGCGAGAAGTTCTCGCCCGCCCAGATCTCGGCCATCATCCTGCAGAAGATGAAGGAAACCGCCGAAGCCTATCTGGGGGAAACCGTCACCCAGGCCGTCATCACGGTTCCGGCCTATTTCAACGACGCCCAGCGTCAGGCCACCAAGGACGCCGGCAAGATCGCCGGCCTCGAAGTGCTGCGCATCATCAACGAGCCGACCGCGGCTGCGCTGGCCTACGGCCTCGACAAGAAAGAGACCAAGACCATCGCGGTCTATGACCTTGGCGGCGGTACCTTCGACATCACCATCCTGGAAATCGACGACGGCCTCTTCGAAGTGAAGTCGACCAACGGCGACACCTTCCTCGGTGGCGAAGACTTCGACATGCGCATCGTCAACTACCTGGCGGACGAGTTCAAGAAAGAGCATGGCGTTGACCTGACCCTCGACAAGATGGCCCTGCAGCGTCTGAAGGAAGCCGCTGAAAAGGCCAAGATCGAGCTGTCCTCCTCGTCGCAGACCGAAATCAACCAGCCCTTCATCTCGATGGACCGCACCACCGGCCAGCCGCTCCACCTGGTGGTGAAGCTGACCCGTGCCAAGCTGGAAAGCCTGGTCGATGACCTGATCAAGCGTTCGATCAAGCCCTGCCAGGCCGCGCTGAAGGATGCCGGCGTGTCGATCTCGGACATCGACGAAGTGGTTCTGGTCGGCGGTATGACCCGGATGCCCCGCGTCATCGAGGAAGTGACCAAGTTCTTCGGCAAAGAGCCCCACAAGGGCGTGAACCCCGATGAAGTCGTGGCCGCCGGTGCCGCCATTCAGGCCGGCGTTCTGCAAGGCGACGTCAAGGACGTGGTCCTGCTCGACGTGACCCCGCTGTCGCTCGGCATCGAAACCCTGGGTGGCGTCTTCACCCGCCTGATCGACCGCAACACCACGATCCCGACCAAGAAGAGCCAGATCTTCTCGACCGCCGAAGACAACCAGAACGCCGTGACCCTGCGCGTCTTCCAGGGCGAGCGTGAAATGGCCGCCGACAACAAGATGCTCGGCCAGTTCAACCTGGAGAACATCCCGCCCGCCCCGCGCGGCATGCCGCAGATCGAGGTCACCTTCGACATCGACGCCAACGGCATCGTCACCGTGAAGGCCAAGGACAAGGGCACCGGCAAGGAACAGGCGATCACGATCCAGGCTTCGGGCGGTCTGTCCGATGCCGACATCGAGCGCATGGTCAAGGACGCCGAGGCCAATGCCGACGCCGACAAGGCCCGCAAGGAGCTGGTGGAAGCCAAGAACCAGGGCGAAAGCCTGCTGCACTCGACCAAGAAGTCGCTGGCAGAACACGGCGACAAGGTTGATCCCTCGACCGTCGAAGTCATCGAACTGGCCATGTCGGCGCTTGAGGACACCCTCAAGACCGAAGACGCCGGCAAGATCAAGGGCGGCATCCAGAACCTGACCGATGCGGCGATGAAACTGGGCGAGGCGATCTACAAGGCCACCGCCTCGGCTGCCGAAGGCAAGGACGAAGATGCCCCGCGCGACGTGGACGATGACATCGTCGACGCCGACTTCGAGGATCTTGGCAACAACAAGCGCAAGTAACCAGCGCGGAACTGTCGATGGGCGGCCCTGTTGCAGGGTCGCCCAAACGCGTTCTCGAACAGAGGTTCAGCAATGGCAAAGCGCGACTATTACGATGTCCTCGGAGCCGCCAAGGGCGCCTCTGCGGAAGAACTCAAGAAAGCCTATCGGGCCAAGGCCAAAGAGCTGCACCCCGACCGCAATTCCGACAATCCCGAAGCCGAAGCTCAGTTCAAAGAGATCAACGAGGCTTATGACGTCCTGAAGGATGCCGACAAGAAGGCCGCCTACGACCGCTATGGCCATGCCGCCTTCGAAGGCGGGCGCGGCGGTGGCGGCGGCGCGGGCAATGGCGATTTCGCCTCGGCCTTCTCGGATGTCTTCGAAGACCTCTTCGGCGATTTCATGGGCCGCGGCGGTGGCGGTCAGGGCGGGCGCCGTCGGGCGCAGCGCGGGTCCGACCTGCGCTACAACCTGCGCGTTTCGCTGGAAGAAAGCTACAAGGGCGTCCAAAAGACCATCTCGGTTCCGACCGCCGTCAGCTGCGACACCTGCCACGGCACCGGTGCCGAAGGCGGGGCCGAGCCTGTGACCTGCCCGACCTGTTCGGGCATGGGCAAGGTGCGGGCGCAGCAGGGCTTTTTCACCGTCGAACGCACCTGCCCGACCTGCGGCGGTGCGGGCCAGACCATCAAGAATCCCTGCAAGGTTTGCGGTGGCGCAGGCCGGGTCGAGAAGGAACGCTCGCTTTCGGTCAACATCCCGGCCGGGGTGGAAACCGGCACCCGGATCCGGCTTGCCGGCGAGGGTGAGGCGGGGATGCGCGGCGGGCCGACCGGCGACCTCTATATCTTCATCGAAACGCGGGAGCATCCGATCTTCCAGCGCGACGGGGTGAACCTCTATTGCCGCGTGCCGGTGTCGCTGATCACCGCGGCGCTGGGGGGCGAGGTCGAGGTGCCGACGATCGACGGCGGCAAGAGCCGGGTCAAAGTGCCCTCCGGCACCCAGACCGGCAAGCAGCTGCGCCTGCGGTCCAAGGGCATGCCGGCGCTGCGCGGCGGTGGCCACGGCGACATGCTGATCGAACTGGCGGTGGAGACCCCGGTCAACCTTTCGACCCGGCAGAAGGAGCTGTTGCGCGAGTTCGAAAAGCTCGAGGCCGAGGACAACAATCCCGAGGGCTCGTCTTTCTTCGCCAAGGTCAAGGGCTTCTGGGACGGCATGAAGAACTGAGCCGATGCTCCGAGGATGGGCAGCATTGCCCATCCTACCGGACAGGGCAGGCCCCGGGTTGGCGGGGTTGCGTTAACCCTTCCTTCACCAAGCCCGTGGCAGTCTGTCGCCATGGCACAGCAAGGTTTCCAGGACTCACTCCTCCCGATGTTCCCCACCCCGGGGGACGAGGATGAGGCCGTGCCGGTGGCCTTGCCCGGCAAACTCCCCTCCTACATCGCCGATCACCGCAAACGCCTGCGCGAACGCTTCATGGCGGGCGGTCAGGCGGCCTTGCCGGATTATGAATTGCTGGAGCTGATCCTGTTCCGCGCCATTCCGCGGCAGGATGTGAAACCGCTGGCCCGGTTGCTGCTGGACACCTTCGGCGATTTCAACCGGGTGATCTCGGCCGCGCCGCAACGCCTGATGATGGTGAAAGGCGTGGGCGATGCCGTGGTGGTGGAGCTGAAGCTGGTCGAGGCCGCGGCGGGCCGCCTGATGCGGGCCCGGGTGATGAATCGGCCGATCCTGTCCTCGTGGAATGCCCTGCTCGACTATTGCCAGACGGTCATGGCGCACCGCGAAACCGAACAGTTCCGCATCCTCTTTCTCGACCGCAAGAACGTGCTGATTGCGGATGAGGAACAGGCCAAGGGCACGGTCGATCATGTGCCGGTCTATCCGCGCGAGGTGGTCAAGCGGGCGCTGGAGCTGAACGCCTCGGCGATCATCCTGATCCACAACCACCCCTCGGGCGATCCGACCCCGTCGGAGGCGGATATCTCGATGACCCTTCAGGTGCAGGAGGCGGCGCAGGTTCTGGGCATCGTGCTGCATGACCATCTGATCATCGGCAAATCACGCGAGCTTTCGTTCAAGGCGCAGGGGTATCTATAGAAGGAGCATCAGCACCGAAAGCCGGTTTCAGCCAGACCTCCACCCGCCGGTTCAGCCGGCGGCCGGCGGCGACCGCGTCGCAGGCCATCGGCAGCGCCTCGCCAAAGGCCTGCTCGCCCGGCAACTGGTCCAGCGGCATCCCCGGCACCAGCGCCTTCAGGGCGGCCATCACCGCTTCGGCACGAGCCTGCGACAGGGCGAGATTGGCCTGCACTGTGCCCTGCCCGTCGGAGAAGCCGGCCAGTGTCAGCGCCTGGCCCTTGAAGAGGCCGGCCTCCATCATCTGGGCGAGGTCGGCGAGGTTGTCCTGGCTGGCGGCGTCCAGCGTGTTGGTGCCATCCTCGAAGCGGAAGGTCAGGGACAGCCGATCAGCCCCGTCCATCGCGGAGACGAGGCGCTGCAAATCCTCCAGCGTCGTCTGCGCCCCGGCGCCCTTGATCGCGTTGATCAGGCGCAAACCGTCGGCGGTCATCGGCTGGCGTTCGACGCTGCGGTCGATGTAGCCGGCCTGCGCCACGGCGCGCTGCGCCTCGGGGGTCGAGAGAAACTCGAGGAACTCGCGCGCAAAAAGGGGCAGGCGGTGGCGGGGCGTCAGGAAAAACACCGGCAGGGTCAGGGGATAGTCTTGCGCCTTGACGGCAAGCCGGGTCGGCAGAAGGGGAAAGCCGCAGCTGTCGGTCAGGGGCAGAGCGCGGGCGGGCTGCGCCACCGATTGCCCGGTGACCGCGATGGCCCAGGGGTCGCGCGCTACAGCCGTGGCAAGCTCGGCCAGCGTGGCATGTGACACGGTGACGGCGGGGTCCTTGCCGAGCCGCGCCTTCAAGGCCCGCGCCACATCGCTGTCGGCCGCCAGACCATGCAGGACCAGCGGCATGTCCGGCCCGCCGACATCCTTCCAGTTCTTCGCCTCGCCCGACAGGACCCGGGCCAGATCGGTCGTCGAAATCCGCGGTGTCGGGTTGTCGGGCGCCACGATCGGCACCATCGCATCCAGCGCCACCGACTGCGAACCCAGATCCGCCTCGGTCACCGAGGCCAGCGCCAGGGTCGCCGCCCCCGAAAGCACCGCGTCATGCGCTTCCTGCGGCGTGCCGGGCGTGAAGGAGATCTCGGCCAGCGCCTCGCCCGAGGTTGGGTCGGTGATCACCACCGGCATGCCCGGGTGCAGGGTCAGGCCGCGGCTTTGCGCGAAGGCGGCCAGCAGCGGCGGCAGAAGCTTGGCCCCGGCATCGGAGGCCCCGGTGATCGCGATCACCGCCTTGGGCGCGGTCAGATCCGGGCAGGCGGGCCCTTCGCAGACAACGCCCTGGCCGTCGATCGTCAAGGGCCCGTAGTTGGAGGCGATCCGGAAGAACTCGCCATCATAGCCGGTCAGGGTTCCCGCGATCGACAAGGCGCCGTCGCGCGACGTCAGGGTGACATCCTGCGCCTCTGCCGCCACCGGAAACAGAAACGCGGCGAAAACCGCCGCGCGCCACACCATCACACCCATGCCACCCGCCGTTCCTACCTGGTGGCGAGTGTCACGTTTTGATCAAGATTCTTCAACACCAGAAAGTCACCCACGGCGGAACAATCCGGCATGGTCAGCGCCAGTTCGGTCGGCACGGCGGTTCCGGCCGCACTCACGATGGTTTGGCCCTGCATCACCCGACCGCAGCTTGCCGCCGAAACCGGCGCCTCGAGCACGACCTCCGCTGTCGCGGGATCGGCGGGATAGGTGTAGATCTGCGCCATCCGCGGCGCCTCCACCGATGCATCGCCCAGCAGGCTGATCCAGCCACCCGCCCCGGCAGAGCCGGTCTGGCCGGGCGACATGTCCCCCGCGCCGCCGAAAGTGGCGCCATTTTCCAGGCCATGCAGGATGAAGCCGGCCTTGCCGGTCCATTGCACGGCAAAGCGCCTGACGCCGGCAAGGTCGGGGATCGGCAGGGCCGCGCTGGCCGCACGGCCATCGGGCAGGCGCAGGGTGAAGCGGCCCGCGCTGTCCAGCGCCGGCATCTGCAGGACCAGCTGCCCGGCGGAACCGATGCGTTCGGACACCGCAAGCCCGGCATGGTTCAGGACGACCTCGGCCCCGGCATCGCAAGGCGCGCTGACCTGCACCACCACCTCGGCCCCCGCTGCGGCGCGCAGCTGCATCCGCGGCGCGCAATCGGCGCTTTGCGGCTGGGGGGGAAGCGGCGCCGGCATGTTATGCGCGTCCGGGCTTTGCGGCAGCGTCACGGTGGCGGGGCGGGGCGGCGTCAGCCCCGTCTCATCCGGTGTCGAGGACAGTTGCACGACATGAACCGGCGCCTTGATCGCGGACTGGCGCGGCGCGGCGGCCTTGTGCGCGGCGAGGGTCTGCACCAGATGGCCCGCGGCCAGGGCAATGGCCAGCAAGGCGATCAACCGCGCGGCGCGGCGCAGTCTCTCTGATGCCAGAACGGAATCAATATCGCTCATCTTCTCACCCGGTAACGGAAGGGTAATCAATCCGCCACAAACCGGGCACGCCTGCGGCCCGATCAAGGAAAACCTGCGACGCATTTGCCTTGAAATCCGGCTATGAGACGCATTCCCGCCGTTTTCCCACCTGAAAAACCGCAAAAACGCCAGTTTTGCCCCGCCGCCGCGCGTTGCGCGGTGAGGGATTGTGTGCGGGCCGTGGCAGGAGGGGGGATCGATTCTCGGCCTGTCGCCGGTCCTTTCAAAGGCGATCTTTGCAACTTCCTTACATGGGACCCCAGCCTTCCGTATCGAAAGACGACGCCGCCCCGTGGCATTTCTTCCCCAGCAAAAAGGGGAAAACCTATGCTTGATATCTGGTTCGGCGGGCTTGGTCTGGGGCTGATCGGCCTCATGGCGGCCTATCTTGCGCTGCTGCGCAAGGCGTGAGGAGGCAGCAATGTTCGAAGCGGTCCTCGGGTTGATCGTCGCCCTCGGCTTGGGCGTCTATCTGATCATCACCCTCATCGCACCCGAGAAATTCTGATCCGGGTGCAGGAGTCTTTTCATGTCTATCAACGGATGGCTGCAGATCGCGGCCACTTTGGCTTTGGTACTGGCGGTGGTTTTGCCGCTGGGCCGTTTCATGGCGCGGCTGTTCACCGGCGAGCGGACCCTTCTGCACCCGGTCCTCGCGCCGATCGAGCGCGGCTTTTACCGCGCCTCGGGCATTGACCCGAACCGCGAGCAGGGCTGGGCCAGCTATGGCATGGCGATGCTGGTCTTCAGCGCGCTTGGCTTTCTGTCGCTCTATATGATCCTGCGCCTGCAGGCCTATCTGCCCTTCAACCCGGCGGGCCTGCCCGGCGTGGCGCCGGATCTGGCCTTCAACACGGCGATCAGCTTTCTGACCAACACCAACTGGCAGGCCTATTCGGGCGAGTCCACGATGAGCAATTTCAGCCAGATGGCCGGTCTTGCCGTGCACAACTTCCTGTCTGCCGCCACCGGCATCGCCCTTGCGATGGCGGTGACGCGGGCTTTTGCGCGGTCCGGTTCCGCGACCTTGGGCAATTTCTGGGTCGATCTGACCCGGTCGACGCTTTATGTCCTTCTGCCGCTGTCGATTGTCGTGGGTCTGGCCATGGTCGCCCTCGGCGTGCCGCAAAGCCTGTCGGCCGCGCTGGATGCGACGACGCTGGAGGGCGCGCATCAGACGCTCGCCCTTGGCCCCGTTGCGAGCCAGGAGGCGATCAAGCAGCTGGGCACCAATGGTGGCGGCTTCTTCAACGCCAACTCCGCCCATCCGTTCGAGAACCCCTCGGCCCTGTCCGATGTGCTGGCGATCTGGGCCATGCTGATCATCTCCTCCGCCCTGCCGATCACCTTTGGCCGCATGGTCGGGTCAGAGCGGCAGGGTTGGGCGCTGCTTGCCGCCATGGCGATCCTGCTGATCGGCGGCGTGGCGCTGGTCTATTGGGCGGAGAGCCAGGGCAACCCCTTGCTGACCGCGCTCGGCGTCGACCCGGCGATGGGCAATATGGAGGGCAAGGAGCTGCGCTTTGGCCAGTCCATGTCCGCGCTTTTCGTCGCGGTGACCACGGGCCTGTCCTGCGGCGCGGTCAATGCGATGCATGACAGCCTGACGCCCTTGGGCGGGCTGGTGCCGCTGGTGCTGATCCAGCTGGGCGAGGTTCTGCCCGGTGGCGTCGGCTCGGGTCTTTACGGCATGGTGGTCTTCTGCGTCCTCTCGGTCTTTGTGGCTGGCCTGATGGTCGGTCGCACGCCGGAGTTTCTGGGCAAGAAGATCGAAGCGCGCGAGATCCGGATGGCCGTGCTGGCCGTGCTGATCCTGCCTCTGGTCATCCTCGGCTTCACCGCCGTGGCGGCCATGCTGCCGGCCGCCCTGTCGAGCCTGAACAACGCCGGCCCGCATGGCTTGAGCGAGCTGCTCTATGCCTATTCCTCGGCGGCCGGCAACAACGGTTCGGCCTTTGCCGGGCTGAACGCCAACACGCCCTGGTACAACACCACCCTCGGCATCGCCATGGTTCTGGGCCGTTTCGCCTATGTGCTGCCGGTGCTGGCCATGGCGGGGTCGCTGGCGGCCAAGACCCGGGTTGCGGCCTCCTCCGGTACGTTCCCGACGACCTCGGCCCTGTTCGTGGGCCTGCTGGTCGGCGTGATCCTGATCCTCGGCGGTCTGCAATTCTTCCCGGCCCTGGCCCTGGGGCCCATCGTGGAACACGTGCTGATGCACGCCTCCGCAACCTTCTGACGGAGCATTCCCATGTCCAAAGACACTCTCGCAGCGCCGGCCCTGTTCGAAAGGACCATCCTGCTCCATGCGGCGCGTGACGCCGTGGTGAAACTCGACCCGCGCAAGCTGATGCGCAATCCGGTGATCTTCGTCACCGAGGTGGTGGCGGCGCTGGTCACCTTCCTGTGGCTGCGCGACCTGATGCAGGGCACAGGGGGCCTGTGGTTTTCCGGCCAGATCGCGGCCTGGCTCTGGTTCACCGTGCTCTTCGCCACCTTCGCCGAGGCGGTGGCCGAAGGGCGCGGCAAGGCGCAGGCCGCAAGCCTGCGGCAATCGCGCAGCGATGTGCAGGCCAAGCTTCTCTTGCATCCTGACACCCAGGACGGGCTTTACGAAGTGGTCAACGCCCAGACCCTGGAACGCGGCGCCGTGGTTCTGGTCGAAACCGGCGACGTGATCCCGCTCGATGGCGAGATCATCCAGGGCGTGGCCGCGATCAACGAGGCCGCCATCACCGGCGAAAGCGCCCCGGTGATCCGCGAGGCGGGCGGCGACCGGTCGGCCGTGACCGGCGGGACCACGGTCCTGTCGGATGCGATCCGCGTCCGCATCACCGCCGCCCCGGGCCAGACCTTCATCGACCGGATGATCGCGCTGGTCGAAGGGGCCGAGCGGCAGAAGACCCCGAACGAGCTGGCGCTGTCGGTCCTCCTGTCCGGCATGACGCTGATCTTCCTGATCGCCGTGGTCACGCTGTGGGGTCTGGCGGGCTATTCCGGCACCACGGTGTCGATCGTCATGCTTGTGGCTTTGCTGGTCACCCTGATCCCCACCACGATCGGCGGCCTGCTGTCGGCCATCGGCATCGCGGGGATGGACCGGCTGATCCGCTTCAACGTCATCGCCACCTCGGGCCGCGCGGTGGAGGCGGCGGGCGACGTGGACACGCTCCTGCTCGACAAGACCGGCACCATCACCTTCGGCAACCGGATGGCGGCCGAGTTTCTGGCCCTGCCCGGCGTGACCGAGGCCGAACTGGCCAGCGCCAGCCTTCTGGCCAGCATGGGCGACGAAACGCCCGAGGGCCGATCGATCGTGGCGCTGGCCAAGTCCGACTTCGGCCTGATCGAGCAGGACCTGATGGGCGCGGTTCTGGTGCCCTTCGCCGCCCAGACCCGGCTGTCGGGCATCGACATCGCCGGCCGCAGCATCCGCAAGGGCGCCGTGGATTCGGTGCTGCGGTTCGCGGGCCTCGCCGCCGACCGCGCCCCGGTGGAGTTTCGCCAGGCGGTGGACCGCGTCGCCCGCTCTGGCGGCACGCCCCTGGCCGTGACGGATGGCGCCCGGCTTCTGGGGGTGATCCATCTGAAGGACGTGATCAAACCCGCAATCCGCGAGCGCTTTGCCGCCCTGCGCGCCATGGGCATCCGCACTGTGATGGTGACCGGCGACAACCCGGTGACCGCCGCCGCCATCGCCTCGGAAGCCGGGGTGGATGACTTCATCGCCGAGGCGACGCCCGAGGACAAGCTCGCCTATATCCGCCGCGAACAGACCGGCGGGCGGCTGATCGCGATGTGCGGCGACGGCACGAATGACGCGCCCGCCCTGGCCCAGGCCGATGTGGGCGTGGCGATGCAGACCGGCACCCAGGCGGCGCGCGAGGCGGGCAACATGGTGGACCTCGACAGCAGCCCCACCAAGCTGATCGAGATCGTCGAGATCGGCAAACAGCTTCTGATGACGCGCGGTTCGCTGACCACCTTCTCGATTGCCAATGACGTGGCCAAGTATTTCGCCATCCTGCCGGCGCTGTTCGTGGCCACCTATCCGCAAATGGCCGCGCTGAACCTGATGCACCTCGGCTCGCCGGAATCGGCGATCCTGTCGGCGGTGATCTTCAACGCGCTGATCATCATCGCCCTGATCCCGCTTGCCCTGCGCGGGGTGGCCTACCGCCGGGTCGGGGCCGCGGCCCTTCTGCGGCGCAACTTGCTTGTCTACGGTCTTGGCGGTCTGGTCCTGCCCTTCATCGGCATCAAACTGATCGACCTTGTCATCACCGCCCTGCATCTGGCTTAAGGAGCCTGACCATGTTGTCTCATCTTCGCCCCGCCTTCGTGCTTCTGGTGCTGTTCACCCTGCTTCTGGGTCTGGCCTATCCCCTGGCCATGACCGGGGTGGCGGGCCTGGCCTTTCCGGCCCAGGCCGCGGGCAGCCCGATCCGCGAAGGAGGCCAGGTGGTGGGCTCTGCCCTCGTCGGGCAGGCCTTCACCAGCGACGCCTATTTCCACCCCCGCCCCTCGGCCGCCTCTTATGACGGGATGGCCTCGGGCGGGTCGAACCTCGGCCCGCTGTCGAAGAAGCTGATCGACCGGGTGACCACCGATGTCGCGGGGCAAAAGTCCGTGCCGGCCGATGCGGTGACCACCTCGGCCTCAGGGCTGGACCCGGACATCTCGCCCGCCAATGCGCTGGCGCAGGTCGCCCGGGTGGCCGCGGCACGCCATCTGCCGCCGGATCGGCTGAACACGCTGGTGGCCCAGCAGACGGAGGGGCGGCTCTTCGGCCTCTTCGGCGAGCGTCGGGTCAATGTGCTGGCCCTCAACCTCGCCCTCGACAAGCTGGCCGCGAATTGACCAGATAGGCCCATGGGCGACCCTGACAGCACCCCCAAACGGCCCGACCCCGACGCGCTTCTGGCCCTCAGCCAGCGCGACCGGTCGGGCCGTCTGAAAATCTTCGTCGGCGCCGCCCCCGGCGTCGGCAAGACCTATGCCATGCTCGCCGCCGCCCAAAGGCTGAAATCCGAGGGGCAGGCGCCGCTTCTGGGCCTGATCGAAACCCACGGCCGGGCCGAGACCGAGGCCCTGATGCAGGGGCTGGAGGTCCTGCCGCGCAAGCGCATCGACTACCGCGGCCAGCGTCTGGAAGAGTTCGACATCGACGCCGCCCTCGCCCGCCGCCCGAGCCTGCTGGTCGTGGACGAACTGGCCCATACCAATGCCCCCGAAAGCCGCCATCCCAAACGCTGGCAGGATGTGAAAGAGCTGCTGGAGGCCGGGATCGATGTCTGGACCGCGCTCAACATCCAGCATCTGGAAAGCCTCGCCGATGTGGTGGCCCAGATCACCGGCGTCACGGTGCGCGAGACGGTGCCCGACAGCATCCTGCAGACCGCGCAGGATGTGGTTCTGGTCGACATCACCCCGGATGAACTGATTACCCGGCTGAAGGCGGGCAAGATCTACCTGCCGCAGACCGCGCAGAAGGCGACCGAGAATTTCTTCACCCCCGGCAACCTGACCGCGCTGCGCGAACTGGCCCTGCGCCGCACCGCCGACCGGGTCGAGAACCAGATGACCCAGATCCTGCGCCAGAAGGCGATCGAGGGGCCCTGGGGCACCTCGGACCGGCTTTTGGTCTGCATCGGCCCGGATACGGCGGGGGAAAGGCTGGTCCGGCAGGCGGCGCGGCTGGCCTCCTCGCTGAACGCGGGGTGGATCGCGGTCTCGCTCATCCAGCCGGGCCTGACGCCGGACCCGGCGCGCGATCACCGCATCTCGGATGTGCTGGCGCTGGCCGAAAGCCTCGGCGCCGAGGTGCGGCGGCTGACCAGCGCCGATTTCACCCAAGACCTGATGCGCATTGCCCGGCGCGAGAATGTGACCCAGATCGTGCTGGGCCGCCGGTCGCGCCCCTGGAGCCTGCGGCCCTTTGCCCGCTCGCTGCCCGATGCGATGTTGCGCCATGCCGATGAAATCCCGGTGCTGGTGATGCCCCTGACCGAGCCGGGCTCCCTCGGCCTGCCGCTGGGCGCCCGCCTCACCGCCGCCTTCAGCAAGGCGGGCCTCGGCATCGATCTGGCCTGGGCGGGTCTGGCCACCGGCCTCGGCGTCGCGGTGGGTCAGGGGTTGAGCGCGCTGATGGCGCTGCCCAACCTCTCGATGGTCTTCCTCGTCGGCGTTCTGGCCTGTTCCAGCGCACGCGGCACGCGGGCGGCCGTTCTGGCGGCGATGCTGTCATTCCTGTCCTACAACTACTTCTTCATCGACCCGGTCCACACCCTGACCGTCGCCAAACCGCACGAGCTTTTCGCGCTTTTGATCTTCCTCGTCGTGGCCACACTCACCGGCTCGCTGACCGGGCGGATCCGTGCGCAGGCCCGCGCCGCCCTCGCCCAAACCCAGGTGATCGAGGCGCAGGCCGCCTTTTCGCGCAAGCTCGCCGCCGCCTCGACCGAGGAGGATGTGCTTTGGGCCACGGTGACCCAGATCCATACCCTGCTGGGCGGCAGCGCGATCCTGCTTCTGGCCGAGGGGCAGGAGCTGACCGCCCGCGCCGCCTGGCCGCCCGAGGAACTGGCCGACCCGGCCGAGATGACCGCCGCCCGCTGGGCGCTGGAAAAGGCCGAACCGGCGGGCTGGCGCACCGGCACCCTGCCCAACCTGCGCTTTCGCTTTCAGCCCCTGAAGACCTCGCGCCGGGTTGTGGCGGTTCTGGGGTTCGAGCCGCCCGACCGCAGCGTCCCCCTGCCCCCCGAGGATGAGATCAAACTCGCCGCCGCGGTGGAACAGGCGGCGATCGCGCTGGACCGCGCGCTTCTGGTGCGCGAGGCGGTCAAGGCCGCCGCCCTGCAGGAAAACGAGAATATCCGTGACGCGCTGCTCGCCTCGCTCAGCCACGATCTGCGCACGCCCTTGGCCGCGATCACAGGCTCGGTCTCGACCCTGCAGCAAAGGGGCGCGGCCCTGCCCGAGGCGCAGCAGCAGGACCTGTTGCAGACCATCGGGCAAGAGGCCGGCCGGCTGAACCGCTTTGTCACCAACCTCTTGGAGATGAGCCGGATCGACTCTGGCGCGGTCAAGATCCGGCGCGACTGGGTCGATGTCGGCGACGCAATCCGCGCGGCGGTGGAACGCTGCGCCAAGGCCCATCCCGGCCGCAAGACCCGGATCAGCCTGGCGCCCGACCTGCATTTCATCCGCGGCGATCAGGATCTTCTGGCGCAGGTCGTCTTCAACCTCCTCGACAATGCCCAGAAATATTCCGACGAGGGCGAAGTCACCGTCCATGCCCGCAATCAGGCCGATCAGGTGGTGATCAGCGTCACCGACGAAGGGCCGGGGATCAAGCCCGCCGACCTCGACCGGGTGTTCGAGAAGTTCTACCGGGGCGGCGGCACCGACCGGCGCAAGCCCGGCACCGGTCTGGGGCTTGCGATCTGCAAGGGACTGGTGCAGGCCATGGGCGGCACGATCGTCGCCGAAAGCCCGGCGGCGCGCCGGCGCGGCACCAGGATGATCCTGCGCCTGCCCGCCGCCATCCTGCCGCCCGAGGAGCCCGCATGAGCCTGAACCGCATCCTGATCGTCGATGACGATCCGCAGATCCAGACCATGCTGCGGATCGGCCTGCAAAGCGCTGGTTACGACACCCGCCCCGCCCTGACCGGGCAAGAGGCGGTGCGTCTGGCCGCCAGCATCGCCCCGGATGCGATCCTTCTGGACCTTGGCCTGCCCGACCGCGACGGCAAGGAGGTGCTGGCCGATATCCGCGCCTTCTCGCAGGTGCCGATCATCGTGCTTTCGGCCCGCGACCGCGAGGCGGAAAAGGTGGCGGCGCTGGACCTTGGCGCCGACGACTATCTGGAAAAGCCTTTCGGGATCAGCGAATTGCAGGCCCGCCTGCGCACCGCCGCCCGCCATGCGGCCCGCGGCAAGGGCGAGGTGACGCGGTTGCAGATCGAGGATCTGGTGATCGACCTCGACAAGCGTCTGGTGTTGCGCGCGGGTCAGCCGCTCCGCCTGACGCCGAAGGAATACGAGCTTCTCGCCATCCTGACCCGCAATGCCGGGCGGGTCGTCACCCATCGCCAGATCCTGACGGCGGTCTGGGGCCCGGCGCATCACGACGACACGCAATATCTGCGGGTTTTCGTCGGCCAGTTGCGCGCCAAGATCGAGCCGGACCCAGCCAATCCCACAATCATCCGCACCGAACCCGGCGCGGGCTATCGCCTGATGGAACCCTGACGAGGGGAAGAAGCCCCCTCGCCCTGCGCGTCAGGCCAGCTTGCCGTGGCAGTGCTTGAACTTCTCGCCCGAACCGCAGGGGCAGGGATCGTTGCGCGAGGGGTTGCCCCAGGTCGCGGGATCGGCCTCGTTGAAGCCCGGTGCTGCGGCAGCGGCCGGGGCTGCGGCGACCGCAGGCGCCGGGGTTGCCGCAGGGGCGGGCGCCGGGGCAGCGGCCAGCGCGGCGGCCTGCATCGCCTGCTGCTGCGCGATCATCTGCGCCATCATCGCCTGCTGTTCTTCCTGCGTGATCGGCCGCACGAGGCCCAGCTTCTGCGTGACCTCCTGGCGCAGCGAGTTCAGCATGGATTCGAACAGGGCAAAGGCCTCGGTCTTGTATTCGTTCAGGGGATCGCGCTGCGCATAGCCGCGGAAGCCGACCACGGTGCGCAGATGTTCCAGCGTCACCAGATGCTCGCGCCATTTCGCGTCGATGGTCTGCAACAACAGCTGCTTTTCGATCGAGCGCATGGTGTCTTCGCCGAAAGCCTCGAGCTTTGCGGCCATCGCCTTGTCGCTTTCGGCGATCAGGCGTTCCAGCATGACGGCCTGATCGACGCCCTCTTCCGCCGCCCATTTGATGATCGGCAGATCGAGGTTCATCTTCTCGATCACCGCGGCGTAAAGGCCGGGCGCATCCCATTGGTCGGCATAGGCTTTCGGCGGCAGGTAGAAATCGACCAGATCCTCGGCCACCTGATGGCGCATGTCCTGCGCGATCTCGCCCACGTCTTCCGAATTCATGATCTCCAGCCGCTGGCCGAAGATGGCCTTGCGCTGGTCGTTCATCACGTCGTCGAACTTCAGAAGCTGCTTGCGGATGTCGAAGTTGCGGCCTTCGACCTTGGCCTGCGCGCGTTCGAGCGATTTGTTGACCCAAGGGTGAACGATGCTTTCGCCCTCTTTCAGGCCCAGCGTCGACAGAACCTTGTCCAGACGTTCCGAGCCGAAGATCCGCATCAGGTCGTCTTCGAGGCTGAGGAAGAACGAGGACCGGCCCGGGTCGCCCTGACGGCCGGAGCGGCCACGCAGCTGGTTGTCGATCCGGCGGCTTTCGTGGCGTTCGGTGGCCAGAACGAACAGGCCACCGGCGGCCAGAACGCGGGCCTTCTCCTCTGCATGTTCGGCCTCGATCTTGGCGCGGACCTCATCGGGGTGCAGATGCGGGTCGGCGGCGATCGCCTCCAGCACCTTCAGCTCGACATTGCCGCCAAGCTGGATGTCGGTGCCGCGGCCGGCCATGTTGGTGGCAATGGTCACCGCGCCGAACTTGCCGGCATCTGCGACGATCTGCGCCTCGGCCTCGTGCTGGCGTGCGTTCAGCACGTTATGGGTGATGCCCTCTTTCTTCAGCATGTCCGACAAAGCCTCGGACTTCTCGATCGAGGTGGTGCCGACGAGGATCGGCTGACCCTTTTCATGCGCGGTGCGGATCGTCTTGACGATCCCCTCATACTTCTCGCGCGCGGTGCGGAAGACCTGGTCATGGTCGTCGATCCGCTGCACCGGGCGGTTGGTCGGCACTTCGACCACGCCCAGCTTGTAGATTTCCATGAATTCGTCGGCTTCGGTGGTGGCCGTGCCGGTCATGCCGGCCAGCTTGGCATAAAGCCGGAAGTAGTTCTGGAAGGTCACCGAGGCGAGGGTCACGTTCTCGGGCTGGACCTTGACATGTTCCTTGGCCTCGATCGCCTGGTGCAGGCCTTCCGACAGGCGGCGGCCGCGCATCATGCGGCCGGTGAATTCGTCGATCAGCATCACTTCGCCATCCTTGACGATATATTGCTGATCGCGCTGGTAAAGCTTGTGCGCCCGCAGCGCCTGGGTGACGTGGTGCACGATGGTCGTGCTTTCCGGGTCATAAAGCGACTGGCCATCCGGCAGCAGACCCAGCGCCTGCAGACGGCGCTCGATGAACTCGTTGCCCTCTTCGGTCAGGGTCGCCGAACGGACCTTTTCGTCCAGCTTGAAATGCTCCGGCGAAAGTTCGGGGATCACGGAGTCGATCTTCTGGTACAGATCGCTGCGGTCCTCGGACGGACCCGAGATGATCAGCGGCGTGCGCGCCTCGTCGATCAGGATCGAGTCCACTTCGTCGACGATCGCGAAGTTGTGGCCGCGCTGCGCCATTTCGGCGATCGAGCCCTTCATGTTGTCGCGCAGATAGTCGAAGCCCAGTTCGTTGTTGGTCGCATAGGTGATGTCGGCGCGGTAGGCCTCGATCTTCTCGTCTTCCGGCTGGAAGGGCACCACGATGCCGGTGGTCAGACCAAGCGCCGCATAGACCTTGCCCATCCACATCGCGTCGCGCTTGGCGAGGTAGTCGTTCACCGTGACGACATGAACGCCCTTGCCCGACAAGGCGTTGAGATAGGCCGGAAAGGTCGCGACGAGGGTCTTGCCCTCACCGGTGCGCATCTCGGCGATATTGCCCTGATGCAGGAAGATGCCGCCCATCAGCTGGGTGTCGAAGGCGCGCAGGCCAAGCGCGCGGCGGGCTGCCTCACGGCAGTTGGCGAAGGCTTCGGGCAGGATGGCGTCCAGGCTCTCCCCGCCCTCCTGAACGCGTTTTTTCAGCGCCTCGGTCCGGTCCTTGATGCCCTGATCGCTCAGCGCCGCAAATTCCGGCTCCAGAGCGTTGATCTTCTCCACCAAGGGGCGCACCGATCTGACCATGCGGTCGTTGGGCGTGCCAAAGACTTTCCGTGCAAGCGTTCCCAAACCCAACATCAACCACTCCGCCTGACCAATTCGGTTATGCCAACGAAGCGCTGACATCATCGTGTGAGGCTTGGCCTTGCCCGCACCCAAGTCACCCCCTAGAAGAGCCGGGCAGGTCGGCCAACCTGGCCGCGGACCAATCCAATGGGACGTGTGCGATTTAAGGTCTGGCCATGCCATAGTCAACGCTGCGCGACGCCGCAGCCGCATCAGGAGCGTGTGAGATGACGAAACTTTCCGGGTTCTGCGCCGCGCTGGCCCTTTCTGCCGGTCTGGCCCTGCCAGTCCTGGCCGAAACCACGGCCCCCGCGACCACCGAAGCTGCCCCCGCAGCCACCCCGGCCGTAGCCGCCACCGGCTCCACGGTTCTGGCCACGGTGAACGGCACCGACATCACGCTGGGCGATGTGATCGTCACGCGCGACGGCCTGCCGCAGCAGTACAAGGCGCTGCCCGATGACCAGCTCTTCAAGGGCATCCTCGACCAGCTGATCCAGCAAGAGGCGCTGAAGCAGTCGGTCGGCGAGACGCTGTCGAAGAAGCAGACCATCGCGATCCAGAACCTGAACCGCAGCTACCTGTCGAACGAGGCGCTGATCGCCGGCATCAAGGACGCGACCTCGGAAGAGGCGATCCAGAAGGCCTATGACGCCAAGTACAAGGACATGGCGCCGGAGCTGGAATACCACGCTGCCCATATCCTGGTCGACAGCGAGGACAAGGCCAAGGCGCTTCTGGCCGAGATCGAGGGTGGCAAGCCCTTCGCCGATGTGGCCAAGGCCAATTCCACCGATGGTTCGGCGGCCAATGGCGGCGACCTCGGCTGGTTCGGCAAGGGCGCCATGGTCAAGCCCTTCGAAGATGCGGTTCTGGCCGCTCCGGTCGGCAAGGTCGTCGGCCCGATCAAGACCGATTTCGGCTGGCACCTGATCCTCGTCTCGGAAACCCGCAACAAGGCCGCCCCGGCGCTGGCCGAGGTGCATGACCAGATTGCCGCCGAAGTGCAGAAGGCCGCCATCGAATCCTTCATCAAATCTGTTACTGACAAGGCCACCGTCACCCGCGCCGATATCTCCGGAATCGACCCGGCGACGATCAAAGACCTGACCCTTCTGGACAAGTAAGGACAAGCGATGGGCAAGACCGATTGGAAAGCTGAAGCCAAGGCACTGAAGAAGGAACTTCAGGCCCTGAAGGACGCCAAGGCAGAGCCTGCACCGGCTCCGGTGAAGAAGGCCAAGCCGGTCTCGCCCCTCGCCCCCGCGCGCTTCCCCGACCTGCCCCTGGTCCGCGGCGTCGAATTCGCCGCGGTCGAGGCCGGGGTGCGCTACAAGAACCGCAAGGACGTGATGCTGATCCGTCTGGCCCCCGGCACCGCCATGGCCGGGGTCTTCACCCGCTCCACCACCCGCTCGGCCTGCGTGCGCGACTGCCAGGCCAAGATCACCACCAAGGTGCCCGAGGGCGCCGGGGCGGCGATCATCGTGAACTCGGGCAATTCCAACGCCTTCACCGGTGCGCTCGGCGAACAATCGGTTGCCGCCATCACCGGCCATGTGGCCCAGGCGCTGGACCTGCCCTCCAGCCGCGTCTTCTCCTCCTCGACCGGCGTGATTGGCGAGCCGATCGCCCATGACCGCATCATCGCCGCCATCCCCGCCCTGCAGGCAGGCCTGAAGGCCGACGCGATCGCGATGGCGGCCGAGGCGATGATGACCACCGACACCTTCCCCAAGGGCGCCACCGCGACCGTTCAGGGCAAGGGCGGCGTGATCCAGATCGCCGGCATCGCCAAGGGCTCGGGCATGATCGCCCCGGACATGGCGACCATGCTGGTCTATATCTTCACCGACGCCAAAATCTCCGCCACCGCGCTGCAAAAGATCCTGTCGCGCCAGACCGATACGACCTTCAACGCCATCACCGTCGACAGCGACACCTCGACCTCCGACACGCTGCTTCTGGCCGCCACCGGCCAGTCCGAGGCCGCCCCCCTCACCGGCGCCTCCCTCAAGGCCTTCGAAGCCGCCCTGCGCGAGGTGATGCTGAACCTCGCCCATCAGGTGATTCGTGACGGCGAAGGTGCGACGAAATTCGTCGAGGTCCGCGTCACCGGCGCCGCCTCCGATGCCGACGCCCGCAAGGTCGCCCTCGCCATCGCGGATTCGCCCCTGGTCAAGACCGCCGTGGCCGGCGAGGACCCGAACTGGGGCCGCATCGTCATGGCCGTGGGCAAATCCGGCGCCGAGGCCGACCGCGACCGCCTCACCATCAAGTTCGGCGACATGGTGCTGGCCGAAAAGGGCTGGCGCAGCCCCTCCTATGTCGAGGCCGATGCCGCCGCCTATATGAAGAAGCCCGAGATCGTCATCGCCGTGGACCTCGGTCTGGGCCTCAGCCAGCGCACCGTCTGGACCTGCGATCTGACCAAGCGCTACATCGAGATCAACGCCGATTACCGCTCCTGAACCCGGCTTCTTCCGCCTTCATCCAGACCAAATATCCCACGGGGGTCCGGGGGTGTGAAACCCCCGGCCGCCGGCAAGGAGCGCACCCGATGACCGTCATTCTCGTCTCCGCCGTCGCCCTGATCGACCCCGAGGGCCGCGTGCTCCTCGCCCAACGGCCGCCGGGCAAGTCCATGGCGGGCCTCTGGGAATTTCCCGGCGGCAAGGTCGAACCCGGCGAAACCCCGGAAGCCGCCCTGATCCGCGAGTTGCAGGAAGAGCTTGGCATCAACACCTGGAAAAGCTGCCTCGCGCCCCTGACCTTCGCCAGCCACGCCTATGACAGCTTTCACCTGCTGATGCCGCTCTTCGCCTGCCGCCGCTGGGAGGGAATCGCCACCCCGCGCGAGGGGCAGACCCTGGCCTGGGTGCGCCCTGAAAAACTGCGCGATTACCCGATGCCACCGGCAGATTTGCCGCTCATCCCGATCCTGCGCGACTGGCTTTAACCTTCCATCAAGACATATTTGCAAAAATATACTTCAGGATAGGTACTTTTCGTAAATTGCCTGTATCTTAATCGGGAAGTTACACATATCTTTCTAAAAACTGACACAGTGTTGAGGGTTGAGCCATGATCAGAACCATCTCCATCGGAAGCAGCGTTTTCATTCAGGGCACCTATGTGCGTGACCTGAGCGATGGCCAGATTGCCGTGAAGGTGTATGGCGGCACTTATGTCGGCCGTCCGATCCAGTCCTACAAGTCCGTCGAACCGGCGAACGCCTGACCCAGCGCGCGGCAGGTCTCTTGCCTGCGGGGCCTTTCCAGGCCTTGGTCGGGTTGTGAATTCAAAAGGCCGGGCAATCTGCCCGGCCTTTTCATTTTCAAGATCGTTGGGGTCGCAGGGATCATCCGGCGGGGCAAACCCTCCAGCCGGAAACCATCCCGGCCGGAGAGGTGTCGCAGGCCCGATCAGGCCAGCGTGCGCTGGATCTCTTCCCGTTCGAAGATTTCGATGACGTCGCCAGAGCGGACATCCTCGTAACGCTCGAAGGCCATGCCACATTCCTGACCCATCGGCACTTCCTTGACCTCGTCCTTGAAGCGCTTGAGCGTCTTGAGCGTGCCTTCGTGGATGACCACGTTGTCGCGCAGGAGACGCACGCCAGCCGAGCGGCGGGCGACGCCTTCGGTGACGAGGCAACCGGCCACGTTGCCGATCCCGGTGATCTTGAAGACCTCCTTGATCGTGGCATAGCCAATGAAGGTCTCGCGGATCTCGGCCTTGAGCAGGCCCGAGGCGGCTTTCTTGATGTCATCCACCAGGTCGTAGATGATCGAGTAGTAGCGCAGCTCGACCCCCTTCTGGGTGGCGGAGGCGCGGGCCATCGCATTCGCCCGGACGTTGAAGCCGATGATCGGCGCCTTGCTGGCATCGGCGAGGCTGACGTCGCTGTCGGTGATCGCGCCCACACCGGAGTGGAGGACGCGCACGCGCACCTCGTCGTTGCCGACCTTTTCCAGCGCTTGCACGATGGCTTCGGTCGAACCCTGCACGTCGGCCTTCACGATGATCGGCAGCTCTGCCACCGACTGGTCGGCCTTGGCCTTGGCCATCAGCTGTTCCATCGTGGTGGCGGCACCAACGGCGGCGCGCTTGTCCTTGGTCGCCTTCTCGCGGTAGTCGGCGATCTCGCGCGCTTCCGCTTCGGTGTTGACCACGTTGAGCGTATCCCCGGCATGCGGCGTACCCGAGAGACCCAGAACCTCGACCGGAACGGACGGGCCGGCTTCGGTCACCGTCTCGCCCTTGTCGTTGATCAGGGCGCGGACCTTGCCCCACTGTTCGCCGACGACGAAGATGTCGCCTTTGCGCAGGGTGCCGTTCTGCACCAGAACCGTCGCCACCGGGCCGCGACCTGCGTCGAGCTTGGCTTCGATCACGGCACCCGCGGCCTGACGGTTCGGGTTCGACTTCAGTTCCAGGATTTCGGCCTGCAGCGAGATCGCCTCGAGCAGGTTGTCGATGCCCTTGCCGGTCTTGGCCGAAACCTCGACGTCCTGCACGTCACCGGACATTTCTTCCACGACGATGTCATGCTGCAGAAGATCGGTCCGCACTTTCTGCGGGTTGGCTTCGTATTTGTCGATCTTGTTGATCGCGACGATGATCGGAACCTTCGCGGCCTTGGCGTGGGCGATGGCTTCCACCGTCTGCGGCATCACGGCGTCGTCGGCCGCAACCACCAGGATCACGATATCGGTCACATGGGCCCCGCGCGAGCGCATCGAGGTGAAGGCCGCGTGGCCGGGCGTGTCGAGGAAGGTGACAAGCTGGCCGTTCGGGGTTTTCACCTGATAGGCGCCGATGTGCTGGGTGATCCCGCCGGCTTCGCCCGACACCACATTGGCGTGGCGGATGGCGTCCAGAAGCGAGGTCTTGCCGTGGTCGACGTGGCCCATGATCGTGACGATCGGCGGGCGCGGCAGCAGGTCTTCCGACTTGTCCTTGACGGTGTCGATCGCCTGTTCCACGTCGGCATCGGTGACGCGGACGGCGCGGTGGCCGAATTCCTCGATCACCAGTTCCGCCGTGTCGGCGTCGATCGCCTGGTTCATCGTGACCATCATGCCCATCTTCATGAGCGATTTCACGACGTCGGCGCCACGTTCCGCCATGCGGTTGGCCAGTTCCGAGACGACGATGGTTTCCGGCAGCTGCACGTCGCGCACCTGCTTTTCGGGCTTGAGGCCCATGCCCATCGCCTTCTGGCGGGCCTTTTCCTGCTTGCGCTTCATCGCGGCCATGCTGCGCTGACGGCCACCTTCATCGGCGACGGCGTCAGACAGGGTCAGCTTGCCGGCGCGGCGGCCTTCTTCACCCTTGGCCTTGTTGGCGGCGCGTTCGCGGTCTTCCCGCTCCCGATCCGTACGGCGCGGCGGCAGGCCGGGCTTGGCCGAGGCCGGACCACGGGTATCTTCCGCCGGGGTCGCCGCGGCCGGACGGCTCGCAGAACCGTTGCGCGACGGCGCCGAGGTGTTGGTCGGGCGCGGTGTCGCAGCGGCAGGCGCCTTGCGGGCCTCTTCCGCGGCCTTGGCGGCAGCTTCGGCTTCCGCCTTCAGGCGGGCTTCTTCTTCGGCCTTGGCACGGGCCGCAGCCTCTGCCTCGCGCTGTTCGCGCTCCTTGGCCTCATTCTCTTCGCGCTTGCGCTGGCGCTCTTCCTCGCGGAGGCGCTCGTCTTCGGCGCGCTTGGCGGCGTCTTCGGCTTCACGCGCCTTGGCGGCGCGCAGAGCGGACAGACGACGCTCCATCTCGGCATCGGAAATGCCGGCAGGGCGCTTGGACGGATCGCCCAGACGCGGAGATGTCGCCACGGCCGCGCCCGTACCCGGGGTCGGCGCGGCACCTTTGTTCGGCACCACCGTCAGCTTGCGCTTGACCTCGACCACGACGCTTTTCGTGCGGCCATGCGAGAAGCTTTGCTTCACCTGACCGGAACGAGGTGCGCCACCCAGGCCGAGGGGTTTTTTGCCGTCTGTATCGCTCATGCGTCCTACATATCCTTCAAGGCGGCATCGTCGCCGCCATCATGCCCGCCGGTCTGCACCCGCAGCCCAGCCAGCCTTGCCGCTTCCTCTACAACACGAGTCGTAAGGACACCAGTCGCAAGCGCGGCGTGTATCGCACGTTCGCGGCCAAAGGACAAACCCAATTCCCCTGCTGTCAGACAGCCGATGAACCCACCGCCATTTTCCGGTGGCCTGAGCTTGGTTTTCCCGCGTTCGGACCCGTCGGCTGCCTGGATCAGCACGGTTGCCCGCCCATCCTTCAGCCATTCCTTCACTTTCTCATACCCGGTCACGGCCGCATTGGCCTTGCGACAGAGCGAGATCGATTCCTGCACCCGTTTCAGCAGAAGCGATTCGACCAGATCGGCCAGACCTTCCGGCACCTTGACGGGTTGCTTGGCGGCCCGGGCAAAAAGCCCCTTGGCCGCCGCCTTCTCGATCGCCTTGCGGTCGGCCGAGACGTAAAAGCCCCGACCGGGCAGGCGCGCCAGAATGTCCGGCGTGACCTGACCCTCGGGGTCAAGGCAGAACCGGATCAGGCCTGACTTGGGTTGGACTTCCCCGGTCACAATGCACTTGCGCTCGGGGTCATCCATATCTGGGGTGCGGCCGCCGCGGGTCAAGGGGGTCCGGGGTGCGTTACGCCCCGGCCTCCTCTTCCGCTTCGGGTTCCATGGCGGTGGGATCGACCCAGCCGAGCATGACACGCGCCGTCATCACGAGGGTCTGGGCTTCTTCCAGGCTCATGTCGAACTTCTCGAGGATGCCTTCGTCCTTCACGCGCTGGCCATTGACCGTGGTCCAGCCGCCCGACAGTTCCCAGTCGGCGCAGGTCGCGAAGTCTTCCAGCGTCTTGATGCCTTCCTTGCCCAGCGCTTCCAGCATCTGGGGCGTCAGACCCTCGAAGGACATCAGCTCGTCCTGCACACCGTAAGCCTTTGCGTTTTCAATGGCTTTGTTGTTGGCAGCCTCCAGGTAATCCCGCGCACGGGCCTGCAGTTCGCCAGCGGTGCCCTCATCGAAGCCGTCGATCGACAGAAGCTCGTCCGTCTCGACATAGGCCACTTCTTCCAGGTTGGTGAAGCCTTCCGAGACCAGCAGCTGCGCCATCATCTCGTCGATATCCAGCGTCTCCATGAAGAGCTTGGTGCGTTCGGCGAACTCGGCCTGGCGGCGGGCGGACTCGTCCGATTCCGTCATGATGTCGATGTCGAGCGCCGTCAGCTGGCTGGCCAGACGAACGTTCTGACCACGGCGGCCGATGGCCAGCGACAGCTGTTCATCCGGCACGACGACGGTGATCTTGCCCACTTCCTCGTCGATCACGACCTTGGAGACCTCGGCCGGCTGCAGCGCGTTCACGAGGAAGGTCGCCTGATCCTGGTTCCACGGAATGATGTCGATCTTCTCGCCCTGCAGCTCGTTCACCACGGCCTGGACACGGCTGCCGCGCATACCGACGCAGGCGCCGACCGGGTCGATCGAGTTGTCATAGGAGATGACAGCGATCTTGGCGCGCGAGCCCGGGTCGCGGGCGACGGCCTTGATCTCGATGATGCCGTCATAGATTTCCGGCACTTCCATCTTGAAGAGCTCGGCCATGAACTGCGGGTCGGTGCGCGACAGGAAGACCTGCGGGCCACGGGCCTCGCGGCGCACGTCCTTGATATAGGCGCGGATGCGGTCGTTCGGGCGATAGCTTTCGCGGCCGATCTTCTCGTTCCGGCGCAGGATGGCTTCGCCGCGACCGATGTCGACGATGATGTTGCCATATTCCTCGCGCTTGACCTGACCGTTGATGATCGTGCCCTTGCGGTCCTTGAATTCGTCGAACTGACGGTCACGCTCGGCTTCGCGGACCTTCTGGAGAATCACTTGCTTGGCCGATTGGGCAGCGATTCGGCCCAGATCCACCGGCGGAACCTCGTCGATCACCTCGTCGCCGATCTTGGGGTCGGCGAGGTAGGATTTGGCCTGCTTGACGGTCAGCTGGGCGTGGTGGTTTTCCACCGCCTCGTCCTCGACCACGGTGCGGATGCGGGCAAAGGTGGCGCGGCCGGTCTTGCGGTCGATCTTGACGCGGATGTCCATCTCGGCGCCGTAACGCGACTTGGCGGCACGGGCGAGGCTGTCCTCCATCGCCTGGATCACCAGATCCGGGTCGATCATCTTTTCACGCGCGACGGCTTCGGCGGTTTGCAGAAGCTCCAGCTGGTTGGCAGAGGTAATCGCCATGTTCGTCTCCCGGCTTGGTGTCAGTGTTTGGTCGGTTCGGCGGGCTCTTCGTCCTCGCCGTCGGTTTCGGTCTCGTCGATCTCGTCAAAGCCGCCCTCTTCAACCTCGGGCACTTTGCGCTGGCGCAGCATTTCGGCGATCAGCTCGTCGGTGAGGATCAGCTTCGCGTCGGAAAGCCATTCGAAATCAAGGCCTATGATCACATCCTGGCCATGTTCCTCGATCTCGATCAGCACGTCATTGCCTTCGACGCCCATCAGCCCGCCCTTGAAGCGGCGGCGGCCGTCGATCAGTTCGGTCGTCTCGATCCGGGCTTCCCAGCCTTTCCACATCTCGAAATCCTTCAGACGCGTCAGCGGCCGGTCGATCCCGGGGGAGGAGACTTCGAGGACGTAATTCTCTTCGATCGGGTCTTCGACGTCCAGCACGGCGGAAACGGCGGTGGAGATATCGCCGCATTCGTCGACGCCGATGCCGCCTTCGGGCCGGTCGGCCATGATCTGCAGGATGCGGGTCGCCCCGCCCATCAGACGCACGCGGACCAGTTCGAAGCCCAGACCCTCGATCACCGGGGTGATGATGTCGGCCAGACGGCGGTCCATGGCGGTTTTGGCGATAAGGTCAGACATGCGGGAGGCCCCAGAAATGAAAAACGGGCCAACAGGCCCGCAAGATAGGTCGGCAGCTTCAGGTTTGGACCCTGAAACTTCTGTTAGTGGCGATATAGGCCCGATGCCCCCCTGTTGCAAGACAAATGCGCAGGTTCCGGGTCGAGGCTGCCGCGGGCTTCGGCGAAGCTGGCGGAAAATGGAGGCCATGATGCACTTTACCCCGATCCCCACTGAACTTGTCCGCGCCTGGCAATCCGGCGGCCTCGACGCCAATGGACAGCCGCCGGAGCGGCATGTCAGCGATGGCGAGGGCAATCCCTGCCGCCACTGCCTGAAGATGATTCCCCAAGGCGCCGCAATGCTGGTGTTGGCCCACCGCCCCTTCCCCGCGCCGCAGCCCTATGCCGAGGTCGGGCCGATCTTCCTCTGCGCCGATGCTTGTGAGGCGGGGGGTGGCGAGGGCGTGCCGGAGATTCTGGAGAGCCCGACCTATATCGTCCGGGGTTACGGCGCGGATGACCGGATCGTCTATGGCACGGGGGCGGTGGTGCAGACCTCTGACGTGATATCAGAGGGTGCCGCGCGGATCGCCGACCCGCGCGTGGCCTATGTGCATGTAAGATCCGCCCGCAACAACTGCTTTCAGGTGCGGATCGACCGTTAGGGCCTAATGCGCCGCAGCCCAGTTAAGCCCTTGACCTGCCTCGACAATCAGCGGGACTTTCAGGTGGACGGCGGGGTGGGAGGCGCCCTCCATCACCGCTTTGGCCACCTTGATCAGGTCGGCGGCGGCAGATTCCTCGACCTCGAACAAAAGCTCGTCATGGACCTGCAGCAGCATCTTGGCGGGCAGGTGGGCGATGGCATCCGGCATCCGGATCATGGCGCGGCGGATGACGTCGGCCGCAGTCCCTTGAATCGGCGCGTTGATCGCGGCGCGTTTGGCGAAGCCGGCGCCGGGGCCCTTGGCGTTGATCTCGGGCGTGTGGATCTTGCGGCCGAACAGGGTTTGCACAAAGCCGTTGGCTTGCGCGAATTTCACCGTCGCGGCCATGTATTCCTTGATGCCGGGGAAACGCTCGAAATAGCGGTCGATGAAGCCCTGCGCCTCGGCCCGGGGAATGCGCAGGTTGCGGGCAAGGCCAAAGCCCGAGATGCCATAGATCACGCCGAAGTTGATCGCCTTGGCGCGGCGGCGGATTTCCGAGGTCATCTGGTCCAAGGGCACATTGAACATCTCTGACGCCGTCATCGCATGAATGTCGATCCCGTCGCGGAAGCTTTGCTGCAGCGCCGGAATATCGGCGACATGGGCGAGGATGCGGAGTTCAATCTGGGAATAGTCGAGCGATACCAATACCTTGCCCTTGGGCGCCACGAAAGCCTCGCGGATGCGGCGGCCTTCTTCGCTGCGCACCGGGATGTTCTGCAGGTTGGGATCGGAGGAGGCCAGCCGCCCGGTGACGGCCCCGGTGATCGAATAGGAGGTATGGACCCGCCCGGTTTCGGGGTTGATATATTCCTGCAAGGCGTCGGTATAGGTCGATTTCAGCTTGGACAGCTGGCGCCAGTCCAGCACCTTGCCGGGCAGTTCGTGTTCGGTCGCCAGATCCTCCAGCACATCGGCGCCGGTGCCATAGGCGCCGTTCTTGCCCTTCTCGCCCCCCGGCAAGGACATCTTGTCAAACAGGATCTCGCCCAGTTGCTTGGGGCTACCGACGTTGAATTTCTCGCCGGCGAGGGTCTGAATCTCCTCCTCCAAGGCCAGCATCTTCTGGGCAAAGGCGCCCGACATGCGCGACAGGGTGGCGCGGTCGACCTGAATGCCGGCCATCTCCATCTCGGCCAGAACCGGGACGAGGGGGCGTTCGAGGGTCTCGTAAACCGTGGTCACGCGGGCCTTGTGCAGGTTAGGTTTGAAGGCCTGCCAGAGGCGCAGCGTCACATCGGCATCCTCGGCGGCATAGGCCACGGCCTTGTCCAAAGGCACCTTGTCGAAGGTGATGGCGGATTTGCCGGAACCGATCAACTCCTTGATCGGGATGGGTTTGTGGCCGAGGTATTTTTCGGACAGCTCATCCATGCCGTGGTTGTTGAGCCCGGCATACATCGCGCCCGACATCAGCATCGTATCGTCGATCGGCGCGACCGTGACGCCAAGCCGGGCGAAGATCTTCATGTCGTATTTCATGTTCTGCCCGATCTTGAGGACGGCATCATCCTCGAGCAGCGGTTTCAGCAGGGTTAACGCCGCGTCCAGCGTCATCTGCCCCTCGGCCATGGTGACGGCGCCCAGAAGGTCATCTGTGCCGGTGCGGTGCAGCAGCGGGACATAGGCCGCCTCGCCCGGGTCGATGGCGAGAGAGATGCCGACGATCTCGGCCTGCATCTCGTCGAGGGAGGTCGTCTCGGTATCGACGGCCAGATAGCCGCGTTCGCGGGCGCGTGCGATCCATTTGGCCAGCGTCTCCGCATCGCGGATGCAGGTGTAAGCGGTGGTGTCGAAGGGCAGCGCCTTGGCCTCTGCCGCGTCATGGGCCCCGGCGACCTCATAGCCTTTTCCGGTGTCGAGCACCGGCGCCTCGACCTTCAGCTTTTCGCTGACGCGGCGGATAAGGGTCTGAAATTCCATCTTTTTCAGGAATTCCATGATCGCCTCAGGCTCGGGCGCGCGCAGCTCCAGCGTGCCAAGGTCAAGGTCGATCGGCGTGTCATCCTTCAGGGTGACCAGCTGGCGCGACAGGCGGATCTTGTCGGCGTTTTCGACCAGCGCCTCGCGGCGCTTGGGCTGCTTGATCTCGCCCGCCCGGGCCAGAAGCGTGTCGAGGTCGCCATATTCCTGGATCAGCAGGGCGGCGGTTTTCAACCCGATCCCCGGCGCGCCCGGCACGTTGTCGACCGAATCCCCGGCGAGGGATTGCACATCGACCACGCGGTCGGGATCGACGCCGAACTTCTCGCGCACTTCCTCCAGCCCGAGGCGCTTGTTCTTCATCGGATCATGCATGTCGACGCCATTGCCGATCAGCTGCATCAGGTCCTTGTCCGAGGAAAGGATGGTCACCGTCCCCCCGGCCTCACGCGCCTGTTTGGCGAGGGTCGCGATGATGTCATCGGCCTCGTAGCCCGCAAGCTCGATGCAGGCGACGTTGAAGGCGCGGGTGGCATCGCGGGTCAGCGGGAACTGCGGGCGCAGATCCTCGGGCAGGGGTGGGCGATTTGCCTTGTATTCCGGGTAGATATCATTGCGGAAGGTCTTCGCCCCCGCATCGAAGATCACCGCGATATGGGTCGGAGCGTTCTGGTTGCGGGTGGTGGTGAGCTCCCCCCACAGAAGGTTGCAGAAGCCCGCCACCGCCCCCACCGGCAGCCCGTCCGACTTGCGCGTCAGGGGCGGCAGCGCGTGATAGGCCCGGAAGATGAAGGCCGAGCCGTCGATCAGGTGAAGATGGTGGCCTTTGCCGAAAGTCATGTCGCGCGCCCCGCTCAAGTTTCGCCGAAGTATAGGCGGGAAGCGGGTGCGGGTGCCACTAGGATCGGTCGAAGACATAGGCCGACAGGCGGATCGCCTGCGGCGTGGGGGTCCAGAGGCCGAAGGGGATGCCCGCAGCGCGCAGAACCTCGCCCACCCAGACATTGCAGGTGCGCAGCAGGCTGAAATGACCCTCGGCGGCGAAGAAAGCATCGGTCGGGCCGAAGCCGGGCCCCGGCAGGGGGATCGGCCGGTCCGCCGCGTCGCGTGTCAGGCTGGAGAGGATCACTTGCGTCAGCCGGTCCAACTGCGCCTCGGAGACCGGCAGCCAGATCAGGCCCGGCACATCGGTCAGATCGCCGGCCACATCCAGGTGCAACACCGCGGAATCCCCGGTCATCGCCCGCAGGGCGGTCGCGAGCTTCAGATCGGCATAACTGCCGGTGGTGGTGTAGAACCCTTGCGACCCCCAACCCACCACAAGATATTGCGCGGCCTGATCCTGCACCGGCACGCCCTGCTCTGCCGCAAAGGCAAAGTCCCGGCGCAGGGCATCGGTCAGCGGCAGCAGAATGTCGAAATGGATCGGCCCGGCGATCAGGCCGATGGCGCGGGTCGGGGCGCCCTCGGCCCGGATGGCGGCACCCGGCAGCACCGCGCCGATCAGGCCCGCGGCGAGGTAGAGAAGTGGCAGGCAGACCAGAACCGCGACGAGACGCAGGCCCCGGCGCATCGCGGGGTCAGTGGTCGTCGTGGGCGTGGGCGCGGTCGATCTCGTAGCGCTTGTCGCAATAGCCGCATTCGACGAAACCGGTGTCCTCGGGGATGGTCAGCCAGACCCGGGGATGGCCCAGCGCCCCGACGCCGCCGTCACAGGCGACTTTCCAGGTGGTAACGATTTGGGTCTCGGGCGCTTTGGTCGGCATATTGTCGTCCCTGAATGAGGTTTGGCGCAAGGATAGCGGTTGCAGGCGGGCGGGGGAAGAGGGCGGCGCGGATTGCAGCCCAAGTCTTTGGGCGCGCAGGGTTAACCGGTGAAAACGCAGGCCGGGCTGCGGTCTTGCCCGCGTCTTCCTTCCGTCTTCCTTGCGTCTCTACGCACGGCAAGACAGGCGCCCGTTAACCAAAGGGCGCCGAATCGGGCAGGACTGCGGGAATTTTCGCAGAAAATTCGGGGGCCTCAGCCCGCGGTGCCGATCAGCTTGTCGCGGGCCTTCAGCGCGTTCAGCCAGCCGAGGCCATGCACCGTGGCGCGCGAGGGGCGGTATTCGGCGGCGACCCAGCCCTGATAATCCTGCGCATCCAGATCGCGGAACAGCGAGGTGAGGTCGAAGCCGCCGCCGCCCGGCTCGGCCCGGCCCGGGAAACCTGCGATCTGGACGTGGTTGACCAGGGCGCGGTGCTTTTCCCACACCGCTTGCGCATCGCCATGGATGCGCGCGGCATGCCAGATATCGAACTGCAACCCGATCCGGCGGTTTTCCAGATCCGCCAGAATCCGCGCCGCCTGGTCGAAGTCGTTGAGGAAATAGCCCGGCCAGTCATCGGCGTTCAAAGGCTCGATCGTCAAGCTGAGGTCGGGCGCCGCCTCGGCCGCCCAGGCAAGGTTCTCGGTGAAGAGCTGCGTCGCCTGCGGCCCCTTGGCGACCCCCGCCATCACATGGACCTTGGCCGCCCCCAGCCGGGTTGCGAGATCGGCGGCGCGCAGGAAATGATCGCGGAACTGCAGCTCCATCCCCGGCACGGCGGCATGCCCCCGGTCGCCCGAGGCCCAGTCGCCCGGCGGCGTGTTGATCAGCGCCAGCGGCAGCCCGGCCAGTGCGGCCTGCCAGTCCTTGGCGGGATGGTCATAGGGAAACAGAATCTCCACACCGTCAAAGCCCGCCTGGGCCGCAAGGCCGGGGCGGTCGAGGCTCGGGACCTCGGTGAAAAGCATGGTCAGGTTCGCGGCGTAACGGGGCATAGGTCTCTGGTCAGGTCAGGTCGGCAGTTGGGTCGTGCGGCGGTCACGGCAGGTCGGCCGACGCGATCACCTTGAAGAACTGACCGTGGGACCAAAGGCCGAACCAGCTTTCCCGGTCTTGCACCTCATGGCAACCCAATTCGATCAGGCGGTAGAAGCTCTTGCGGTCAATCCGTGCGTAAAGGCCAGAGCGAATGTGGATATAGGGGGCAGGTTCCCCGTCAATCAAGCGGATTTCCAGCGGATTTGCCGCATCGGCCTCGACCTCGTCCTCGGTTTTGGTCACAAATCGCAGGATCTGATCGCGGCCTTGCCCGCTTGCCGTGAAGTCAACGGCGAACAATGGCGCATCCTCGACCTTGATGCCGACCTTCTCGACCGGGGTCACCAGAAAGTAATCCTCGCCCTCCTTCTTCAGGATCGAGGAGAAGAGCTTGACCAGGGGCGCACGCCCTATGGGGGTGCCGTTGTAGAACCAGGTCCCGTCCCGCGCGATCCGCATGTCGATGTTGCCGCAGAACTCCGGGTTCCACAGATGCACCGGCGGCGGGCCCTTTTTTGCGGCTTTGGTCACGGAAGAGAGCAGAGTTTCGGCATCAGGTTTCACGATCATTTGTGGCTTTGCCCCTTTTGCCATTTGTGCCTGCGGTCAGGATTGGCTTTAGTGTCCCATAGAACCCTGTCGGAGCAAAGTCATGTCCCAAGCCGAAGATCTCGTCACTGCCATCGAAGCCCTGGCCTCCCGTCTGGCGGTGGCGCGGGGCGCGATCGGCGGGCGCTTCATCGGGCAGGAGCGGGTGGTCGAGATGACGATGGCCGCGCTTCTGTCGGGCGGACATGCCCTGCTGGTCGGCCTGCCGGGACTGGGCAAGACGCTTCTGGTCGATACGCTGGCCACCGTCATGGGGCTGAAATCGAACCGCATCCAGTTCACGCCGGACCTGATGCCGGCCGATATCCTCGGCTCGGAAGTGCTGGAAACCTCGGCCGACGGGTCGCGCGCCTTCCGCTTCATCGAAGGCCCGGTGTTCTGCGAACTTCTGATGGCCGACGAGATCAACCGCGCCAGCCCACGCACCCAATCCGCCCTTCTGCAGGCGATGCAGGAGCGCGAGGTCACCATCGCCGGCCAGCACCGCAAGCTCGGGCCGCCCTTCCATGTGCTGGCGACGCAGAACCCGATCGAGCAGGAGGGCACCTATCCCCTGCCCGAGGCGCAGCTGGACCGCTTCCTCGTCCAGGTCGATGTGGCCTATCCGACCCGCGCCGCCGAGCGCGACATCCTGATGGCGACCACGGGCGCCACGCTGGCGGTCGCCCAACCGGTGTTTTCCGGGCCGGAGCTGATGGCGGCGCAGGCGCTGATCCGGCGGATGCCGGTCGGCGACAAGGTGATCGAGGCCATTCTGGACCTCGTCCGCGCCTGCCGCCCCGGTGAGCCGGAGGGTCGCGATCTGCGCGACACCCTGTCCTGGGGCCCGGGGCCGCGGGCCGCGCAGGCGCTGATGCTGACCGTGCGGGCGCGGGCGCTGCTCAACGGCCGGCTCGTGCCCTCGGTCGAGGATGTGGCGGCGATGGCGCAGCCGGTGCTGGAACACCGGATGGCTTTGAATTTCGCCGCACGGGCGCGGGGCGAAAGCCTGGAAGGCGTCATTTCCCGCGTGTCAGGCCGCATCCTCGGGCAAGAGGCCGCCGCGTGAGCCTTTCCGCCGATCTGCGCGCCCGGGCCGAGGCCCTGGGCCAGAGCCTGCCGCCACTTCTGGCAGAGGCGGAGCATCTGGCTGCGACCGTCGCCCTGGGCGAGCATGGCCGGCGGCGCGCCGGGATGGGCGATGATTTCTGGCAGTACCGTCCGGCTCAGCCCGGCGACCCCTTGCGCAGCATCGACTGGCGGCGTTCGGCCCGGTCCGACCAGACCTTCGTGCGCGAACGCGAATGGCAGGCGGCGCAGCAGGTCGTGCTCTGGGTCGATCCGGCGCAGTCGATGGCCTTTTCCGGCGCCCCGAGCCGCCCGGAGAAGGCCGACCGCGCCCGGCTTCTGGCGCTGGCCCTCGCCGTCCTGCTGTTGCGCGGCGGCGAACAGGTCGGGCTGGCCGGGCGCGAGCCGCCCAAGGCCGGCAAGGGCCAGATGCTGCGGCTGATCGAGGCGATGGCGCTGGATCTGGCGCGGGTCGGCGCGGATTACGGCGCGCCCCTGCCGGATGCTTTCGTGAACCACGGGCGGGCGGTCTTCGTCTCGGACTTTCTGGGCGACATGGCGGCGGTCGAACGCGCCCTGACCCAGGCGGCGGGGCGCGATGTGAAAGGCGTGCTGTTGCAGGTGCTTGACCCGGCGGAGGAGGAGTTTCCCTTCGACGGGCGCACCGTCTTCGTCTCGGTTGGCGGCTCGCTCAGCCATGAGACCCAGCGCGCCGGCGATCTGCGCGCGCGCTACCTCGCGCGGCTGGCCGAACGCAAGGACCGGCTGGCCACGCTCGCCCAGGCGGCGGGCTGGCATTACATGGCGCATCACACCGGGCAACCGGCGCAGGCGGCCCTTCTCTGGGCCTACCGCGCGCTGGGGGGCGGGCATTGATGCTGGGCTTCACCTCTCCGCTTCTGTTGCTGGCGCTTCTGGCGCTGCCGGTGCTGTGGTTCCTGCTGCGGGCCATTCCGCCCGCCGCGATCCGGCGGAAATTCCCCGGGGTCGCGCTGCTTCTGGGCCTGACGGACGAGGACCGCGAGGCCGACAAGACGCCCTGGTGGCTTCTGGCGCTCAGGATGCTAGCGATCGGCGGGGTGATCGTGGCCTTTGCCGGCCCGGTGCTGAACCCGACGCCGGTGGTCGTGGGCAAGGACCCCCTGCTCATCGTGATGGATGGCGGCTGGGCCGATGCCTATGACTGGCCCGCCCGGATCGCCAAGGCGACGAGCCTCCTCGACGGGGCCGAGCGCGCCGGGCGGCCGGTGGCGGTGATCACCCTGGCCGATGCGCCGCAGCCGGTGACCTTCCGCTCCGCCGCAGAGGAGCGCGGCCGCCTGACCGCCGACCAGCCGCGCCCCTGGGCGCCGGCCACGCTCAACCTCTGGACGGGCGAGCTGCCCAAGGACCGGTTCGAGACCGACTGGCTGACCGATGGCCTGGCGCATCCCGGGCGGAACGAGTTGCTTGCCGCGCTGCAAAAACAGGGGGAGGTGCGGCTCTATGCCTCGACCAAGCCGATCTATGCGCTGGAACCGGCGGTGCAGGCCGATGGCAAGCTGACCATCTCTGCCGCCCGCGACATCGCGGGTGTCGAAGCCGCGCTGACCCTGGTTGCGCGCGGGCCGGACCCTTCGGGCACCGACCGCGAGCTGGCGCGGGTGCCGCTGGCCTTCGACGCCAGTGCCGCCAAGGCCAAGGCCGTGCTGGATCTGCCGCCGGAACTGCGCAACCGCGTCACCCGCTTTGCGATCGAGGGGCTGCGCAGCGCCGGTGCCGTCACGCTCGCAGGCGATGCGCTGAAGCGGCGCAAGGTGGCCCTGGTCACCGATCAGGCCGCGGGCGAGGGGCTGCAACTGCTGTCGCCGCTGCATTACCTGCACCAGGCGCTGAGCCCCACCGCCGACCTGATCGAGGGCGGGGTGAGCGATGTGCTGCCCGCCAAGCCCGATGTGATCGTGCTGGCCGATGTGGCGCAGGTGCCCCTGGCCGAAAGCGATGCGCTGGTCGACTGGATCGGCAAGGGCGGGCTTCTGCTGCGCTTTGCCGGGCCGCATCTGGCCGCTGCCGACATCGCCCGGCTGGAGCAGGACCCGCTGATGCCGGTCACGCTGCGCCAGGGTGGCATGTCCTCGGGCGGGGCGATGAGCTGGGGCGCGCCGAAGACGCTGGCCCCTTTCCCGGAAGAGTCGCCCTTCCACGGCCTCGCGATCCCGCCCGATCTGCGGGTGCGCACCCAGGTTCTGGCGCAACCCGATCCTGACCTGTCGAGCCGCACCCTGGCCGTGCTGGACGATGGCACGCCGCTTGTCACGCGCAAGGTGATCGGTCTGGGGCAGATCGTGCTGTTCCACGTATCGGCCAATGCGGAATGGTCGGACCTGCCCCTGTCGGGCCTTTTCGTGCAGATGCTGGACCGGCTGGCGATTTCGGCCACCGCGGGGTCGGGCACCGCCGAGGGGCTGAACGGGCTGATCTGGACGCCGGAGCGTCTGCTGGATGGCTGGGGCGATCTGGGCGATCCGGGCAGTCTGGCCGGCGTGCCGGGCGCGGCTTTGGCGCAGGCGATCAAGTCGGGGCCGGGCAGCCTGGTGCCGCCGGGGCTGTACCGCAATGACGGGCGAGTGGTGGCGCTGAACCCGGTGGCGGGTGATGCGGCGTTGACCAGGGCGGTCTGGCCCTCGGGCGTGACGCCGGCCGATCTGTCCCTGCCCTCTGAACAGGCCCTGAAAGGGCCGGTGCTCGCCATTGCCATGATGCTGTTGTTGCTGGACATTCTGGCGACTTTGGCACTGTCGGGCCGTTTGCGGTTCCGTGGGGCCGGGGTGGCGCTGGTGGTGCTCGCCCTGCTCGGCCAACCGCAGGACGCCCGCGCCGATGCCGCCGATGACCGGGCGATTGCCGCCACCGAGGGCGTGGTGCTGGCCTATGTGATCACAGGCGACACGCGGGTGGACGAGACCTCTGCCGCGGGGCTGCTGGGCCTCAGCGACCAGTTGGCCAACCGCACCGCCGTGGAACCGATGCCGCCGATGGGTGTGGATATCGAGAAGGACGAGCTGGCCTTCTTCCCCTTCCTCTACTGGCCTGTGACGGCGGATGCGCCGGTGCCCTCCTCGGCGACCTATGCCAAGCTGAACAAGTACTTGCGGACCGGCGGCATGATCCTTTTCGACACGCGCGATGCCGATGTGGCAGGCGCGGGGCCGACGCCCGAGGGTCAGGCCCTGCAGCGCATCGCCTCGGGGCTGGACATTCCGCCGATCGAGCCGATCCCCGAGGACCATGTGCTGACCCGCAGCTTCTATCTGTTGCAGACCTTCCCGGGCCGCTTCAGCGAGGGTGGCCTCTGGGTCGAGGCCGCCCCGCCCGATGCCGCCAAGGCCGAGGGCATGCCGTTTCGCAACCTCAACGACGGGGTGACGCCGGTGGTGATCGGCGGCAATGACTGGGCCTCGGCCTGGGCGGTCGATGGCGACGGGATGCCGCTTTATCCGGTCGGGCGCGGGGCGGCGGGCGATGATCAGAGGGAATATGCCTATCGCTTCGGCATCAACCTGATGATGCATGTGCTGACCGGGAATTATAAGTCGGACCAGGTCCATGTGCCGGCCCTGCTGGAAAGGCTGGGCAAATGAGCCAGACATTCCTCTTTCAACCCCTCGTGCCGGACTGGGCGCTGGTGGCGCTGGCCGTGGCGGCGGTGCTGTTGTTGGCGCTGGCCTTGTGGCGCGGGCTGGCCGGTTGGGCGATCCGGGCCCTGGCGCTGGGTCTGGTTCTGCTGGCGCTCAGCAACCCGTCGCTGCAGGACGAAAACCGCAAGTCTTTGGCCGATATCGTCATTCTGATCGTCGATGACAGCGCAAGCCAGAGCCTGTCGGACCGCGCCCAGCAGACGGCTCAGGCGGTGGAGGCGGTCAAGGCCAAGGTCGCGGCCCTGCCCAATACCGAACTCCGCATCGTCCATCTGGCCGATGGCAAGGACAATGCCGGCACGCTGGCGATGACGGCGCTGGCGCAAGCCTTGGCGCGCGAACCGCAGGCAAGGGTCGCCGGTGCCATCCTGATCACCGATGGGCAGGTCCACGACATGGGCGCCGCTCCCGCCCTGCCCGCGCCCTTGCAGGTCTTGCTGACCGGCCATCAGAGTGACTGGGACCGCAGGCTTGTGATCACAAACGCCCCGGCCTTCGCCATCATGGGCGAGAAGACCAGCCTCAAGTTCCGCATCGAGGATCAGGGCAAGGCCCCCGCCAGCGCCGGTCAGGTCGTGGATGTGACCGTGGCGCTGGATGCCGAGCCGCCCTCGACCTTCTCGGTGCCGGTGGGGCAGGATCTGGACCTGCCGATCGGCCTGCCGCATGCCGGGATCAACGTGCTGCAACTGTCGATCGCGGGCCAGAAGGGCGAGCTGACCGACCGCAACAACACCGCCGTGGTGCAGATCAACGGCGTGCGCGACCGCTTGCGGGTTCTGCTCGTCTCGGGCGAGCCGAACACCGGCGAAAGGGTCTGGCGCAACCTGTTGAAATCCGACCCTTCGGTGGACCTCGTGCATTTCACCATCCTGCGGCCGCCGGAAAAGCAGGATGGCATCCCGGTCTCGGAACTGTCGCTGATCGCCTTTCCGACCAAGGAATTGTTCGTCGACAAGATCAAGGATTTCGACCTGATCATCTTTGACCGCTATGCGATGCGGGGCATCCTGCCGATGTCCTATCTGCAGAACGTGGTGGATTATGTGCAGGAGGGCGGCACGGTTCTGGTGGCGGCGGGGCCGGAGTTCGGCCAGGTCGACAGCCTCTGGCGCTCGCCCCTCAACCAGATCCTGCCGGTGGAGCCGACGAGCCAGATCATCGAACAGGGCTACCGCCCGGCTCTGACCGAGGTCGGCCGCCGCCATCCGGTGACCGAGGGGCTGGAAGCGCTGGCCCCGCCCGGTGGCTGGGGCCGCTGGTTCCGGCTGATCGAGGTCAAGCAACGCTCGGGCCAGGTCTTGATGAGCGGGCCGGATGACAAGCCCTTGCTGGTGCTGGACCGCGTGGGCAAGGGGCGGGTCGCCGTCCTCGCCTCGGATCAAAGCTGGCTCTGGGGGCGCGGCTTCGAAGGCGGCGGGCCGCAGCTGGAGCTGTTGCGCAGGCTCGCCCATTGGATGCTGAAACAGCCCGAGCTGGAGGAGGAGAGCCTTGGCGCCACGGCCGTGGGCCAGGAGATGACGATCACCCGGCGCACCATCCTCGACACCGCGCCGCCGCCGGTGACCCTGACCCTGCCGGATGGCACCACGGGCACGGTGGATCTGAAGCTGGTGGCACCCGGCCAGTACGAGACGGATTATGCCGCACCGGAGCTGGGGCTTTACCGCTTGCAACAGGGCGATCTGGCCCGGGTCGTCGCGATCGGCCCCTCTGCCCCCAAGGAGTTCGAAGAGACGATCGCCAGCCCCGCCAAGCTGGAGCCGGTCGTCACCCCGACGCGCGGCGGTCTGGTGGCGCTGGAAAACGGCATGCCGGATATTCGCCTCGTCAATGACGGACGGCCCGCCGCCGGGCGCGGCTGGATCGGCATCACGCCGCGCGGCGCCTATGTGACGGGCGAAATCTCGGTCACGGCGCTGCTGCCGGCCTGGCTTTACCTGCTGCTGGCGGCGGTGTTCGCCGTGCTCGCCTGGGTGATCGAGGGGCGCCGGGGCAAGGGGGCCTGAGGCCTATTCGATCTTTTCCAGCATCACGGCGCGGGAATGGCTGGCAAACTCGCGCCTGAGCTGCACCCCGCCGGTCAGCAGCACCGCCAGGATCAGCGCCCGCGGCCCGATCAGCCAGGCAAGGGCCGCCAGCGCGAAATAGACCGAGTTCAGGCCGCGGTTGAAGCTGCGCGCGGCGGTGATGTTGATCTCGGCGGTCTGGGCGGCGCGCGGCAGGGCGGTGTGCTTGGTATGGTCGTTGGGCACCCCGGCCATCATGATCGCGCAATAGCCGAAGAGGCGATGCGACCAGACGAATTTCAGCAGGGCATTGGCCATCAGCCCGACCACGACGATCAGCTTGATCCGGATCTGGCTGATGTCGGCCCCGATGGTCAGATCGCGCGCCAGCCCCTGCAACGTCACCACATTGCCGATCAGCGCCACGCCGCCGCCAATCGCGATCATCGAACCCGAGACGAAGAAGGCGGTGCCCTGGCGCAGGCTGTCCATCAGCGAGATGTCGAAGATGCGCGGCGTGCGGGTCAGAAACTCCACCATCCAGCGGTGGCGGAATTCTTTCATCAGCACCGTGACCGAGACGCGCCAGGCCGGCGGATGTTCGGCGGCAAAACCGGTGCCAAGCCAGACCGCCATCAGCAGCCCGAACGCTACCGTGTCGAGGCCGGTAAAGGTGGTCTCAAGGGTCGCAAGAAGATTCATGACGGCAACCCTAGCGCGACGCAACCTGCCTTGCCAGTGGGGATCGAGGCTCGTAACCTCATCGGGAAGGGGAGGCCTTTGCCCATGGATATGCCATTGCCAGATCAGGCCGTTCTGTCGGCCCGTGACCGGATCATTGCCCAACTGCGCGGGGTCCTGCCTGCCGGCGTGATCTCGGACCCGGCGGAGACGCTGGCCTATGAATGCGACGCGCTCAGCGCCTATCGCTGCGCGCCCCTGGCCGTGGTGCTGCCGCGCACGACGGCCGAGGTCTCGGCCCTGCTGCGCCTGTGCAGCGAGCTGGGGGTGAAGGTGGTGCCGCGCGGTTCGGGCACCAGTCTGGCAGGCGGGGCGCTGCCCACGGCGGATTGCGTCGTCCTCGGCGTGGCGCGGATGAATGGCGTGCTGGAGACCGATTACGAGAACCGCTTCATCCGCGTTCAGACCGGGCGGACCAACCTGGCCGTCACCGCGGCGGTGGAGGCGGATGGCTGGTTCTACGCGCCCGACCCGTCCAGCCAGCTTGCCTGCGCCATTGCGGGCAATATCGCGATGAACTCCGGCGGGGCGCATTGCCTGAAATACGGGGTGACGACCAACAACCTGCTGGGTGTGACCATCGTCCTGATGAATGGCGAGGTGGTCGAGATCGGCGGGCCGTGGAACGACGCCTGCGGGCTGGACCTGCTGGGCGTGATCTGCGGATCGGAAGGGCAGCTTGGCATCGTCACCGAAGCCACCCTGCGCATCCTGCCCAAGCCGGAAGGCGCAAGGCCGGTGCTGATGGGCTTTGCCTCCAACGAGGTCGCCGGGGAATGTGTCGCCGACATCATCCGCGCCGGGCTGTTGCCGGTCGCGATCGAGTTCATGGACCGGCCCTGCATCCGCGCCTGCGAGGATTTCGCCAAGGCCGGCTATCCCGATTGCGAGGCGCTGTTGATCATCGAGGTCGAGGGCAGCCCGCCCGAGATCGACGCGCAACTGTCCCGCATCAAGGAGATCGCCGCGCGCCACAACCCGACCGCCTACCGCGAAAGCGGCTCGGAGGAGGAATCCAAACGGATCTGGCTTGGCCGCAAATCGGCCTTTGGCGCGGTGGGCAATCTGGGCGATTACATGTGCCTGGACGGGACGATCCCGGTGTCCGAACTGCCTCTGGTGCTGCGCCGCATCGCCGAGATGTCGAAGGAAGTCGGCCTTTCGGTCGCCAATGTCTTTCACGCGGGCGACGGCAACATGCACCCCCTCATCATCTACAACGCCAACAAGCCCGGCGATCTGGCTTTGTGCGAGGCTTTGGGGGCGGATATCCTGAAGCTGTGTGTCGAGGTCGGCGGCTGTCTGACCGGGGAACATGGCGTGGGCATCGAAAAGCGCGATCTGATGCATGTGCAGTTCACCCCCGCCGATATGGAGGCGCAGCTGCGGGTGAAGGATGTGTTCGACCCGGGCTGGCTGTTGAACCCGGCCAAGGTGTTTCCGCTGGACATGACGGCCAGCCGGCGCGCTGGTTGACCGCGCCGGGGGGTTTCACACCCCCCGGACCCCCCGTGGGATATTTATGGACCAATGAAAGACAAGATGCAGCCAAGAGATGAAGCTGAACTGAGCGAGATGGTGCGGGGCACCGCGGGGCCTTTGTCCCTGCGGGGCGGCGGGACGCGCGGTGTGGCTTTTGGCGCCGGAGACGTGCTGGAGACCTCAGGGCTGGCGGGGGTGCGGCTTTATGAGCCGGGGGCGCTGACGCTGGTTGTGGGGGCGGGGACGCCGGTGGCTGAGGTGACGGCACTTCTGGCGGGGGAGCGGCAGCGGCTGGCCTTCGAAGTGCCCGATCTGCGGCAGGCCCTGGGGCGCGCGGGGGTGTCCACCATCGGCGGGGTGGCGGCGGTCAATGCGGCGGGGCCGCGCCGGGTGCAGGTGGGGGCGGCGCGTGACCACATGCTGGGCGTACGCTTTGTCGACGGGCGCGGCACGGTGATCAAATCCGGCGGGCGGGTGATGAAGAACGTGACGGGGCTGGATCTCGTCAAGCTTCTGGCCGGGTCGCATGGCACTTTGGGGGTGATGAGCGAGGTCGCCTTCAAGGTGCAGGCCCTGCCCGAGACCGAAGTGACCCTGCGCGCCGAGGGGCTGGGCGTGACGGCGGGGCTCGCCGCCCTGCGCAAGGCGCTCGGCTCGCCCTTCGAGGTTTCGGGGGCGGCGCAGGGGGATTTCGGCACCTTGCTGCGGATCGAGGGGCTGGACGCCTCGGTCCGGCATCGCGCGGCGGCCTTGCGCGGGTTGTTGGGCGGCGATTGGCAGGAGGTTGCGGGGCAGGATCTTTGGGCGCGGCTGCGTGATGGCGGCGGGGTGCAGGGCGAGGCTTTGTGGCGGATTTCCTGCAAGCCGACCGAGGCGGAGGCGGTGGTGGCCTCTCTTGCCGGGGCGGCGCATCAGGCGGCTTATGACTGGGGCGGCGGGTTGATCTGGCTGGCGGTGAGCGGTCTGGCCGATGGCGGGGCGGCGCGGCTGCGGGCGGCCCTGGCGGGGATCGGCCATGCCACGCTGATGCGCGGGCCCGCCGGCGTCGCCGTCTTTCACCCCGAAGCGGCAGGGGTTTCGGCCCTGTCCCGCGCGCTTCGCGCCAGATTTGATCCCAGAGGGATTTTGAACGCAGGGATCATGGACTGATGCAGACCTTCTTCACCGAGGCCCAGCTGGCCGACCCGACCCTTGCCGAAGCCAACAAGATCCTGCGGACCTGTGTCCATTGCGGCATGTGCACCGCGACCTGCCCGACCTATCAGGTGCTGGGTGACGAGCTCGACAGTCCGCGCGGGCGAATCTACCTGATCAAGGAGATGCTGGAGAGCGGGCGGCCGGCTGACGCAAAGACCGCCAAGCATATCGACCGCTGCCTGTCCTGCCTTGCCTGTACCACCACCTGCCCCTCGGGCGTGGATTATGCCCATCTGATCGACATGGGCCGCGCCCATGTGGACCGGACCTACAAGCGCCCGCTGATGGACCGTTTCCTGCGCAGGGTGCTGGTGATGGTCATGCCCTATCCGCGCCGCTTCCGCCTCGCCCTCTTCGGAGCCAAGCTGGCGCGGCCCTTTGCCGGGCTGATGCCGGATGCGCGGCTGAAGGCGATGCTGAAGCTCGCGCCGAAGACGATCCCTCCGGTCAGCCGCAACGACGATGCGCAGGTCTTTCCGGCGCAGGGCACGCGGCGGATGCGGGTCGCGCTGATGACCGGCTGCGTCCAGAAGGCGCTGGATACCGAGATCAACGATGCCACGATCCGCCTGCTGACAAGGCTTGGCGCCGAGGTCGTGGTGCCGCGCAACATGGGCTGCTGTGGCGGCCTGCCGCTGCATATGGGCAAGGAATCCGCGGCCCTGCCCTTCGCCCGCAATATGGTCAAGGCGGTGATGGCCGAGGACCGGCGGGAGGCGCTGGACGCTTTGGTCATCAACACCTCGGGCTGCGGGACGACGCTGAAGGATTACGGGCATCTGCTGGCCCATGACGCGCTTGCGGGCGATGCGGCCCGGGTGGCGGGATTGACCAAGGATATCAGCGAGGTGATCACCAAGCTGGGCCTGCCGCCGACCGAGCCCAAGGGCCTGTCCATCGCCTATCACGCCGCCTGTTCGCTGCAGCACGGGCAGAAGATCAAGACCCTGCCCAAGGACCTGCTGAAGGCCGCGGGCTTCACCGTCAGCGAGCCTTTGGACAGCCACCTCTGCTGCGGCTCGGCGGGGACTTACAACATCCTGCAACCGGAGATTTCGGGCGAGCTGCGCAGCCGCAAGGTGGCCAGCCTGATGGCGAAGAAGCCCGATGTGATCGCGGCGGGCAACCTTGGCTGCATGATCCAGATCGGGCAGGAGGCCGGGGTGCCGGTGGTGCATACGGTCTCGCTTCTCGATTGGGCGACGGGCGGGCCGGTTCCTGCCCAACTGCGCCAAACCAGCGCCGCAATGCTGCCCCGCTGACAGGATAGGACCGCCGTGAACCCCGGAGGTCCCATGCTGCGTCTCATCACCCTGCTGTGCCTGATCGCCCTGCCGCTGCGGGCGCAGGAGACGCCCCTCGTCAAGCTGCAGACCCTGAACGACAGCCGGGGCTGGGAGGCGGTGGGCAAGCTCGTCCTCGGCGACCGCGGCTTCTGCACCGGGGCGCTGATCGCGCCGCAACTGGTGCTGACGGCGGCGCATTGCCTCTTCGACAAGGAAAGCGGCGCGCGGCTGGACCCCGGCCAGATCAAGTTCCTCGCCGGCTGGCGCAATGGCAGGGCCGAGGCCTACCGGGGCGTCAAGCAGGCCGTTGCCCATCCCGATTATGTCTATGGCGGGGACGACAGCCTGGACCGGGTTGCCGATGACGTGGCCCTGATCGAGCTGGACCAGCCGATCCTGACCCCCGCGGTCAAGCCCTTTGGAATTGCCGACACGCCCAACACCGGCGACATGATCGGCGTGGTTTCTTACGGGCAGGGGCGGGCCGACAACCCCTCGTTGCAGCAGGAATGCAGCGTGATGGACAAGCAGACCGGCATCCTGGTGATGACCTGCGATGTCGATTTCGGATCCTCCGGCGCGCCGGTGTTCCAGATGAAGGATGGCGTGGCGCAGGTCGTCTCGGTCATCTCGGCCAAGGCCGAGGTCGAGGGGCGGCGCGTCTCGCTCGGCTCGGCCCTGCAGATCCCGCTGGCCCTGCTGATGGACACGCTGAAGACCGCCGACAGCGGCCGCGGCGATGTGGCCCATGTGCAGATCCTGTCGGGCGGGCTGGGCGGCGGGGCCAAGTTCATCAAGCCGAAGACCGTCCCCGCGCCCTGAGGGCGGAACGGGGCGGGCGAGTCTCGTTTGCCTTCAAGGGCGATGCGGCAGCGCAGGGTTCTTGCCGCAGCGGCCCAGGAAAACGCTTGTTTCTGCACAGCTTTTCGGCGGGTCAAATCTGGGTGATGCCCTTTGGCCGGCCATAATTGGCCTGATCTTTCCGTTGCTTGGCCAGTTCCAGCCGAGATTTCCCCGGTTTTGACAGCCTCAAGATCTCGTGTCCGGCGCGGGGCTGGTCCGGGCGCAACACCCGTCCCAAGGTCAGGGGCAGCATCGACATCCGATGCCGAAAAGTCGGGAAAAGCCCCTGGAGGCAGAAATGAAGCATACCGCAATCTTGACCCTCGCCCTTCTTGCAACCCCCTTCGCCGCGATGGCGGGCGGCCCCGCGACGCCGACCATCGAGCCGACCGTCGCGGCCCCGGTGCCGGTGGCGCCGCCACCGCAGGCTGTTGACTGGACCGGCTATTACACCGGGCTTTCGCTGGGCCATGGCAAATCCTACGCCAATGTTTCCGGCCAGGATGGCACCCTTGGCATCGGCGGCGTGAACCTTGGCTACCGGAAGGATCTGGGCAAGGTCGTCCTCGGTGGCGAACTCAGCTATGACAAGGACGATTTCCGCACCTCTGGCAATTCCAACAGCGCCTTCAAGAACACCACCGCGCTCAAGATGATCGTCGGCACCAATCTGGGCCGCACGCTGGTCTATGGCACGGTCGGGCTGGCGCAATCGGATGCCACGGTGGCGGGCACCAGCGGCTCGGACCATGGCTATACCGCCGGGATCGGCGCCGATTATGCGCTGAACCAGCAATGGACCATCGGCGGCGAACTGTCCACCGACCGCTACAACAACTTCGACAACACCGGAATCGACCTCAAGAACACGGCGGTGAAGGTGAAGGTCGGCTACCGGTTCTGAGCCCAAGACGGGCGCGGCCGGTGCGGAAGATCCCGACCGGCCGCGTGCGCAGGCGGAGGCCTTGAAATCTCCGACAGGGTTTCCCAGATGAGGGTTGTGCCGGATGCCAGATGGGTCCGGCCATCAACCGCCCGTCCCGTGGGGGAGGGCAAATCTCGTGTCGCTCCAAGGAGGATGCAATGCAAACCTTTGATTTCGCTCCGCTCTATCGTGCCACCGTTGGCTTTGACCGTGTGGCCAGCCTGCTGGACCGCGCCCGGTCCGCCGATGTCGCCCAGCCGAGCTATCCGCCCTACAACATCGAAAAGACCGCTGAGGATGCCTACCGCATCTCGGTCGCCGTCGCGGGCTTTACGCCCGATGAACTGACGGTCGAAGTGAAGGAAGGCGGGCTTGTCGTTTCGGCCAAGCGCACCGCGGAAACCGAACCCAAGACCTATCTGCACCGTGGCATCGCCACCCGGGCCTTCGAACGCCGCTTCACGCTGGCCGATCATGTCCGTGTGACGGGGGCCACCCATGAGCATGGGATGCTCCACATCGATCTCGTCCGCGAAACGCCCGAGGCGCTGAAACCGCGCCGGATCGAGATTGGCCGTGGCGCCGGTGCGACCGAGGTCAAGGCGCTGGAAGGCACCACGGTCGAGGCCGAGCCCCAGAAGCTGAACGCCTGATCCGTCAGGCGAGGAGTGCAGGGCCCCGGGCATGTCCCGGGGCCTTTGTTTTGCCGCTGGACGCAGGGACGCGGCTGGGCGAAGACAGGGCAATCCCGGAGGATGCCCATGGAATTGCACGCCCAGCCCTTGCCGCCCAGCCCGCCTGCAGAGGCGCCCGTCCCGCTGCGCCCCGCCACCACAGCCCTCGATGGCGGTTTGCGCCCCGACCCGGTGACCGGGGCGATCCAGCCCAATATCTCGATGTCGGTGAACAACCTCTTCAACCCGGGTGGCGCCGGCTTTTCGGCCGAGGGCGCCGATCTGACCGCCCTGCCCTATCTTTACGCCCGCTGGACCAACCCGACCGTCCGCGACCTGGAACGCCGGCTCTGCGCGCTGGAAGGGGCCGAGGATGCTCTGGCCACCGCGACCGGGGTGGCCGCCATTGCCGCAACCTTCCTTGCGCTGCTGAAATCGGGCGACCATCTGATCATCTCGGATGTCTGCTATGCCGGCGCCTATGAACTGGCCAACCGCATCCTGCCCGGCTTTGGCATCGAGGTGACGCCGGTCAACCTGTCGGATCTTGCCCAGCTCAAAGCGGCGATCCGGCCCAACACGCGGCTGATCCATGCCGAAAGCCCCTGCAATCCCCTGCTGCGCCTGACCGATCTGGCCGGGCTTGCGGCGATTGCGAAGGCGCAGGGCATCCTGACCTCGGTCGACAGCACCTTGGCGACGCCTGTGATCACAAGACCCTTGGCGCTTGGGATTGATCTGGTGATCCATTCGCTGACCAAGTTCATCAACGGGCATGGCGATGCCTTGGGCGGCGCGGTGATCGGGCGGCAGGAGGTGATCTCGAAGATCCGGGCGCAGAGCGGGGTCTATCTGGGCGCCACGTTGTCGGCGCAGAACGCCTGGCTGATCCTGCGCGGCATCGACACGCTGTTTCCAAGGCTGCGCACCGCTTCGGCCAATGCGCTGGTGCTGGCGCAGTTTCTGGAAGGACATCCCGCCGTCAGCAAGGTCACTTATCCCGGCCTTTCCAGCCACCCGCAGCACGACCTGACGCAGCGCCAGATGGACCTGCCCGGAGGCATGCTGACCTTTCAGGTTGCCGACCCCGAGGCCACCTCGCACCGCATGGCCGAGCGCTTCCGCGTCATCCACTACGCCTTCTCGCTCGGCCACCAACGCTCGATCTGCGTGCTGATCCCCACGGCGGAGATTCAGGCCTCGACCTACCGGATGACGGGCGCCGCGCTGCAGGAGTACCGGCGCTTTGCCGGCGATGGCGTGTTCCGCCTGTCGGTCGGGCTGGAAGACCCCGCCGACCTGACCGAGGATCTCGCCCGCGCGCTCGAACGGTAGGATGGGCAATCTGCCCATCTTCGGGACCCGGGCGGCCATGAAAAAAGCAGGCGGGGGGGCACCCACCTGCTTCACCTGCTGAAAATGGATTTTCGGGGAACTCTGCTCGATTTGTCTCTGGCCCCGGCAAGCCTGTTCTGGTCCGGGGCCAAGTGGCCCCGGGTGGTGTGTTCATTCGGGCCCGGGGGCCGTCTTGTCCTGGGTCGGACCTTGCGGCCCGGGTCAGCCGATCAGCGCGTCGAACAGGCCATAGGCGCCGCCGCGGCTTTGCAGCAGGTTGGCCTTGCCCGACCGGCTGGCATAGGCCGCGATCGCATTGTAGGTGCCGGGGCCGAAGGCGCCGTCGAGGCTGCCGTTGTAGTAGCCGTAGTTCGACAGGGTGGCCTGGATCCGGATCCGCTCATTGCGCGAATAGGAGTTGAAGGCCTGGGCCGCCGGGGTCGAGTAGATGCTTTGCTGGTAGGTCGGCTGGTAGTAGGTCGGCTGACGATAGACCGGGGCCGGCTGGTAATAGGTCGGCTGACGGTAGACCGGCGCGGGCTGGTAGTAGGTCGGCTGGCGGTAGACCGGGCGATAATCGTCGCGGTAGACCGGCTGGTCACGATAGCGATGGTTCGACTGGTTGATCACCGAACCGATGATCACCGCGGCCAGGGCGCCCTTGGCGAAATCCTGTTCGCGCTGGCCCCAGGCCATCGCCGGAACCGCCGAGGTGGCCAGAAGCGAAACCGCCACCGTGGCGGCGATGAATTTGGTCTTCAAGTTCGACATTACGGGCAGCATGTCATTTCCTTTCAGCGTGCTCTTGGCAGTGCCACGGACCCATACCGTCGGCGTTTGCCTTGCATCAACAGATGAGCCTTTAACGCAAGCTAGGCAAGATCAGCTCCCTGCTATCGGATATCAATGGCCTACAACCGGCATAATACATTGGTATTAAAAGCTTTTCAAAATCGCCTTCCGACCCGCGCCGGGGCGGATTCCGCGCGGAATCACCCAAGGATGGGCCGCGGAAAAGCACCCCGATTTGCCCTGACACCGCCGCATCACCCTCTGGGCATAGGCAGAAATCGCGGCTGGCGAGGCTGCGGGGCTGGTTCGAATCAATTGGGGAGGGGGAGGGGGCGCAAAAGCCGCCGGGGGGGGCACCCGGGCAAGGCCAAGCCTCGCCCGGGGCAGAAGATGCGATCAGACCGACAGGCAGATATACTTCATTTCCATGTAGTCTTCGATGCCATGGTGGCTGCCCTCGCGGCCGAGGCCGGATTGCTTGACGCCGCCGAAAGGCGCGACCTCGGTCGAGATCAGGCCGGTGTTCACGCCGACCATGCCGTATTCCAGCTGCTCTTGCACCCGGGTGATCCGGCCGATGTCGCGCGAGTAGAAGTAGCTCGCCAGACCGAAGATCGTGTCATTGGCGCGGGCGATGATCTCTTCCTCGGTGTCGAACTTGAAGAGCGGGGCGAGCGGGCCGAAGGTCTCTTCGGTGGCGACCTTGGCGGTGGGCAGGACGCCCGTCACCACGGTCGGCTCAAAGAAGGTGCCGCCGAGCGCATGGCGCTTGCCGCCGGTGATGATCTTGCCGCCAGAGGCCACGACATCGGCGATATGCTCTTCGACCTTCTCGACCGCTTCCTCGTTGATCAAGGGGCCGGTGGTGGTGCCTGCGGTCAGACCGTCGCCGATGGCCAGCTTGTTCACCGCCGCCGCCAGCTTTTCGGCAAAGGCGTCATAGACCCCGGCCTGCACATAGATCCGGTTGGCGCAGACGCAGGTCTGGCCGTTGTTGCGGAACTTGGAGATCATCGCGCCCTCGACCGCCTTGTCGAGGTCGGCATCGTCGAACACGATGAAGGGCGCGTTGCCGCCGAGCTCCATCGAGCATTTCAGCACCTGCTGCGAGGCCTGGCGCAGCAGGATCCGCCCCACCTCGGTCGAGCCGGTGAAGGTCAGCTTGCGGATCGCCGGGTTCTCGCAGAACTCCTTGCCGATGTCGGAGGCGCGGCTGGAGGTGATGACCGAGAAGACCCCCGCCGGAACCCCGGCGCGTTCGGCCAGAACCGCCAGGGCAATCGCCGACAGCGGGGTTTCCGAGGCCGGGCGGCAGACAAAACCGCAGCCGGCGGCGAGCGCCGGGGCGACCTTGCGGGCGATCATCGCATTGGGGAAGTTCCACGGCGTGATCGAGGCGGCCACGCCGATCGGCTGCTTGATCACCGTGATGCGCTTGTCGCGCTGATGGCCGGGGATCGTCTCGCCATAGATGCGCTTGGCCTCTTCGCCGAACCATTCGATGAAGGAGGCGCCATAGGCGACCTCGCCCTTGGCTTCCGGCACCGGCTTGCCCTGTTCGGCGGTCAGGATGATCCCAAGGTCATCCTGGTTGGCCATGCAGAGGTCGAACCACTTGCGCATGACGGCGGCGCGTTCCTTGCCGGTCTGGGCGGCCCAGCCGCGGCGCGCCTTGTCGGCGGCGGCGATGGCGCGGGCGGCATCGGCGCGGGTCATGTCGGGCACGCGGGCGATCACGTCGCCGCGGGCCGGGTTGGTCACGTCAAAGGTCGCGCCATCGGCCGCGTCCACCCATTCCCCGGCGATATAGGCCTTGTTGGGAAGCAGGGATGGGTCCTTCAGCATTGCGCGCAGATCGGTTACGGAATCGAGCATAAGTGGGCCTCCATGACTCGTTTGCCTTCTATGGTTTGCAATGGCGCAGGGCTGGGGAAAAGTCCAGTTCCGGGCAGGGGTCTGGACTTAAGGATTGCGCAGAACTGGAGGAGTGGAATGCAGGACATGGAAGCCGCCTATCAGATCGGCGCTTATATCGCAGGCGGCAGCGCCTATCCGCCGCGCTGGCGCGCCGAGGCCGAGGGGTTCCGGCAGGCCATCGGCGCAAGGGCCCAGCTTGGCCTGCGCTATGGAACGGGGCGGCGCCAGCTGTTCGATCTGTTCCAGCCCGAGGCAGCACCGCGCGGTCTTCTGGTCTTTGTCCATGGCGGCTACTGGATGAGCTTTGGCCGCGAGGACTGGTCGCATCTGGCTGCCGGCGCGCTGGCGCGGGGCTGGGCCTGTGCGATGCCCTCCTACACCCTCGCCCCCGAGGCGCGGATCAGCCAGATGACCGCCGAGGTCACCGCCAGCCTGCGCGCCGCCGCGGCGCTGGTGGCGGGGCCGGTGGTGGTGACTGGCCATTCCGCAGGCGGGCATCTGGCGGCGCGGATGGGATGCAGCGATCTCGACCTGCCGCAGGTCGCCCGGGTGGTGCCGATCTCGCCGCTCTCCGAACTCGCGCCTCTGATGCAGACCGAAAAGCAGGCCACCCTGCACCTGGACGAAGCCGAGGTCGCCAGCGAAAGCCCGGCCCGGCTGGCGCTGCGGCCCGGTTGCCAGGCCCATGTCTGGGTCGGCGGGTTGGAACGTCCTTCCTTCCTCTGGCAGGCGCGCACCCTGTCCGAGGCTTGGACCTGCCCCTGGACCGTCGCCGCGACCCGCCACCATTACGACGTGATCGACGATCTGGCCGACCCTTCCAGCGCCTTGACCCACGCCTGCCTGAACGGGCTCTGACCCGCCCCTTTCATTCTGGTTCAAATATCCATTCTCAGGCCAGCGTCTCGCGCAGCCAGCCGTCCATGAACTCCACCCTTTCGCAACCGGCAAAGCGGGCGAGGCGGTCCAGCTCGGCCTCCAGCCGTTGCAGGCGGCCCGTGCCCATCGCGATGCCGCGCTCGGGCCAGAAGGCGCGGATGCGCAGGGTGGATTGGTCGCGGTGCGCCTTGGCGTCGATGCGGCCGATCAGGCGGGCGCCTTCCAGCACCGGAAAGACGTAATAGCCGTATTTGCGCTGGGGTTCGGGGACGAAAACCTCGATCCGGTAGTGAAAGCCGAAAAGGTGCAAGGCCCGGTCGCGGTCGCGCAGCGCCGGATCGAAGGGCGACAGGATGCGCAGGCGGCCCGGCGGTTCGGGGGCATTGGCCGCAGCCGCCAGCACATCGGGCCGGGCGAGGCTGCGCTTGATCCTGCCATCGGCGCCTTCGACTTCGACAGGCACCACCTCGCCCCTTTGCAGGGCGGCTTGCGCCCAGGCCTTGGCCTCGTCCGGCGAGATCATGTGCCAATAGGCGCGCAGCTCGCTCGGGTCGGCAAAGCCGAGCCGGTCGAGTGCTGCATTGCAGGACCAGTCGACCATGCTGGCCCGGTCGCCCTTTTGCGGGTGATGCGCCTCGGGGATGACGCGGTGCGACAGGTCATAGACCTTGCGGAAGCTTTCGCGCCGGGTGATCGCCAGCTTGCCGGTTCGCCACAGCCATTCCAGCGCGGTCTTGGACGGGTGCCAATCCCACCAGCCGCCCTTGCCGCGCACCTCGCCCTCGCCCACGTCCGAGGTGGTGAGGGGCCCCTCCTCCTCGATCCGGCGCAGGATGGTCTCGAACTGCGCCTCATAGCCGTCGCGGAACCATTTCTGCCAGTTGCCATGCAGGCGCGTCGCGTCGCGTTCGAAGCGGTGGTGCCAATGGCCGTGCAGATGGATCGGCAGGATCGAGGCGTCATGGGTCCAGTGTTCCCACATCAGCCGGTCCTTCTCGATCAACCGATGCAGCGCCTCGGGCTTGTAGGCGGGGCGGCGGGCGAAGAGGATCATGTGATGCGCCCGCTCGACCGTGTTGATGCTGTCGACCTGGACAAAGCCGATCCGGTCGATCAGCGCGGCCAGCGCCGCCCCCGAGGCCGGGCCGCTGGGCGGCTCTGCAAGGGCGTGACGGTCCAGAAACAGGCGGCGGGCGGCTTGGTTGGGAAGCAGGATCATGGGCCAAGGCTAGCAGGCGACAGGGGCCGGGCCAAGCGGATCTGCGGGCTGGGTCAGCTGGAACGCAGAACGTTCCGCTTTCGCCATAGTTGTGTCAAACTCGCTTGGCAGGTCGGTGTCCGTGTCATTGCAAAGGTTTTCCCAGATGAAATTTCCCCGCCTTCTTCTTGCTGCCCTCACCGCCTTGCCCGCCTTCGGCCCGGCCCTGGCTGAAACCGCAGCACCCGACCCCGCCGCCGATCTGGCCGCGATGACAGCCAAGGCCGCCAGCGACCGCAACCTGCGTGTTTTACTGCAACAGATGATACAATACAAATCGCGCCCATCCGAGGCGCGGTCTATGCTCGACCAGATGATGTTCCAGTTCGACGGTGTATGGCGCCGCCAGAGCGACAGCCCGTTGAACTACCGGGTGCTCACGCGGGTCCAGACCGCCCAGCAACGTGCGCAATACATTGGCCAAATCCTGAGCGCTGACCTGAACAACGATGGCCAGGTCACCCAACAGGAAATCAAGGAGGCGCTGAGCGTGCGCCAGATTCAGGGCGCGGCCGAGGCCTTCTTTACCTCAGATGCCAATGACGACGCCGTTCTGTCACCAGACGAGATTCGCGCCGCCGCCGACAGTCAGGTAAGTGTGAGCCAAGGCCGCGGCCTGCGCGCCAACCCTGCCGCGCTCTTCGACTTCGACGACGACGGCATCATGACCCCGGCCGAGCATGACCGCGGCATGGCGGCCCTGGGGCTATAGGATCGCGGGGGCGGCTTTTCAGCCCGCCCCATAGATCTGCCGCATCTCGCGGAAGGACATCAGGCGCTGGGTCTTCTCATCCCAAAGCTTCAGCTTCACGCAGGCGAGGCTTTCGCGGATCGTCAGCTTCTGCGCCTGGGCCAGAACCGGCTGATCGCGCAGCACCTCGGTCAGGCGGTAAAACGGGATGCGGCTGTAGAGGTGGTGGACGTGATGCACGCCGATGTTGCCGGTCAGCCATTGCAGGGGCTGGGGCAGTTGGTAGTGCGACGAGCCTTCCAGGGCCGCGTCATGGATCTGCCAGTCGGGCTCTTTCGCCCAATGCGTCTCTTCGAACTGGTGCTGGACGTAGAAAAGCCAGACGCCGATCGTCGCCCCGATCACCGAGGTCGGGATGTAGATCAGCAGCAAGGGCATCAGCCCGCCAAGCCAGAGGATCAAGGCCACGATGATCGCGATCAGCGCATTGGTCCCCATGGCCGAGGTCCAATAGCGCCAGCCCGATTTCATCAGGCCCATCGGCAGCCGGTTCTGCAGGATGAACAGATAGCTCGGCCCCAGCACGAACAGCACCAGGGGATGGCGGTACAGCCGGTACATCAGCCGGCCCCAGCGGCTGCGGGCGCGGTATTCCTCCACCGTCAGGGTCAGCACATCGCCGATGCCGCGCCGGTCGAGGTTGCCGTGCTGCGCATGGTGGACGGCATGGGTGCGCTTCCAGACGTCATAGGGCGTCAGCGTCAGCACGCCCAAGGCCCGGCCAAGCCAGTCCGAAACCGTCCGGTTGTGGAAATAGGAGGCATGGCCGCAATCGTGCTGGATGATGAAGATCCGCACCAGAAAGCCGCCGTTCAGCATCGCGATGGCGAGCGACAGCCAGGGCGACACTTCCAGCGCGGCCCAGGCGAGCGCCCAGAGCATCAGGAAGGGCACGAGCGTCACGCAAAGCTCGAAAATGCTGCGCCGGGTCGAAGGCTCGCGGTAGCGCGCCAGCGTCAGCACCCATTTGCGGGCTGCTTCTTGTCGCGCCTTGGCGACGGCAAGGTCAATTGTCATTCAGGGGCCTATGTTGAGAGGCGCAGAGGAAAGGCAGAACCAAATTTCAGCTTTCGCTCTGAGGGTCCGGGGCTCAAGCCCGGGCTGGGCTGCATTGTGGACCCTTTGGCCGCCTCAGGGAAGACTATTCCGCTGCGGGCGCAGCACGCAGGGCCGATTTGCGCTGTTTTTCACTCGCGGATTTGAGTTGTCCACAGGCGGCCATGATATCCTCGCCGCGCGGGGTGCGGATCGGCGAGGCATAGCCTGCGTTGTGGATGATGTCGGCAAAGGCATGAATCCGGTTGCCGGAAGAGCGTTTGTAGGGCGCGCCGGGCCATTCGTTGAAGGGGATCAGGTTCACCTTGGCGGGAATGCCTTTCAGCAGTTCCACCAGGCGCAGGGCGTCTTCCTTGCTGTCGTTCACATGGTCCAGCATCACATATTCAAAGGTGATCCGTTCCGAGTTCGACAGGCCGGGATAGGCGCGCAGGGCCTCCAGAAGCGTCTCGATGTTCCATTTCTTGTTGATCGGCACCAGCTTGTCACGCACCTCATCCGTGGTGGCATGGAAGGAGATCGCCAGAAGGCAGCCGATTTCCGTGGCGGTGCGGGCAATCTCCGGCACGACGCCAGAGGTGGACAGGGTGATCCGCCGGCGACCAAGGCCGATGCCCTCGTCATCCATCACGATCTTCATCGCGTCGCGGACATTGTCGAAATTATAAAGCGGCTCGCCCATGCCCATCAGCACGATGTTCGAGACCAGACGCACCTCGGGCTTCGGCTCGCCCTTTACCGGCCATTCGTTCAGATCGTCGCGCGCCAGCATGACCTGACCGACGATTTCCGCCGCCGTCAGGTTGCGCACCAGCTTTTGCGTCCCGGTGTGGCAGAAGGAACAGGTGAGCGTGCAGCCGACCTGGGACGAGATGCAGAGCGTGCCGCGCCCCTCTTCGGGGATATAGACCACCTCGACCTCATGCCCGCCCTGGATGCGGACGAGGTATTTGCGGGTGCCGTCTTCCGAGACCTGGCGGGTGACGATCTCGGGCAATTCGATGCAGAATTTCTCGGTCAGCATGACGCGGAAATCCTTGGCGAGGTTGCTCATCGCCATGAAGTCGCGCAGGCCCCAGTAATAGACCCATTGCCAGACCTGACCGACCCGCATCTTGGCCTGCTTCTCAGGCGTGCCCGCCGCGATCAAGGCCGCGCGCAGCTCGTCCCGGGTCAGACCGATGATGTTGGTCTTGCCCCCCTCCGCCAGCTTGCGCGGAATGGTCAGCAGATCCTGCACAAGCGGGGCCTGCGGCGTGGCGGTCGGAAGGATGGGGGTCTGAACGGTCGGGGTCTGGGCGGTGGTCATGGGTCTGGCTCCTGAAGCGGTGCATATAGGTGAAGTGCCAGCAAAAGAAAACAGGCGGCATACGCATGGCAGCTTGCCGGAGCCCGCGAACCATGGTCACCTCGCCTTGTAGGCGAGTCGAGGATAGAACGTGGCTGATTTTCAGATTTTGACGACCGAAGCTTTCGACAGCATCAACGATATTGTCGGCGGCGTCCCCACCAATGAAACCAGCACCTCTTTCAGCTATATCTCGAGTGCCGGATTGACCGTCAAGATTAAGGGCTTCGACCTGCATTATCGCAGCGGCACGGGAATCCCGGTATTCGGAACGATTACCGCCATGACCGTCTGGGACGGCACCAAGGAACTGGCCATCGCCCGAGACTTGCATATAACTGCAACAAGTTTCGCCAAATTCGCGTTCGGGCTGGTTGACGGTTCCCACAAGGTCCTGGAGCCCGATGCCGAGGCCCTGCGGTTGGAGATGCAATCCGGCGACGACAATTTCTATGGCAGCGGCGGCGACGACTGGTTTTACGCCAGCAATGGCCACGACAGCTATTACGGTGGAGACGGCGTTGACAGGCTTATCTTCAACGGCCTCGGCGTCACGATTGAACCGAAATATTTCGGATTGTCGATCGTGAACGATGGCTATCGCGAGAACGATTACTCGATCAACAGCATCGAAATGATTGTGACCTCGAACGACGCATCCAGCGGTGATAATGTAAGGCTGGCGCAAGGGGATGGCATGCATGGCATGGAGGTCTGGCTGCGCGCCGGGAATGATTCCCTGCAAGCTGGAAACGCCTTTGACACGATCTATGGCGGCGAAGGCAACGATTACATCCACGGTGGCGGGCTTATCGATGGTGGTCCGGGCGTCGATCGGATGTCTGTTGGGTACAGCGCTATTCTGGCCTTCTGGTCGGCTGACGACGGCGGACATGGCGCCGTCGTCGACCTGACCCTGAAAACAGAGCAGGTCCGGGACGATGGCTTCGGCAATATCGAAACCGCCGATTTCGCGCGTCAGTTGGCAGGCTCTGTTTTCGACGACAGGTTTTACGGCGGCGCCGAGGACAACATTTTCTGGGGCGACAGCGGCAATGATAGCCTGAGCGGCGGCGATGGCAACGACGAGATCTACGGCAACATCGGCAACGACACTTTGCTGGGCGGGAGCGGGGAGGACACCGTTAGCGCCGGGAGTGGCCGGGATCTGATGGACGGCGGCGTGGGAACCGACTTGCTGTCCCTTTGGGAATCCCACGGAACGGGTCATGGGCTGACGGTCAACCTGGGGCTCTATGGCGGGCGGGTGCTGGATGACGGTTATGGCAACCGCGAGATTGCCCTGAACTTCGAAGACCTCGCTGGCAGCGACAGGGCCGACAATCTGACCGGCAACGCCCTGACCAATTATATCTGGGGCAATGACGGCAACGATTTCATCTTTGGGGGTGGCGGCAACGACGTTCTGATTGGGGGGCAGGGGCGCGATTCGCTCGTCGGCGGGAAGGGCGACGACGCACTTTGGGGTTACAGCGGGGTGGATACACTTGTGGGAGGGGCGGGCGCGGACTCGTTCTTCTTCACGGATGCAATGCCCGCCTCCTCCGGGGTCGACCGCCTGGCTGACGTGACCCATGGCGTCGACAAGATCTTTCTTCCGATCGAATGGTCCGCCTCTTTCGAGGGCACAACGCTGACCTCGGCGCAATTTCTCAACCTGCCGGGCGCCCCTGTCGCGAAAACCACCTCGCAGATCGTCCTGTATGACAGGGCGACCGGAAATCTCTACTTTGATGCGGACGGCAGCGGATGGGCTTTTTCACCCGTGCTTCTGGCGCGCCTCAGCAATCACGCCGCCCTGAGCTGGGACGACTTCGCGCTGTACAGCTGACGCTTACTTGCAGCGGCTGGCGGCTTCGGTCATCGCGGCGGTGAAGCCGGAGAGGCTGAAGGTGTCCTTGGTCTGGGTGCCCTTGGCCGAATGCGCGGTCAGCGTGGCGGTCGAGCCCTTTTGCAGGGCGGCCATCAGCTTGGCGTCGTCATCGGCGCTGGACCAGGCCCATTCGCCCTTGGTCGACAGCTTGAAGGTGCTGCCGTCGATCGTGACATCGACCGTGGATTTGTCGGCAAAGGTATAGCCGCCGGTGAAGGAGGTCTCGCCCAAAGGCTTGCCGGGGCGGAAGGTCACGAAGAGCATCACGTCGCTGCGCTTGACCGAGACCGGCTTGCCGTCGCGGGTGTTCACGCTTTCCTTCGGCTTGGACACGCCCCAGCATTCTTTCGGGCTGCTGTCGGCGAAGACGCTCCATGCCGTCTTGCTGGCCACCAGATTGTCAGAGGTCGCCTGTGCGTTTACCGCACCTGCCGTCAGAACCAGGGCCGTGCCGAGCGCGGCACGCATCATCCAGTTTGTCATATCTTAAGCCTCCAGAAGCCTCTGCCCGCCCGGCCCCCTTGATCGGGGTTTTTCCTGTGGCGCGGGCCACATTCACTCGATATCCCATATGTAACCGATAAAGTCCGTTTCGCGAAAGCCCTATGGGCAGTTTTTCGCCAAGACGTGAAGGAGAAAACGATGGGAAAGACCAACCAGACGGCGCAGACCATGGTGGAAACCTGGCGCGGCGGGCTTTTGGAGAGCTATCACGCCGGTCACGCGGTGATCTGCGACGAGAAGGGCGAGATCATCGAGGCCTGGGGCAACCCGGAAGAGGTGATCTTCCCGCGCTCCTCCTGCAAGATGATCCAGGCCCTGCCGCTGATGGAAAGCGGCTGCGCCGATCAGTTCGGGCTGACCGAGGCGCAGCTGGCCTTTGCCTGTGCCAGCCACTGGGGCCAGGCCCTGCATGTGAAGATGGCCGCCAGCTGGCTGGAGGGTCTGGGCATGGGCGAGGCCGACCTGCGCTGCGGATCGCACGAGCCGACCGACAAGATCGAGCGCGACCGCCTGATCCGCGCCGGCGAAAGCCCGTGCCAGTACCACAACAACTGCTCGGGCAAGCATTCGGGCTTCCTGACCATGAACCGCCATATCAAGGGCGGGCCGGAATATGTGGAACACGACCACCCCCTGCAAGTGATGATCAAGCAGGCGTTCGAGGAAACCACCGGCGAAACGAGCCCGGGCTGGGGCGTCGATGGCTGCTCGGCGCCGAACTTTGCCACCTCGGTCCACGGGCTGGCGCGGGCGATGGGGCGTTTTGCCGGGGCGACAGGCGAGGGCGACAAGCGTGACCAAGCGATGTACCGGCTGACCAAGGCGATGGCGACCTATCCGGAGCTGGTGGCGGGCGACACCTCGACCGATACCGAGCTGATGCGCGCGATGGGCGGCAAGGTCACGATCAAGGGCGGGGCCGAGGCGGTGCATGTGGCGATCCTCCCCGAGTTGAAGCGCGGCATCGCGATCAAGATCGTCGATGGCGGGGCAAGGGCCTCGGATGCGGTGATGACGGCGCTGCTGATCCGGCTGGGCGCGCTGGAGGCGGGGCATCCTGCGGTGGCCAAGCGCCTCAACACGGTGCAGAAGAACTGGCGCGGCATCGAGACCGGGACTTTGCAGCTGGCGCCGGGGTTCCTCTAAGCCTCTGGAAGATGGGCAGATTGCCCATCCTACCGCCCAGCCAATGCGCGAAGGCCCCCGGCGTTCTGCCGGGGGCCTTTTTCGCAGGACAGTCACCGGCAGGCCGGGCTTGGTGGGGGCTACAACCCGAGCCCGCCGGCTTCTGCGTTTCGTAATGCACCATTAGCGCCGGATAATGGCGCAGCCGGGACCGGCTTTGGGCGCGGCTGCGTTCATTTCATGGTCGAAAATGGGCAGGGCGCGGCAGAGCGGCTTTGGCGCGGCGACAGGCTCTTGATTTGTGACACTGCGGCGGTAGACTTGACCCATGACGGTTCTGACGCCGACCCCTTTCCCGCATCCCGAACGCCCGCCCGAGCAGGTTTGTTTCGACCGCCGCGAGTTTGGCCAGATCTTCACGCTCTATGGCCGGATGGTCGCCCTGGGCGAATGGCGCGATTATGCGCTGGCCACGCTGCGCGACATCGCGATCTTTTCGATCTTCCGGCGCACCGCGGAAATGCCTTTGTACCGGGTGGAAAAGCGCCCGGCCCTGCGCGGCAAGCAGGGAATGTATTCGGTCGTGGCGATGGATGGGCGCATCCTGCGGCGCGGGCATGATCTGACCCAGGTGCTGCGCGTGCTGGAACCGAAAGCCGTCAGGCCGATCGACTGAACGGCTTAGAGCCTGCGGTGGCTGCGCAGGGGATGGCCTTCCTGCGCCTCGATCCTTGTGATCGCCTGCGCAATGCCTTCATAGGCCACCGACATGGTATGGCCATTGGCGTGGATCAGCCTTTCGCCATCCACCGCCATCGCGACATGGCCGGGCCAGAACAGAAGATCGCCGCGCCGGAACTCGCCCTGCACCACCGATCCGGCCTTTTCCTGCAAATCGGCATCGCCGCCGATCGTCACCCCGCAGGCGTGAAAGGCGATCTGGCAGAGGCCGGAGCAGTCGAGCCCGGCCCGCGCATTGCCGCCCCAGAGATAGGGCGAATGCAGGAAGCTTTCCGCCACCGCCACCGGATCGGACAGGGTTTCGCCCAGCGGCAGAAGGTGGCTTGCCGGAACGAAGCCTTGCAAGGTCTGGGCATATTTGCCGTTCTGCCCGATCACCGACAGTCGCGCCCCCATCGGCAGGGCCGCGATCTCGCGCGAGGAGGAGCGCGGTTGGGGGTAAAGATGCGTGCCGGGCGAGGCGACCCAATGGGTCAGCGGCGGTGCCTCTTCCAGCATCGCCTCGGGCAGCCAGCCGCAATAGCCGTCCTTGGCGGCAAAGCCGAAGGCATGGCCCTGATCGCGGTCGATCACGGTGAAATCCTCGCCCAGCCAGAGCTGTCTTTCGCGCGCACCGAAAGGTTCGCGCAGAAGGTCGGCAAGGGGGACGGCGATCTGGCGGAGCTGCCCCTCGGTGTAGGCCGGGGCCTCGACCACACCGCGGAGCGAGACATGGGCCACGCGGGTGGTGGCGGGGGTGAGGCGGCGGTCCATCGCCTTACAGCCCCAGGATCGCCGGCAAGGCGTTCAGCACTGCCCTTGCGCCCTGACCCACACCGCCCTTGGGCCGCGCCGGCAGGTCAGAGGGCGTATGGGCATAGATGTCGAAATGCAGATAGCGCGGGTTGTCGACAAAGCGGCGCAGGAACAGCGCCGCTGTGCCCGAGCCGGCAAAGCCCCAACCCGGCGCATTGTCGAGATCGGCGATGCCCGGCTCGATCACCACCTCATAGGGGTCGTGGAAGGGCAGGCGCCAGACCGGATCGAAACCGGCGACGGCCCCGGCCTCAAGCGCCGCCACGACACCCAGATCATTGCAGTAATAGGGCGCGAGGTCCGGCCCCACCGCCACCCGCGCCGCCCCGGTCAGGGTGGCCATCGACAGGATCATGTCGGAAGGCTCCTCCTCGGCCCAGGCCAGGGCATCGCCCAGAACCAGCCGCCCCTCGGCATCGGTATCGTTGACCTCCACCGTCAGGCCCTTGCGCGAGGTCAGGATGTCCTTCGGACGCAAGGCATTGCCGGAGATGGCGTTTTCCACCGCGGGCACAATGACGCGCAGTTGCAGGGGTAGGTCCAGCGCCATGATCATATGGGCCAACCCGAGGACGGTGGCCGCACCGCCCATGTCCTTCTTCATCAGGTTCATGCCGGACGAAGGCTTGATGTTCAGCCCGCCGGTGTCAAAGCAGACGCCCTTGCCGACCAGGGTCAGCTTCGGCCCCGCGCTGCCCCAGCGCATCTGCATGATGCGCGGCGCGCGGGTCGAGGCGCGGCCCACGGCATGGACCATCGGGAAATTCTGCGCCAGCAGATCCTCGCCACGCACCACGGTGGTGGCGGCGCCAAAGCGGGTGGCGAGGGCGGTGAAGGCATCCTCAAGCTCTGCCGGGCCCATGTCGGAAGCCGGGGTATTAACCAGATCGCGGGTCAGGAACTCTCCCTCCGCCATGGCGATCATCCGGGGGCCGTCCACCCCTGCGGGCAGGCGGAGGAGGGCTTGGGCCGCCGGGGTCTTGCCCGGGCGATAGCGGTCGAAACGGTAGGCCTGCAACAGCCAGGCCAGCGTGGCCTCGTCCTTTTCGGCAGGGGTCAAGTTCCCCTCCAGCGCCCAGTTGCCCGCGGGCAGGCCGGCGATCGCCTTGGCCAGACCAAAGCGCAGCCGCGCACGGGATTTCGCACTGCCGAGCCCGGCCACGGCGGAAATACCCCCCGCCCCGGGGATCAGCCGCAGATCGCCCAGCGCCGCCTCGAACCCGGTGGCCATCAGCCAGTCCTTCGCCGGATGGACGTCGCGGAAGGCGGGCCAGTCGTCGGCGCTGACCACGGTCAGGGTGTGAAAGGCCGCAGCGGGATCGGCAAAGCGGGCATCGGTCATGGCATTCTCCTGTCGCCCTGACCCTAGCTTTTCCGCGCCGGGCTGCAAGAGGCCTAACCCTGGGTCAGGCCCAACATCCCGCGATCCACCGCCAGCGAGCGTTCGGCCACCCGCAAAAGCCGCGCCCAGACGGCGGAGAAGGCGGTGACATCGCTGCGTTCGATACAGGTGCGCACGTCGTCGGCGATCAGGCCGAGGCTGACCATGCCGAGGTTCTCGCTCATCCGTTGCAGGCGGCGCAGCTGGCGGGCCATGTTGGCCAGGTCATGCGCCTGGACCTGGGCGGCCAGGCCCGACATCGTCACCGCCAGTTCGGTCAGGGCCCGCGTCACCACCTGTTCGGCCGAGGTCGTGCCAAGATTGCGATAGATCGTTGCAATTGGCTCTGCGTCCTGGCGCACCCGGTCATTGGGGCGCAAGGCCACCACATTCACAGCTGTCATTTCCCACACTCCTTCGTCACCCAAGGCCCATCCTGCACCGGCTTGCTGAAGAAATAGTTCCCCGCGGCCCAAAGGCGATGCGGATAGTCGCTACGAATCCTCTCGAATTTGCTGCAATTGCAAACTATGGTCAGCCGACCACGAAGGAGCCTCGCATGGACCAAGCCCGCCCCCTGCCGACCTATCTCGTGAGCCGCTTTCACGGCTGGCGCGCCACGACCTATCAGGAAAACCGCGCCTGGTATCGCCGATTGGCCGAAGGCGGCCAGCATCCGCGCGCGATGGTGATCTCCTGCTGCGACAGCCGGGTGCATGTCACCTCGATCTTCGGGGCGGATGAGGGGGAGTTCTTCATCCACCGCAATGTCGCCAACCTGGTGCCGCCCTATAACCCGGATGGCGAATACCACGGCACCTCGGCGGCGGTCGAATATGCGGTCACCTCGCTGGGCGTCGCGCATATCGTCGTGCTGGGCCATTCGAACTGCGGCGGCGTCAAGGGCTGCCACGACATGTGTTCCGGCCTTGCCCCGCAGCTGGAGGAGAAGTCCTCCTTCGTCGGCCGCTGGATGGACATTCTGCGCCCCGGCTATCAGCGCATCGCGGGCCTTCCCGAAGGCGAGCGTGTGCCCGCTCTGGAACGTCAGGCGGTGCTGGTGAGCCTGGAAAACCTGATCACCTTCCCCTTCGTCCGCGAGGCTGTCGCCAATGACATGCTGACCCTGCATGGCCTTTGGAACAACACCGGCGAGGGCGCCTTGGAGCAATATGACCCGTCCAAGGGCGGTTTCGTTCCGGTCTGAGCCTATGATCGGGGGTCAGACCAGAACCCCCGCCTTCAGGCCTTCGTAGACCGCCTCCTCCGCCGTGCGCGGGGCGAGGCAGTCGCCGATCAGATGCACCTCCACCCCCATGGCCTGCAGGCTCTCCGACAGGCCTTCCACCGGCACATGGCCGAGGGCGAGGACCAGCGTATCCACCCCCGCGACCTCGATCGCATCGCCATTGGCGGTGTGCTGCAGATAGACCGTGTCGCCCGCCGTGCCGTAAAGCCGTGCATAGGGCATGACCTTGACCTGCAGCCGGTGCAGTTCGGAGGCGATGTTGTCGCGCACGTAAAGCGGCAGCACCTCGCCCAGATGGGTGCCGTTGATGGCCAGAGTGACCTGTGAGCCTTCGCGGGCCAGGTGTTCCGCGATGCCCGGGCCGATCCAGTCACAGCGCCAGTCGGCAACCAGAACCCGCGCGCCGGGGCGGGCCTTGCGTTCCAGAATGTCCCAGGCGGTGAGGATCTGCATTTCGCCATCGCTGGGCAGGTCGGGCACATGCGGCAGGGCCCCGGTGGCGAGGATCACCGCATCGGGCCTTTCCTGCGCCACAAATTCGGCAGTCACCCTGATGCCGCGGCGGACCTGAACCTGGGCCAGCTCCAGCTCGCGCGAGAGGTTGGTGACGATGCCGCCGAACTCGGCCCGGCGCGGCAGAAGCTGCGCCTTCAGCGCTTGGCCACCCAGTTGCGGCGCGGCTTCATAGAGGGTGACCAGATGGCCACGCTTGGCGGCGGTGACGGCGGCCTTCATGCCGGCAGGGCCGCCACCGACCACCATCACGCGCTTGGCTTTCGGGGCGGGGGCAAGGCTGGCATAGGTCAGTTCGCGCCCGGTTTCGGGATGCTGGATACAGGACACCGGCAGCCCGCGATGGAAATGCCCGATGCAGGCCTGATTGCAGCCGATGCAGGCGCGGATGTCATCGACCGCCCCGCGTGCCGCCTTGTTGGGCATCTGCGGGTCGGCGATCATCGCGCGGGTCATGCCGCACATATCGGCCTTGCCGCTGGCAAGGATCGCCTCGGCCTCTTGCGGCTGGTTGATGCGGCCCGCCACAAAGACCGGGATTTTCAACGCCTTGCGAAAGCTCGATGCCTCGGGGGCCACATAGCCCGGGGTGAAGGCCATCGGCGGGGCGATATGCACCGCGCCGCCGACCGAGGCCGAGGTGCCGGTGGTGACATTCACATAATCCAGCAGATCCTCGGCCCCGACACAGGCGGCAATCGCCTCCTCCAGGGTCAGCCCCTCGTCATCGCGCTCGCCGCCGCTGATCCGCAGGCCGATGACGAAACCTTCGTCGGTTTCGGCACGGATCGCGGCGAGAACCTCGCGCAGGAAGTGCAGGCGGTTTGCATCGCTGCCGCCATAGGCATCGGTGCGGCGGTTGATACGCGGGTTGAGGAACTGCGCCGGCAGATAGCCGTGGCTCGCCACGACCTCGACCCCGTCCAGCCCCGCCTGCCGCATCCGCCGGGCGGCAGAGGCGTAGCCGGCCACGATCTCGGCGATCAAGGGCAGGGTGAGGGCGCGCGGCATGACGTGAAAGCGCTCGTTCGGGGTGACCGAGGGCGCATAGGCCACCGCCAGCAATCCATCCGCGCTTTCCATGATCTCGCGACCGGGGTGGAAGAGTTGCGAGAAGATCGCACAGCCTGAAGCATGGACCGTCTCGGCCAGGGCGCGGTAGCCGGGAATGCAGTCATCCGAAGTCGCCATCAGGAGATGTGAGGTATAGCGGGCCGTCTCGTGCACCCCGGCCACCTGCGTGACGATCAGCCCCGCCCCGCCCTCGGCCCGCGCCTTGTGATAGGCGATCAGCGCGGGGTTGACGGTGCCATCGCTCGGCAAGGTCGTGTCATGCCCGGTCGAGAGAATCCGGTTGCGCAGGGTGACACCGCGGAGGGTGAGCGGGGCGAAGAGATGGGGAAAGCGCATGGCGGCGACCTTGCTGAGGGGATCTGGCGGAGTGGTACGGCAGTTCAGTAAAATTTCAAAGGAAATTTTTACTCTGGGAATAAACTTGCCAAGGTTATTGTAATGGATCAGCTTGGGCGCATGGCAGAGACCAGTGAGATCCTTGGCGAACGCATCCGCGGCCTGCGCAAGAGGCGCGGGCTGACGCTGGCCGCCCTGGCGCAGGCGGCCGGGCTTTCGACCGGTTACATCAGCCAGCTGGAACGCAACCTCGCCTCGCCCTCGATCCCCGCTTTGGTCAATATCGCCAAGGCCTTGGGCGTCACCGTGCAATGGTTCTTCGCGGGCGAAGCCGTGGTGCCGGAAGACGAGCGCGGCTATGTCATCCGCCGCCACAACCGCCTGTCGCTGCAATATGACGGCGGCATCGTGGACGAACTCTTGACCCCGAAGCTGAGCCTTCAGGTCGAGATGATCCACACAAGGATGCCCCCCGGCACCGAAAGCGCGCAAAGCTACAGCCACGAGGGCGACGAGGTCGGCTTTGTCCTGCAGGGCCAGCTGGAGTTCTGGGTGGGCGAGCGGCACTTCCTCCTCCACGCCGGGGACAGCTGCAGCTTTTCCTCGCGCGAGCCGCACCGCTACCGCAACCCGGGGCCGGAAGAGGCGGTGATCCTTTGGGCAATCAGCCCGCCAAGCTTCTGAAACGGCAAAACAAAACTCGGTCCCCTTGCGGGAACCGGGCTGAAGATCGGCGGTGGGAAGGGCTCAGTTGACCTCGGGCACCTGGTAGCGGTTGGTCAGAAGCGAGGTTTCGACCCGCTGGTTCAGCATGCCCCAGAGGAAACCGGTGGTGATCGTCTGCACGCCGAGCGAGGCGCAGACCACCGCCAGCGAGGCCGGGCGCACGATCATCGCCGGGGAAAGGTCGCCGAAGCCCGCGGCGGACCATTGCAGGATCGCCGTCACGGTGGCGCCCAGACCGACCAGCAGGAAGGCACCGCCCAGCAGGCAGGCGCTGTCCACGCTGATCAGGCGCCGCAGCTTCTCGAAATCGGGGGAGGAGGGGAGGAGGTCGAAGCGCACGGCAAAGACCCTTGCCAGCGCATAGAAACAGACCATCTGGAACCCGGTCAGCACCAGGGCCGAGGCGAGGATCAGGGTCGCGATGTCGAAGGTCACGCCGCCGATGCGCAGTGGCCCGAACATGAGCCCCGTGAAGGCCGTGCCGCCCAGCGCCAGAAGCAGCATGCCGGGGTAGAAGAACAGCCAATAGGGCGCGAAGGTCAAAAGCAGCTTCAGATGCCGCCAGCCATCGCGCCAGCTGCGCAGATGCGGCGGACGCGAGCGGCCATCGGGGCTGAGCGTGGTCGGCACTTCGGCAATCTTCAGCCCCATCAGCGTGGCCTTGATCACCATCTCCGAGGCAAATTCCATGCCGGGCGAGTTCAGCTCCAGCCGCAGCGCGGCGGCACGGGAGAAGCCGCGCAGGCCGCAGTGGAAATCGCCGATCGGGGTGGCGTAAAGCACGCGGCCGATGGTCGAAAGCACCGGATTGCCGAGGTAGCGGTGCAGGGGCGGCATGGCGTTCTTGGCGATCCCGCCCTTGAAGCGGTTGCCCATCACCAGCTCGGCCCCGTCGCGCAGCACGGCGACAAAGCGGTCGAGCCGGGAGAAGTCATAGGAATCGTCGCTGTCGCCCATGATGATATAGGTGCCGCGGGCGTGGCGGATGCCGGCGATCAGCGCTGCGCCATAGCCGCGCTGCGGGGCGGTTACCACCCTTGCGCCCAGCCGCTCGGCTATCGCCTGGCTGCCGTCGGTCGAGCCATTGTCCGAGATCAGGATCTCGCCCTCCACCCCGCTGCGGTCCAGATAGGCGCGGGCCTTGACGATGCAGGCCTCGAGCGTTTCGGCCTCGTTCAGGCACGGCATCAGGATGGTCAGCTCGGTCATCACGAAATCCCCGAAGATGGCTGGGTTGGGTCATTGGCTTGCGCCTGTCTGACGCTCTTTTCGGCAGAGATTCGGGCATTTGCGTGACCTGCGGTCGGTCTTTTCTTGTCAGCGCGCAATCCGGGGGAGCGGCGTTCATTGTTTCCCAAGAGCCAAGGAATAGTCATAGATTCGCCCCGAATGCTGACTATCCCGCCGCTGGAGCATGGCCGACCGGCGTCCGGAAGAGGCGCGGCATGGCCCCAAGAGGACTGGAAGAGCAGATGTCTGATTCCCTGTTTCCGCCATTGTCGCAAAACCCCGCGGACCCAGCCCTTGCGACGCCGGAGGCAAGCCGGTCGGCGCAGGACCTTGCGACCCGGCTCTTCCCGCTGGTGCTGATCCTGGCGCTGATCGCCGCCGTGGCGCGCGCCCTCATGGCGCTGCCGCATATCTTCACCACGCTGATCGGCGGCGACAATGACGACATCATGCGCCTGATGCAGATCCGCGCCTGGCTGGCGGGTCAGGGCTGGTTCGACATGACGCAATACCGCGTCCTGCCGCCCGAGGGGATCTCGCTGCACTGGTCGCGCTACGTCGATCTGGGGATTTCGGCGATCCTCGTGCCGCTGTCCAAGGTCTTCCCCGCCACGCTGGCCGAGAATCTGACCCTGGTGATCTGGCCCACGCTGCTGCTGGTGCTGATGGTCCTTATCGCGGGCCATGGCACGCGGCGGCATCTGGGCGCCGGGGCCGCGCTGGCCGCGATGGCGAGCGTCGTGCAATGGGCGCCGATCGGGACGCTCTATTTCGGCCCGGCGAGGATCGACCACCACAATGTCCAGATGCTGACGACGACGATCATGGCCTATGCGATGATCGGTCAGGGTCGCGCGCTGGGCCGCGGGCTGGTTGCGGGGGCGGCGGCGGCCTTCTCGCTTGCCGTCGGGCTGGAGACGCTGCCGCTGATCCTGGTCGCCGGGGCGCTTCTGCTGTTGCGCGCCGCACTGGAGCAGGAGGAGGCCACCCCCCTTCTGATCGGCTTCTGCGTGGCACTCTTCGGGGCGGAACTGGTGCTGTTCTTCGGGCAGACCGGACCGCAGGAATGGCTGGTGCCGCGCTGCGACAAGCTGGCGACGCCCGTGCTGGCCCTGAGCGGGATTGCGGGCCTCGCCTGCCTGACCCCGCTGGCGCTGCGGCGCTGGCTGCCCGCGCCCTGGGCCCGGCTGGCCGTCTCGGCCGTGGTGGTCGGGCTTGGGGTCAAGCTCTGCGCCGGCCTGTTGCTCCCCTGCCTTGCCGGGCCCTATGGCAGCCTGCCGCTGGATGTGCAGAAGATCATCTCGACCCAGGTGCTCGAGGCGCTGCCCGGGCTGGTCTTCGCCGCGCAAAGCCCCTTTGGTTACAACAGCATCATGACCCCGGTCTTCGTCGCGGTCCTGCTGTCGGCGCTGTTCTGGACCCTGCGCCGCAACGCCCCCGCGGCCGAGAAGGCCGCCGTTGGCCAGATGCTGGTGCTGGGCGGTGTCGGTCTGATCGGCAGCTTCTACCAGATCCGGATGAACCTTCTCGCCGCCTGCGCCATGCCCTTCCTGACCGGCTATCTGCTGCGCTGCCTGTGGGAGAAGCGCGCCGCAGGACGCTCGGCGCTCTGGTCGCTCGCCCTGATCGGCGCGGCCCTGCTGACCGAGGTGGCGACCCCCCTGAACATTCCGGCCAAGGCGGTGGTCCACGCCCTGCTGCCGCCGGAGGAGGCGAACCGGCTGACCCAAAGCGGGCCGCAGACCGATTGCCGTGATCCGGTCAACCTCGCGGCGCTGGACATTCTGCCCAAGGCGCGGATCCTGACGCCGATGGATCTGACCGCCCCGATGGTCGCCACGACCCATCACGATGGTCTGGCCGCCCCCTATCACCGCAGCGCCGCGGCCTATGCCAATGGCATCATCCCCTTCCGCAGCGCCGCGGGCATGGTGGCCGCCCTGCGCAGCACCGGCGCCGATTATGTCGCCGTCTGCAGCGGCACCTCCCCCGGCCGCTCTGCCCCCGTGACCGCGCAACTGCTGCGCGGCGAGACTTTGCCCTATCTGCAGCCCGTGGCGGTGGCGGGAACGGCGCTGCGGGTGTTCAAGGTCCTGCCGGACGTGCTGGCGGTGCAACCGTGATGCGGCTGAACCAGAGGATCGTGATGCCCCTGGCCCTTGGCCTCGTGCTGGCCTTCCTGGCCCTGCGCGCCGTGATCGCCTTTCCGCGCATCTTCGCGACCCTCCTGAAGGGCGACAACGACGACACGATGCGCCTGATGGAGATCCGCGACTGGCTGGGCGGTCAGGGCTGGTTCGACATGATGCAGTACCGCATCCTCGGGCCGGAGGGGATCTCGATGCACTGGTCGCGCTATGTCGACCTCGGGATCTCGGCCATTCTGGTGCCCTTGTCGAAGGTCGTGCCGATGGACGTGGCAGAGCGGCTGACGCTGGTGATCTGGCCGACGCTTCTGCTGGCGCTGATGGTGATTCTGGTGGGGCTTGCGACACGGCGCATCCTCGGGCCGGGGGCTGCGGTGATGGCGATGGTCATGGCGGTGCTGTGGCAGCCGATGGGCACGCTGTTCTTCGGGCCGGGGCGGATCGACCACCACAATGTGCAGATGCTGACCACCGCGGTCATGGCCTTTGCCCTGATCGGGCGCGGCGACGCGCTGCGCCGCGGGCTTCTGGCCGGGGCGGCGGCGGCCTTCTCTCTGGCCGTGGGGCTGGAGACGTTGCCGCTGATCCTGGTGGCGGGGGCCATGCTCTTGGTCCGCTCTGCCTGTGCCTGCAGGGACGCCGATGGCGTGCTGACCGGGTTCTGCCTGGCGCTTGTCGGGGCAGAGGTCGTCCTCTTCCTTGGCCAGACCGGGCCGGGCGAATGGCTGGTGCCGCGCTGCGACGAGCTGGCCCCGCCGGTGCTGGCGCTGAGCGTGATCGCGGGCGCGGCCTGTCTTTTGCCCCTGGCGGCGCGGCGCTGGCTGCGCCATCCGGTTGCGCGACTGGCGGCCTCTGCCGCGATCACCGGGCTGGGGGTCGCCCTCTGCGCGCCGCTGCTGCTGCCCTGTCTGACCGGACCCTACGGCGCCCTGCCGGCCGAGGTGCGGGCCATGATGACCACCCAGATCACCGAGGCGCAGCCCGGCCTGGTCTTCGCCGGCCACAACCCCGCCACCTATAACCTGCTTCTGACCCCGGTCTTCGCCGTCATCGCCCTGACCACGCTGCTGCTCTGGTCGCGGCGCAAGGCCCGTGGCGGCGCCGGGGGCGAGGCGATCGCGGCGCAGGATTCGGCAGCGCTTCAGATGCTGGTGCTGGGCGCGGTCGGGTTTCTGGGCAGTTTCATCCAGATCCGGATGACCAACCTCACCGGCTGCGCCGTGCCGTTCCTGACCGGCTATGTCCTGCATGTCCTGTGGCAAAGGCGGGTGGCGCAGCCGGGGGCGCGGCGCTCGCTCGCCCTCGTGGCCGCCGCCCTGGTGCTGGAGGTGCCTGCAGTGGTCAGCCTGCCGGTCACGACGCTGATAAGGGCCGCGATGCCGCAAGCGATTTTGGCCGATGGCCGTGGCAAGGGCAACGATTGCCGCAATGCCGTTGACCTTGGCGCGCTGGATGTCCTGCCGCCGGCGCGCATCCTGACCACGCTGGGCCTTGGCGCGCCGCTGATCGCCACCACCCATCACATCGGCCTTGCCGCCCCCTATCACCGCAGTGCAGCGGCGATGTGGAACGGCGTCTTCCCCTTCCGCAGCGCCGAGAACATGTTGACGGCGATCCGCACCAGCAAGCCCGATTACGTCGCCGTCTGCGCCACCCTCGACCCGACCCGCCAGCCGGAATTTGCCGCAGCGCTGATGCGCGGCGATCCCCTGGCCTGGCTGCAGCCGGTTCCGGTGGCGGGCACCGCGCTCAAGGTCTACCGGGTGCTGCCCGAGGTCGTGGCGGTGCAGCCATGACGAGGATCAGCCCGCAACTCGCGACCTTCCTGCGCTTTCTGCTGGTCGGCGGCAGTTTCAGCCTTGGCTATTCGATGACCACCGCGGCGCTGATCCGCTTTGCCGGGACGCCGCCGTTCTGGACCTCGGTCCTCGTCTATATCGCCTCCATCCCGCTGGCCTATACCGCGCAGCGCCGCTTTGCCTTTCGCATCGACAAGCCGCGCCCCTCGGCCTTTGCCTCTTACGTCGCCACGCAGATCGGCTCGGTCTCGCTGGTCTCTGCGGTGACGACGCATTTCGTCAGCCACCAGTTCTTCCATGACACCTTGCTGCTTCTGGTCACCTCGGCCGTGGCGGCGGTGGTCAGCTTCCTCATCGGGCGTTTCGTGACCTTCGTGCCGCAAACTTAGGGCCGCAGACCTAAGGCCGCGGCTGCAGGAAGCTTTGCGGCGGGCAGCCGAACTGGTCGTGAAAGGCCGCGACAAAGGCGCTGACCGAGCGGTAGCCGAGGCCATAGGCGATCGTCGTGCTGCTTTGCCCAAGGTTCAGCCGCTCGATCGCGGCGAGGAGGCGCAGACGTGCCCGCCATTGCCGGAAGGTCAACCCGGTCTCGGCGCGGAACAGCCGCTCCAACGTGCGGGGGCTCGCGCCGGCAAAGGTGGCAAGCACGGCCAGACCACGCGGGTCGGCGGGGGCGCCGCCCAGATGCCGGGTCAGCCGCACCAGCCGCGGGTCCTGCCCACCGGGAAGCGACAGCGGCGCCGGTTCCAGCGCCGCGACCTCATCGAGGATCACCGCGCAGAGGTTCTGCAACCGCGCATCGAAGGCGCGGGTCATGTCCTGCGCCGCCAGCCGCAGGATCAGCTGCCGCATCAGCGGCGTCAGCAACAGGACCGCGCAGGCCTCCTGCCGCCGCGCCGGCAGGGCCGCGTCGAAGTAGAGGTTGCGGATCTGCGCCTCGGTTTCCGAGCTGACGGCGTGCCGCGTGTCGGCCGCGATCCAGACCGCATGGCTTGGCGGCACGATCCAGACGCTGCCGCCGCCGGTGACGCGCAAGACCCCCTCCGCCGCCCAGAGAAGCTGCGCCCGGGGGTGGCTGTGCGGGCGCACGGCGTCGCCCGGCCGGAAGAGGCGGCCATGCGCCAGGATCGGGCGGCTGGGGTCCTGGACAAAGCCGGTGCCGCTCGGGCCTTGATCTGTCGTGTCAGCGATATCCTCTGTCATGATACCTGTCTAACGCAGAAGCGCCCTTCCGGCTAGTCTGGCCCGGCACAGAAAAGGAGGCCGCAATGACCCACACCCGCAGTCTGATGATCAAACAGGCCTTCATGCTGATCCTTGTCCTGGTCGCCCTCGCCCTCGCATTGGTGACACCTGCGGGCCTGACGCCGGTTCAGGGCCGCATCCTCGGCGCGGTGCTGGTCACGCTGGGCTTCTGGGCGACCGGCGTGGTGCCGAATTACCTGGCGAGCCTGATCCTGTTCTCGGTCGCGCTGATCTTCGGACTTGCGCCCTCGGATCAGGTCTTTGCCGGCTTTGGCGCGGCGGCGGTCTGGCTGATCGTCTCGGGCTTCGTGATCGGCAGCGCCATCGCCCAGTCGGGGCTTGGCGCAAGGCTGGCCGGGGCGCTGGGGCCGCATCTGGGGGGCAGCTATCCCGGCCTGATCGTCGGGCTGACGGGGGTGGCGATGCTTCTGGGCTTCGTCATGCCCTCCTCGGTCGGGCGGGCGGTGGTGATGATCCCGATCGGCATGGCGCTGGCCGACCGCGCCGGCTTTGGCCCCGGGTCGCGCGGGCGCAGCGGGATTGCGGTGGCGCTGACGCTGGCCTGCAACGTGCCGAGCTTTGCCATCCTGACCGCCAATATCCCCAACATGGTGCTGACCGGCGCGGCCGAGACGATCGGCCATGTCCGCCTTGGCTATACCGAATATCTGGCCCTGCATTACCCGATCCTCGGGCTGGTGAAATCGGCCCTGACTGTCTGGCTGATCCTGCGGCTGTTCCCGGCCAAAGTGGCGACGCCGGTTCATGTGGCCGCAGCGGCCGCCGCCGCGCCGAGCGGGGCCGAGCTGCGGGTCATGGTCACCCTTCTGATCACGCTGGGATTCTGGATCACCGACCACTTCCACGGCATCAACCCGGCCTGGATCGGCATCGCCGCCGCCACCGTCCTGCTGAGCCCGCGTCTGGGCGTGGTCAGCCCTGCGGCCTTCAAGGCCTCGGTCGATTTCGGGCTCTTGCTCTTCGTGGTCGGCGCCCTGACGCTGGGGACGCTGGTCAATGCTTCGGGCCTCGGCGCGCTGCTGGGGCATCTCTTGGAGTCGGTGCTGCCGCTGCAGCCGGGGCGCGATTTCGTCAACTTCGTCTCGCTGTCGGGGATGGCCATGGTCACCGGGCTTTTCACCACGGCGCCGAGCGTGCCCTCGGTCCTGACCCCGCTGGCGCAGGAGCTGGCGGATCTGACCGGCTTCAGCCTGCCCGCCCTTCTGATGACCCAGGTGATCGGCTTTTCGACCGTCTTCTTCCCCTACCAGATCGCGCCCCTGGTCGTGGCAATGCAGCTCTCGGGCGAGAAGCTCTCGCATCTTCTGCGGGTCATCCTGCCGCTGGCCGCGCTGACGATTCTGGGGCTTTTGCCGCTGGATTACCTGTGGTGGCGGCTCCTTGGCTGGATCTGAGGCAGAAGGGCCGTTCACCGCCTGATTTTCACTCATCTTCGCCTGTTTTTTGTGCGACAGAAGAACAAAAGAGGCCAAGTCGCCGTGCGGTCCGACAGAAGGCTTGCGCAAGGGGCTTGGGCAAGCGTGGCCTCGCGGGGACCCGGGCCTGCCCGGACCTCGATTGCCGCTGAAGGAGCCCGTCATGCTGCCCGCCATTCTGACCCTGCCCGCCCTGCAAGCCGCCTATGCCAGCGGCATGACCCCGCTGGAGGTGATCGAGGAGGTCATCACCCGCCGCGCCGCCCTGGCCGACAAGGCGGTTTTCATCACCGCCACCCCGGACGAGGCCCTGCGCGCGGCCGCCCGTGCCGTGATGGCAGCGGGGGCGGAAGGCAAGCCGCTTTACGGTATCCCCTTTGCGGTGAAGGATAATATCGACGTGGCGGGCCTGCCCACCACCGCTGCCTGCCCGGCTTTTGAATATGCTCCGGCGGAAGATGCCGTGACCGTGGCCCGGCTGCGCGCGGCGGGGGCGATCGTGATCGGCAAGACCAACCTCGACCAGTTCGCCACCGGGCTGAACGGCTCGCGCTCGCCCTATGGCGCGCCGCGCTCGGTCTTCGATGCCGACTATGTCTCGGGCGGATCGTCGAGCGGGTCGGCGGTGGCGGTGGCCTCTGGCCTCGCGGTCTTTGCACTGGGCACCGATACGGCGGGGTCAGGCCGGGTTCCGGCGATGTTCAACAACCTCGTCGGCATCAAGCCGACACCCGGCCTCGTGCCCAACACCGGGGTCGTCCCCGCCTGCCGCAGCGTCGATGTGGTGACCGTCTTTGCCGGATCGGTCGCGGATGGCGTGGCGATCCGCCGGGTGATGGACGGGTTCGACGGCGGCGATCCCTTCTCGCGCCGGGCCGTTCCGGTCGGCCTGCCGCCCAAGCCGCGCATCGGCGTGCTGGCGGGGGCCGAGCGCGAGTTCTACGGCAATGCCGAGGTCGAGGCCCTGTATGACGCCGCCATCGCCCGCGCCGAAAGCCTGGGTGCCACCATCGTCCCCTTCGACTACGCCCCCTTCCGCGAGGTGGCGGCGCTGCTCTACGACGGCCCCTGGGTGGCCGAACGTCTGGCCGCGGTGGAGGATTTCTTCGCCTCCAACGCGGACGACTTCGACCCGACCGTGCGCAAGATCATTGCCGGCGCCCTGCCCAAGACGGCGGTGGAGGCGTTCAAGGGCCGCTACCGGCTGGAGGCTTTGCGCCAGATCGTCGCCCCCACCTGGGATTCGGTGGATATGCTGATGCTGCCGACCTCGCCCACCACCTACACGGTCGCCGACATGCTGGCCGATCCGGTGACGAAGAACAGCCATTTCGGCCGCTATACCAATTTCGCCAACCTTCTGGGCTATGCCGCCATCGCAGTGCCGGGGGGCTTTGGCCCTTCGGGCCTGCCGGCCGGGGTGACGCTGGTCGGGCCGGGCTTCAGCGATGACGCTTTGGCGCCCTTTGCCGGGGCGATGCATGCCGCCGCCGCCTCTGGCATGGGCAAGGACAAGACGGCCGCCATCCCTGCCGCGCCGGAGGTGACCATCCCCGAAGGCTTCATCCCGATCTGCGTGGTTGGGGCGCATCTGACCGGCATGCCGCTCAACCCCGAACTGACCGGGCCGGGCGGCTTTCTTTTGGGCGAGGCGAAGACCGCCCCCGGCTATCGGCTTTACGCCCTGGCCGGCACCGTGCCGCCGAAACCCGGCATGGCATTTGACCCCGCCTTCACCGGCCCCGGCCTGATTGTCGAGGTCTGGGCCCTGCCCGCCGCCGCCTTCGGCGCCTTTGTCGCCCGCATCCCGGCGCCCCTCGGTATCGGCAAGGTGGCGCTGGAGGATGGAAGCCAGATCTCGGGCTTTCTCTGCGAGGCGCATGCCCTGCAGGGCGCGACCGAGATCACGCAATACGGCGGCTGGCGCGCCTTCCGCGCCGCGCAAGCCTGACGTCGCGTGTCGGGCAAAACCGGTTCCCACCTGTGCCCGACACGCTCAATCATAGCGCGCGTCCAGCGCCTTGCCGATCTGCGCTGCAAATTTCGCAGCGGCGACCGGCAGGGTGCGCCCGCGCAGCTGACACAGGTAAAGCCGCCCCTCGGGCACATCCCGCGTGTCGACCGGGCGAAAGACCGAGCCTTCGCTGTCGGCGGCAGAGGGCAGGCCGATCGGGATCTGAAAGCTGATGAGATTCTCCTGCACCGGATAGCGGCGCAGAAATTCGAAATGGTCGGCATCCAGCACGACCCGCAAGCCGATCGAGGATTTGATCAGCGCGAGGTCGATCAGGTGCCGCACGCCATATTGCGCCGTGGGCAGGCCGATCGGATAGCCGGCACAATCGCGCAGCCGCAAGGTCTCGAGCGCGGCCAGGGGGTGCTCTGCCCCCATCACCGCATGGATGGTCTGCCGGGCCGAGCCGAGGATCTGCACCTCAGACAGGCGGACCGGTTCGAAGATCAGCGCGATGTCGGCGTCATGGTTGACCAGCGCCGCCTCGGCCGCCTCGCGGTCGCGGACCCGGACCGAGAAGGTCACGCCGGGATGGTCGCGCCGGTAAGCGCCGATCTGTTCGGGCAGGAAGAAGGGCAGAAAGGCCTGCGAGCAGGCGATGTTCACATGACCGCGCCTTTCGCCCGCAAGATCGGCGATCTGGCTTTTGAGCTTCTCCAGCTCCGCCGCCTGGGTGCGCAGGTGGTGGATCAGCAGTTCGCCCGCCGTGGAAAGCCGCACCCCGCGCGGCAGGCGTTCGAAGATCGGCACGCCCATCTCATCCTCCAGCGCCAGAACGCGGCGGTTCAGCGCGGTCGAGGTCAGGGCCATGCCCTCGGCCGCCTTGCGGATCGACCCGGCGCGGGCCACGGCGTCGATGAATTGCAGCGGGGTCAATTGGCGCATGGAACCTCCAGTGCTGCAAAGATTGCAGCAGATCGGTGCAAAGGTAGCAGACGACAGCAGCAGTTCAAAGCGTAACACTTGCGTTAACGAGTCGATGCCGCATCGCAGCACGACCTAACCCTGACATGGAGATGCCAATGACCCTTTCTCGCCGTCGCTTTCTGAATGGCGCTGCAGCACTTTCGGGCGCCGCTCTGACCTCGGGCCTGCCCTTCATGGCAAGGGCGGCCACGCCCCTGACCATCGGCTTCATCTATGTCGGCGCCAAGGACGACTTCGGTTACAACCAGGCCCATGCCGAGGGTGCTGCCGCCGTCAAGGCGATGGAAGGCGTGACCGTCGTCGAGGAAGAAAACGTGCCCGAAACCATCGACGTGCAGAAGACGATGGAATCGATGATCAACCTCGATGGCGCCAGCCTCCTGTTCCCCACCTCCTTCGGCTATTTCGACCCCCATGTGCTGACCGTCGCGCCGAAATACCCCGAGGTGCGGTTCGAACATGCGGCGGGCTTGTGGAAAGAGGGTCTGCCCACCAATGTCGGCAGCTATTTCGGCTATATCGGCATGGGGCAATATCTGAACGGCATCGTCGCCGGGCATATGACCAAGTCGAAGAAGATCGGCTTCGTCGCGGCCAAGCCGATCCCGCAGGTTCTGCTCAACATCAACTCCTTCCTGCTGGGGGCCCGCGCGGTGGACCCAACGATCACCTGCCAGGTGATCTTCACCGGCGAATGGTCGCTGGCCGTCAAGGAGGCCGAGGCGACCAATGCGCTGTGTGATGCCGGTTGCGATGTGATCACCTGCCACGTCGATGGCCCGAAGGTCACCATCCAGACCGCCGCCGGGCGCGGCGCCTATGTCTGCGGCTATCACGCCAACCAGTCCGCCCTCGCCCCCGACAAATACCTGACCGGGGCCGAGTGGAACTGGGCCGGGGTCTATACCGGCATGGTCAAATCCGTGATGGCGGGCGAGACGCTGCCCAACTTCATGCGCGGCGGGCTGACCGACGGCTATATCAAGATGTCCCCCCTCGGTCCCGCTGTGACGCCGGAAGCCAAGGCGCAGTTCGACGCCACGATGGCCGAGATCATGAAAGGCGGCTTCGCCGTGATCAAGGGGCCGCTGAAGGACAACAAGGGCAACGTGATCCTGAAGGACGGCGAGAAGCAGGTGGAAACCGATATCGCCCTCGAAAGCATGAACTATCTGGTTGAAGGCGTAGTCGGGTCCACCTCGTAAGGAGACGGAAATGGCAGATCAGGCGATCATCGGCAGCACGGGGGCCAGCTGGCTTCCGGGGCTGGCGCGGAAGTCCGAGGCTGTGGTGATTCCGCTGGCCGCCTTGGCCCTGGGCTTGGCCCTCTTCGGGATATTCCTGCTCACGCAGGGCAAATCGCCGATCGAGTTCATGGCGATCGTCTGGAAGGGGGCCTATGGCTCGGCCTTCTCGTTGCAGAACACGCTGTCGCGGGCGGCGCCATTGCTCTTGTCCGCGCTCTGCGTGGCGCTTCCGGCCCGGCTCGGGCTGGTGGTGATCGGGGGAGAGGGCGCCATCGTGCTGGGCGGCGTGGCCGTCGGCGCGCTTGGGCCGCTTCTGGCCGGGGTGGCGCCGGTGATCGCCCTGCCGCTGATGGCGCTGGTCGCCATGGCGATCGGCGGCATCTGGATCGGCGCGGCGGGGGCCTTGCGGTTTTACCGTGGGGTGAACGAGACGATTTCCTCGCTTCTCCTAGCCTATATCGCCATCGCCTTGATGAACCATCTGGTCGAAGGCCCGTTCCGTGACCCGGCGTCCTTGAACAAACCCTCCACCCTGCCGCTCGCCGACAGCCTGCGCGTCGGCAACCTGCCGGGGATGGAGGTGCATTGGGGCCTCGCCTTCGGGCTGCTGGCCTGCGTGATCTCCTGGGCCTTGATCGACAAGACGACCTGGGGCTTTGCGGCAAGGATCGCCGGCGGCAATGTCAAGGCGGCGCAGGTGCAGGGCCTGCCGGTGGGCAAGTTGATCCTTGGCTTCACCGCGCTGGCCGGGGCCTTCGCAGGTCTGGCCGGGTTCTTCGAGGTGACGGCGGTCTTTGGCTCGGCCAATGCCTCGCTCGCGGCGGGCTATGGCTATACCGGCATTCTGATCGCCTTTCTGGCCCGGCATAACCCGCTCGCCATCATCCCGGTGGCCCTGCTGCTGGCCGGTTTCGACGCGGCCTCTGGACTGATCCAGCGGCGGATGGATCTGCCGGATGCCACGATCATCGTCCTGCAAGGCTTTGTTTTCCTTGTGATCCTGATCTCTGACACGGCCTACGGACGCTTCAAGCTGTTCGCGCCGGAACGGTGGAGCGCCTGATGGAACATGACATCGGCCTGTGGGGCATTCCGATTGCCATTCTCGGCGGCGCGATCCGGGTTTCGACCCCCTTCCTGTTCGTGAGCCTGGGCGAGGTGCTGACCGAACGCTCCGGCCGCATCAACCTTGGGCTGGAGGGTACCTTGGTTTTCGGCGCCATGGCGGGCTATGCGACCGCCGTGGTCACCGGAAGCGCCTGGGCGGGCGTCCTGGTCGCGGCCTTTGCTGGCGCGATCTTCGGGCTGGTGCATGGGATGATCTGCTCGCTCCCCAAGGTCAACGACATCGCCATCGGCATCGCGATGATGCTCTTTGGCACCGGCATCGCCTTCTACTTCGGCAAACCCTATATTCAGCCGGTCGCCCCGCATCTGCCGGCGATCCCCTTGGGCTTCTGGTCCGACCTGCCGCAGTTGCAGGCGGCCTTGCAGATCAATGTTCTGTTCGTCGTGGGCCTCGCGCTGGCGCTTGGCATGGCCTGGATGTTCCGCAGCACCAAGGTCGGGCTGATCCTGCGTGTCGTGGGCGACAGCACCGATGCCGCCCGGGCGATGGGCCTCCGGCCGAACGTCATCCGCACCCTCGCCACCGCGGCAGGGGGCGCTTTTGCCGGGATCGGCGGGGCCTTCCTGTCGCTTTACTACCCCGGCAGCTGGAACGAGGGGCTCTCCTCGGGCCAGGGCCTGATGGCGGTGGCGCTGGTGATCTTCGCCCGCTGGAACCCGATCGCCTGCTTTGGCGCGGCGCTGCTGTTTGGCGGGGCGGGGGCGCTTGGCCCGGCGCTGCAATCGGTCGGCGTCTCCTCGGGCTATTACCTCTTCTATGCCGCCCCTTACGTCCTGACCCTTGGCGTGCTGATCGCCACCTCCTCGCGGACCCATGCCATGGCGGGTGCCCCGGGCGAGCTTTCCATCACCAAGTGAGGCCCTCATGTCCACCATCCCTTCGACCCCCTATGCCTGGCCCTGGAACGGCGATCTGCGGCCTGAGAACACCGCGCTGATCATCATCGACATGCAGACCGATTTCTGCGGCAAGGGCGGCTATGTCGACATGATGGGCTATGACCTGTCGATGACCCAGGCGCCGATCGGCCCGATCAAGGCGCTGCTCGCCGCGATGCGGGAGAAGGGCTACATGATCATCCACACCCGTGAGGGCCACCGCCCCGACCTCGCCGACCTGCCGCCCAACAAGCGCTGGCGCAGCCAGCAGATCGGCGCCGGCATCGGTGACGCCGGCCCCTGCGGCAAGATCCTGATCCGGGGCGAGCCGGGCTGGGACATCATCCCCGAGCTTTACCCCCTGCCCGGCGAAGTGATCATCGACAAGCCCGGCAAGGGCAGCTTCTGCGCCACCGACCTGGAGCTGATCCTGCGCACCAAGGGCATCCAGAACCTGATCCTGACCGGCATCACCACCGATGTCTGCGTCTCCACCACCATGCGCGAGGCCAATGACCGCGGCTTTGAATGCCTGATCGTCTCGGATTGCTGCGGCGCCACCGATGCGGGCAACCATGCGGCGGCGCTGAAGATGGTCACCATGCAGGGCGGTGTCTTTGGCGCGGTCAGCGACAGCGCCGCCCTGATCGCGGGGCTGGCATGAGTGTCATTGGCGCGGACCCCGTCCTCCCCGGCGCGCTGGAGGTTTCGACCCTTGGCATGACCATGCGCTTCGGCGGTTTCACGGCGCTGGAGGATGTCTCGATCCACATCGCCCCCGGCAGCTTTCATGCCCTGCTGGGCGAGAATGGCGCCGGAAAATCCACCCTCGTCAAGTGCATGATGGGGTTTTACCACGCCACATCGGGCCAGATGATCGTCGGCGGGAAAGAGGCGCAGATCGCCGACCCGCGCGATGCCCATGCGATGGGTCTGGGCATGGTCTACCAGCATTTCACCCTCGTCCCCTCGCTGACCGCGGCCGAGAATCTGGTGATCAGCCGCCGCGACACGCCCGCCGTGATCGACTGGGCCAAGGAAAGCCGCGACCTCGCCGCCTTCATGGCCGCGATGCCCTTCAAGGTGCCGCTCGATCAACCGATCTCCCGACTGGCGGCCGGGGAGAAGCAGAAGCTTGAAATCCTCAAGCAGCTTTACCTTGGTCGCCGCTTTCTTATCCTGGACGAGCCGACCTCGGTGCTGACCCCGGATGAGGCGGATGAGGTCTTGGGCCATGTTCGCGCCCTCTGCACGGCAGGCGAGATTTCGGTGCTGATGATCACCCACAAGTTCCGCGAAGTGACCGCCTTTGCCGATGAGGTCTCGGTGCTGCGGCGGGGCAGGCTGGTCGGCAAGGGCAAGGTCGCGGACCTCAGCCATGCTGACATGGCCGCCATGATGATCGGCACCTCCGCCGCCCGCACCCCCTTGCCGCGCAAGGGCGAGGCCGGGGCCGAGGTTCTGACGGTCAAGGGCGTCACCGCGCGGGATAGGTCGGGCCTGAAAGAGATCTCCATCGCCGATCTGACGGTCAAATCCGGCGAGATCGTCGGCATCGCGGGCATCTCGGGCAATGGCCAGATGGAGCTGATGGAGGTTCTGACCGGCCAGCGCCCCTCCTCCGGTGATATCCGCGTGAACGGCCAGCCCTATCACGCGACACGGCCCGAGGCGCAGGCGCTCGCCGTCCGCTATCTGCCCGAAGAACCCCTGCGCAACGCCTGCGCCGGCAAGATGAGCGTGACCGAAAACATCGCCTTCCGCAGCTTTGACCTCAAAGGGGCGGCAAACCGCTTCTGGCTGTCGGGCGCGCAGATGCGCGATCAGGCGGCGAAGCTCGTCGATGCTTTCAAGGTCAAGACCGCCTCGCTCGACACCCCTATCGCCGCGCTTTCGGGCGGCAATGTGCAGCGCGCGGTTCTGGCACGGGAACTGACGGGAGAGGTCAAGTTGCTGGTCGTCTCCAACCCCTGTTTTGGTCTCGATTTCGCCGCCGTGGCCGAGATTCGCGCCCGCATCATGACCGCGCGCAACGCCGGTGCCGCCGTCCTTCTGATGAGTGAGGATCTGGATGAGGTGATGGAGCTGTCCGACCGCATTCTGGTGATGTCCGAAGGCCGCATCACCTTCGAGACCCCGGCCGCGGCGGCAGATCTTGCCACCATCGGCCACCATATGGGAGGCCACGCCTGATGGCAGAGATCGCGGGCGCCCTGCCCTTCCCCTTCGCCTTCGACCCTGCGACCACGGCGCTGATCGTCATCGACATGCAGCGCGACTTCATGGAACCGGGCGGATTTGGCGAGACTTTGGGCAATGATGTCAGCCTGTTGCGGGCGCTGATCCCCGCGGCCTCGGCCCTGATGGCCGGATGCCGCGCCGCCGGCATCCCGGTAATCCACACCCGCGAATGCCACGCGCCCGACCTGTCGGACTGCCCGCCACTGAAACGCCTGCGCGGCAACCCCTCCTTGCGGATCGGCGACGCGGGCCCGATGGGCCGCATCCTGATTGCGGGGGAGCCCGGCGCGGGCATCATCCCCGAACTCGCCCCCCTGCCCGGCGAGATCGTCATCGACAAGCCCGGCAAGGGCGCCTTCTACGCCACCTCGCTGACCGATGACCTCGCCCGCCTCGGCACCACGACCCTGCTGTTTGCGGGTGTGACCACCGAGGTCTGCGTGCAAACCACGATGCGCGAGGCCAATGACCGCGGCTTTGCCTGTCTTCTGGTCGAGGATGCGACGGAAAGCTATTTCCCCGCCTTCAAGGCCGCCACACTTGAGATGATCCGTGCGCAGGGGGCCATCGTCGGCTGGACCGCCCCCACCGCATCGGTGCTGGAGGCGCTTGGTGTCTGACCCCTTCTCCCTTTCGGGCTTTCTGCCGGAAACCTGGCGCGATGCCGTCTATGAGCCCTTTCGCGAGGGCGTCGAAATCTCGCCGATCCTGACCGGCGAGCCTGCCGTGGCCCTGCTGCGCTATGCCCCCGGCGCAGGGGTGCCACGGCATCTTCACCGCGGATTGGAGACGATCCTCGTGCTGGAAGGCAGCCAGAGCGACGAACGCGGCACCTATCCGACCGGCTCGCTGGTCCTCAACCCCGAAGGCAGCGTGCATTCGGTCTGGTCCGAGGATGGCTGCGTCGTCCTGATCCAGTGGAACCGGCAGGTGGAGTTCGTCTGACGCCTACTCCACCTCTTTGCCCTGCGGCCAGGAGATCACGCTGTCGAGCTTGACCTCCTTCGTCTCCTTCGGGCCAAGGTCGAAATCCCAGGCGAGGATGCCGCGCTGGCCATCGACATCTTCCGTCGTGACCCCGGGATCGGCGGTATAGGTGATCTTGATATCCTCGGTTTCCGAATAGGGCACCTTATCCAGCAGATGGATGGGCCAGGCCTCGTCCGTCAGGTTTTCGACCTTCAGCACCGCCTTCTCCTCGATCTGGGTCGAGGAGGTGAAGATCCCCCGGTCGCCCTCGGCCCGCAGGGGCATGTCGCGGGTCAGCTTCAGCCCCTCGATAGCACCAAAGCCAAGGTCCACCTTGCCGCCGGGGGCCAAGGCCTCCAGTTCCGCGCCACCGACCAAGGCGCCGTCGCGGGTGAACAGCGCAGTGCCCGGCAGCAGGACTTCCTTCGCGGTGTTGGTCAACTTGGCGACCAGAAAGGCCGTTTGGTCATAGCGGGGCACGGCGACGGCCTGAATCTCGGGCGTGAAGGTCAACTCGTCCAGCGCAAGTCGAAGATTCTCGACGCCCGTGGCCACATCGACAGGTTCGGGATAGTGATAGACCACGGTGTCGCCCTGATAATTCATCCCAGCCGCCACGGTTTTCGACACCACGGGCGCGGGTTCGGCGGCAATCATCGGCTCCGCCGAGGACATGTCCTCCGCAGCCCCCGCGGCGAGCCCGCGGCTCGGCGGGACGAATTGCTTCCGCTCGGGGAAAAGCAGCGATGCGGTGGACCGTTCCCCGGGGCGCGCGGTGGAAAGGGTCAGATCGACCCCCGTCCAATCCTCGCCGGTCGCCTGACTGACCAGGACTCCGCGGTCCACCGTCAGCTTCGGTGCCTTGCGGTCGAGTGCCATGTAGTAGATCGGCAGCCAGGAGGCATCCTCCATGTAATGCGTCACGGTCAGATGGCCGCCCTTGCCCGTGCTGGTGACGGCGACCGAAAGGGCTGCGTAATCCTCATCCCCCATGGACAGGGCCGCCTCTGCGGCCTTGGCCTTGTCGAGCGCCTCTTGCGCGGTCGTCACGCCCTCCTGTGCTGCGGGCAGGCCAAGACTGGCGGCCTGCGCCGCCTGCCGTGCGGCCAGAACCTTGGTCTGCACCATGTCGGCGATCGCGGTCAGCCCCTCGGCCGTAGCCCCGGCCCCGTCCAGCTTCAACCCGGTCAGAAAGGCGATCTGGGCCTGCTGCGCCTCGACCTGGGCAGAGATCGCATCGACGGCGCCCTGCGCCTTGGCGAGATCGGCCTCCGCCGCCTTGACGCCGGCCTTGGCCGCCTCCATCGCCGGGGTGGTCGGCGCGGTGCGGGGCGGCAGGCGGTCGGTGCGCATCGCAAAGGCCCCCACGGTCGCATCCGGCGAGGTGAGGCGGAAAATCACCGGCGCGACCTTGGCGGGCAGATCGGTGATCAAAAGCTCATGCGCGCCGGGCGGGGCGTCGAAACTCACCTCGCGGGTGATCTGCGCGCCCTGCGGGTAGATGGTCACGGCGGTGATATGGCTGGTCGCCAGGACGGTATCCGCCCAAAGCGGCACGGGAATCGAAAGCGGGACAAGGGCCAAAAGGCCAAGGGTGATGCGCATGAAAATTCTCCTGTAATTGGCCTGAGCCTAGGCCCGCCGGCCCTTTCGGGCAAGCGGCTTTGCCCCCTTGCTGGCCCCGCCGCCGCCTGCCACTCTCCGCCCAAACAGGAGCCGACCATGCCGACCAGCCACGCCAAGACCGAACATCTCAAAGCCACCGACGGCCTGCCCAAGGTGATCCGCGCCAAGGGCAGTTACCTGTGGGACATGAACGGCAAGCAATATATCGACGGCTCGGGCGGGCCTGCGGTCTATTGCCTTGGCCATGCCAATGACGAGGTGAACGCCGCCGTCATGGCCCAGATGACCTCGATCGCGCATGGCTACCGCTACAACTTCACCACCGACGCGCTGGAGGAACTGACCGAGATCATCCGCGCCCGTTGCGGCGGGACGCTGCACGAGATGGTCTTTGTCACCGGCGGGTCGGAGGCGGTGGAAAGCTGCCTCAAGATCGCGCTGCAATACCATACCGCCAATGGCCAGAAATCGCGCCGCCGTTTCATCTCGCGCCAGCGGTCCTGGCATGGCAACACCCTGGGCGCCTTGGGGGTTTCGGGCTTTGCCGAAAGGACGGCGGCCTATGAGGGCGCCTTCATCCCCTCGATCAAGCTTTCGCCCGCCAATGACTACCGCCCGATCCTCGGTGCCACGCCCGAAACCCTGGGCGAGGCCTGCGCCGCCGAACTGGAGGCCGCCATCCTGCGCGAGGGGCCGGAGACCATCGCCGCCTTCATCTTCGAACCCGTCGTCGGCGCCGCCGGCGGCTGCGTTCCTGCGCCCGCAGGTTATGCCAGGCGCGTGCGCGAGATCTGCAGCCGTTACGGCATCCTGATGATCGCGGATGAGGTGATGTGTGGCGCGGGCCGCACCGGCACCTGGCGCGCGCTGGCCCATGACGGGGTGGAGCCTGACATCATGTCGGTCGCCAAGGGCCTCGCCGCGGGCTACCTGCCGCTGGGCGCCGCCATCTGCACCACGGCCGTCTGGCAGGTGATCCGCGCCCGCGACGGGGCCTTTGGCACCGGGCACACCTTTTCCGGCCACACCGCCGCCTGTGCCGCCGCGGTGGCGGTGCAGAAGATCATCGACCGGGAAGATCTGCTGCCCCGCGTCGCCGCCAACGGCCCCCGGCTGCAATCCTGGCTGGCCGAGGCCCTGTCGGGGGTCGAGGCCCTGGGCGACATCCGCGGCCGCGGCCATTTCATCTGCGCCGAACTGGTCGCCGACCGGGCCAGCAAGGCCGCCTTTCCCGCCGCGCGCCAGCTGGCGCTGAAGATTAGGGCGCAGGCCATGGAAAACGGGCTTGTGTGCTACCCGGTCAGTGGCAATGTGGATGGCGTGAACGGGGATATCGTGATTCTCGCCCCGCCCTACAATTGCAGCGACGCCGAACTGGACGAGATCGTCACGAAATGTGCGACCTCGATCCGGCAGGTTCTCGCTGGCGAAGGTCTGGCCTGAAGGCCGTCACGCAGGCTTGAAGCCGGAAATTTGCCGAACCACCGTATCATTCTGGCCAAGATCAACAAGGAGACTTCCGATGACGCATATTTTCAGCAGCTTTCTGGTGGGCATTCTGGCCATTTTCTCTGTCCTCGCCGCGCCGGTGATGGCCGCTGGCACCGACGACGGCAGCGCCGCCGCCAGCCCGACCGCCTCGGCCTATGACGAGGCCAAGGCCATGGTGAACGAGGGCAATTTCGCCGCCGCCCTGCCCAAGCTGATGAACGTGACCAAGGAAGACCCCAAGAACGCCGACGCATGGAACCTGCTCGGCTTCACCTATCGCAAGCTCGGCCAGCTGTCGGACAGCGACAAGGCCTATCTGACCGTGCTGAAGATCAACCCCAACCATCTGGGCGCGCTGGAATATCAGGGCGAGCTGTTCATCACCACCGGCAAGATCGACAAGGCCAAGGCCAACCTCGCCAAGCTGCAGGGCCTCTGCGGCAAATGCGAACAGGCCGAGGATCTGGAAAAGGCGCTGAAAGCCGCCGGCGCCTGAGGCGGAATTAACAAGGGCGGGATCGGCGCTTTAAACCACTCGTTCATTTTGCTGCGGTAGCCCTGAGGCACGCATCAGAAGGAGCGCCCATGCAGCATGCCGATCCCGCAGCCTTTCGCAGGCCCCTCAGCCGCAGCCTTGGCCCGGCTGCGATCCTCAGCCAGCTTTATGCGCAGGTCGATCTGACGCCGCTGGCGGCGCAGCTGATCGCCCGCGCCGCGGCAGAGGTCGCCGATCCCGGCGCCGCGATGGATCTGTCGACGCTGCTCATGGCGCAGGGCGGCGATCTGGCCGCGGAGGGGCGGGTGATGCAGCGCGCCGCCGTGCAGCTGCAGCCGAGTTACGAGGTGATCCACGGCGCGGGCACCGGTCCAAGGGTTCTGGCCCTGGTGACGCCGGGCGATTTCATGGCCAATACGCCGATCGACTTCCTGCTGGCCGGGTCGGATGCCGTGCTGATCCAGCATTTTGTCGATGAGGCGACCGAAACCCTCGACGATCTGCCGCCGCATGACGTGATCTTCATGGCGGTCGGCGAAGGGCCGCAGAACGCGCCGGTCCTGGCCAACCTCGCGCGCCTTTTGAAAGACCATCCCGGCCGGGTGATCAACAACGCCCCCGCCCTGATCGCCCGCCTCAGCCGCGACCGGGTCAGCGACCTTCTGGCCGAGGTGCCGGGGCTTCTTTGCCCGCAGACCCGCCGCGTCAGCCGCTTCATGCTGATCGCCGCCGTCCGGGCGCGGCGGTTCTTCGACTTTCCCGCGGTGATCCGGCCGCTCGGCTCGCACGCCGGGCAGGGTCTGGCGAAGGTGGAGACGACCGAGGATCTGGAAGCTTTCCTCGCCACCCACCCGGGGGAGGAGTTCTTCACCGCCCCCTTCATCGATTATCGCGGCGCGGACGGGCTTTATGCCAAGGCGCGGGTCGTTCTGATCAAGGGGCAACCCTTTGCCAGCCACATGGCCGCGTCGCCGCATTGGATGGTGCATTACCTCAATGCCGCGATGGAGACGAACCCCGGCAGGCGTGCGATCGAGGCGGCCTGGATGGCGGATTTCGACACCGGCTTTGCGACGCGCCACGCCCAGGCCTTTGCCGGATTGGCCGAGGCGATCGGCCTCGATTATTTCGGCATCGATTGCGCCGAACTGCCGGACGGGCGGCTTCTGGTCTTTGAACTCGATGTCGCGATGATCGTCCATGACATGGACAGCGCCGAGGTGTTTCCCTACAAAAAACCCGCGATGCGCAAGCTGTTCAACGCTTTCGTCGCGGCGCTGGAGGGCGGCTGAGGCCAAGGAAAAAGGCCCCACCTTGCGGCAGGGCCTTGTCCAATCACTCCGGCCGGTTCAGCCCTTCTTCAGGACCTTGCTGCCCAGAAGTTCGGCGATCTGCACCGCGTTCAGGGCCGCGCCCTTGCGCAGGTTGTCCGAGACGCACCACAGCGACAGGCCGTTTTCGACCGTCGAATCCTGGCGGACGCGGCTGATATAGGTGGCATATTCGCCGACGCATTCGATCGGCGTGATGTAGCCACCCGGCTCGCGCTTGTCGACAAGCAGGATGCCCGGCGCCTCGCGCAGGATGTCCTGCGCTTCCTGCCAGTCCAGCGGCTCTTCGAACTCGATGTTGATCGCCTCGGAATGGCCGACGAAGACCGGAACCCGGACGCAGGTCGCCACGACCTTGATTGCCGGATCGAGGATCTTCTTGGTCTCGGCCACCATCTTCCACTCTTCCTTGGTCTCGCCCGAGTCCAGGAAAACGTCGATCTGCGGGATCACGTTGAAGGCGATCTGCTTGGTGAACTTCTTCGGCGCCACTTCCTGACCGGGGACGTAAAGGCCCTTGGTCTGGTCCCAAAGCTCGTCGATGCCTTCCTTGCCCGCGCCGGAAACCGACTGGTAGGTGGAGACCACGACGCGCTTGATCCTGGCGCGGTCATGCAAGGGCTTCAGCGCCACGACCATCTGCGCGGTGGAGCAGTTGGGGTTGGCGATGATGTTCTTGTTCTTGTACATGAAAATCTGATCGGCATTCACTTCCGGCACGATCAGCGGGATCTGGCTGTCGTAGCGGTAGAGCGAGGAGTTGTCGATCACGATGCAGCCCGCCGCCGCGGCCTTGGGCGCATAGATCTTGGTCGCCTCCGACCCCACGGCAAACAGGGCAATGTCCCAGCCGGTGAAATCGAAAGTCTCAAGGTCCTTGGTCTTGACGGTCTTGTCGCCAAAGCTGATTTCAGTGCCCAGCGATTTTCGCGATGCCAGCGCGGCAATCTCGTCAACCGGGAACTCGCGCTCGGCGAGGATGTTCAGCATTTCGCGGCCCACGTTGCCCGTGGCACCCGCGACGACGACCTTATAGCCCATCGGGGTTCTCCTTCATGTCAAAGACGGTTGCGCCTTAGCCTATGCGCGCGGGGGGCGAAAGGGGCGAATGGGGCAAAGCGCCAACTCTCCGCTGCCGCAGGGATTATTCCGTTAAAGCGGAGGAGACTTCAGGGTAAAGCGCGGGTCGCGCGCCATCAAAGCCTCGACAAAGCCGCGCTCGGCGGCAAAGTCATGCGGCACCTGCGCCGCCGTCCTGCGACCGGAGAGCGAGAGGCTGGCGAAGAAATCGAAACCGTAAAGCGCAACAGAAGTGGCCGGGCTGCGCGAAAGCATGTCGATCATCATCAGCCCGGTGGTCGGCGGCGCCTGCAACAGCGCCTTGAGCCGGAAGAAATCTTCCCGAGGCGGCAGGGCAAAGCCGGGATGGCTGGCCACGTCCCAGGGCAGCCGCTTGCGCTTGTGCGACATCCAGAGCACGAGGCGCGGGTTCAGCCGGGCAAGGCTTGCGGCGTCCAGACTGGTGGCGAGGCACAGAACATCGGTGCGGCTGCCGTGACTGGCAACACTCGGCATCGGTGCGCGGTTGATCCGCAGGATGAGGTCGGCGGCGTCGATCTCGGCCCCGAACTGCGCCTTGCCAAGGCTTTGCGCATTGCCGACCAGCGCGATCCGCCCCTGCATCTGCGCCAGAACCTGCGCCATGGGCAGACCCATCGCGGCCAGAGGCGCCTCTTGCCGGAAGGTCCGGGCGAGGTAGAACCCCAGCCGCGTCACGGCTGTTCCAGCATCTGGCGGTAGATGCCCACCAGGGTCGCCGCCTCATCCTCGATCCGGTGGCGGGCCAGCACATGGGCGCGCGCCGCCTCGCCGCCCGAGGTCAGAAGGGCGGGATTGTCGATCCAGACCGCCAGCGCCCCGGTCAGCGCCGCCGCATCCCCCGCTGCCACCAAAGAGCCGACCTGCGGCGTGATCAGCGTCTCGAAAGCGCCGACGCGGGAGGCGACGACGGGAACCGCACAGGCCATCGCCTCCAGGGGCGTCAGGCCGAAACCCTCCCACCGCGCAGGCGCCACGAAAAGATCCAGCGCCTGATAATGGCGCACCACCTCGGCCCAGGGGATCTCACCCAGGAAACTCACCCGGTCGGCGATGCCGGCGGCCTTGAGCCTGGCAAGCTGTTCCTCGTGGAAGGCCTTGTTGTCCTCGGTCACCCTTCCGGTGAAGAGGATACGGACCTTCGGGCGCGAGGGCAGAAGGGCGCAGGCGGCATCGACCAGCAGATCGACACCCTTTTGCGCGCGGACCCGGCCGAAACAGCCCAGAACCACCGCATCCGGCGCAATCCCCAAGCTTTCGCGCAGGGCGGCCCGGTCGGCGGCGGGGTGGAAAATCCCGGTGTCCACGCCATGCATGACCACGGTGGAGGGCACTTTCAGATAGGACTTCGCCCGCTCGGATGTTGCCACCACGCGGTCCATCTTCGCGATCATCCAGCGGGTGAAGCCCTTGTGATGGCGCTGCGCGGCCGAGGTGAAAAGCAGCCGGAACCTGCAGAGGAACAGATGCCGAAGGATCAGGCCCAAGGCCATTTCCGTATTGCGCCGCGCATGCCAGACCCGCCAGCGCCTGCGCGACAGAAAGGGCAGGCGCCACAGCGGGATATGCGGCACCTCGGGCGGCAGACCCGGCCCGGTCGCGACAATCCCGATCATCCGCGCCTGGATCGGGATCAGCCGCACCACCGTCGCCGTCACCCCCGACAGGCGACGCTTGAGGTTGGGGGCGATCACCTCGATCGGGCGGCTTGGGGCTTCGGTCATGGCATCCTCGGGCATTTCCCTCGCGATAACGGAAAGCCCGGGGCTTGGGAAGCGTCAGGCGGGGACGGCCACCATCCGCTCGCGGATCGGCAGGTGGATCAGCGCCGAAAACGCCCCGACGCCGATGCCGATCCACCAGACCATGGTGTAATCCCCGGTCAGGTCATACATCCGCCCGCCGAGCCAGACGCCAAGGAAGCTGCCGATCTGGTGGCTGAGGAAGACGAAGCCATAAAGCGTCCCCATGTAGCGCAGCCCGTACAGATGCGCGACGAGGCCCGAGGTCAGCGGCACCGTCGCCAGCCACATCGCCCCCATCACCGCCGAAAACAGCAGGACCGACCCCGGTGTCATCGGCAGCATGATGAAAAGGACCGAGGCGATGGTCCGCCCGGTATAGATCCCCGCCAGCAGGTATTTCTTCGAATAGCGCTTGCCCATCAGCCCGGCGAGGATCGAGCCCGCGATGTTGAAGAGCCCGATCACCGAAATCGCCACCGCCCCCAGGATCGAGGTCGAGGAAATCCCGATCCCGGCCAGAATCCCGGTCGGATCGATCGCGCCGCAGCGTTCGGTGACGAAGGCCGGGAAATGCGCGGTGATGAAGCCCAGCTGATAGCCGCAGGAGAAGAACCCCATGAAAATCATCGCATAAGACGGGTCCTTGAAGGTGCGGATCAGGACGGTGCCGAGGCTTTCCTCCAGCTCGGCCTTGCTGGCCATCGGCGCGCCTTTCAGGAAGGGCAGCGCGAAAAGTGTGACCAGGATCACCACGGCGAAGATGCCGAAGACGGTCTGCCAGTGGTAATGCTGCAGCAAAAGCTGCGCCGTGGGCGCGCCCACCACCTGGCCTGCCGAGCCCGCCGCCGTGGCGATACCGAGCGCCAGGCTGCGATGCTCGGGCTTTGCGGCGCGGCCGATAATGGCGAGGATCAGGCCGAACCCGGTGCCCGCGATGCCGAAACCGACGAGAATCTCCAGAAGCTGCATCGTGCCCGGCGTGGTGGCAAAGGCCGACAGCACCAGCCCCAAAGCGTAAAGCAGGGCGCCTGCGATGATCGCCTTGCGGTCGCCGAACTTCTCACCCAGCGCGCCGAAGATCGGCTGGCCGATGCCCCAGGCCAGGTTCTGCACCGCAATCGCCAGCGAGAAATCCGACCGGGGCCAGCCAAACTCGGCCGCGATCGGGATCTGGAACACGCCGAAACTGGCGCGGATCGCAAAGTTCAGCAGCAGAACCGCGCAGCCTGCGATCAGGATCGGGGTGAAGATCGATGTTTTCGGCATGGCGCGGCCCCCAGGAGCGGGTGGAATGTCGGGCGAAACTGGCGCTGTGCGCGCGCAGGGTCAAATTCTAATTTGTGACCATTACAATCAAGTTTTGGGGCCACAGTCCGGGCAATGCGCGCCGTCAAGGAAAGGATGCCCGCAGGCCCGGCACATCCGCGCCGTGCCTTGCGCCAGTCCGTGGCCCACCGCGACCCGGGCATCAAAGACGAAACATTCGCCCTGCCAGAGGCTTTCCTCCTGCGGAACTTCCTCAAGGTATTTCAGGATGCCGCCCTGCAGGTGGTAGACCTCGGGCACGCCCTCGCCCAGCAGGTAGTTGGTTGATTTCTCGCAGCGAATCCCGCCGGTGCAGAACATCGCGATCTTCTTGCCGGCGAACCTGTCGCGGTTGTCCTGCCACCATTTCGGGAACTCGCGGAAGGTGCTGGTGCCGGGATCAACGGCGCCCGCAAAACTGCCGATCGAGACTTCGTAGCCATTGCGCGTGTCGATCACCGCCACATCGGGGTCGGAGATGAGGGCATTCCAGTCCTGCGGCGCCACATGATGGCCGACGCGGGCCAGAGGATCGACGCCCTCGACGCCCAGCGTCACGATCTCGCGCTTCAGGCGGACCTTGAGGCGGGTGAAAGGGTTCGCCTCGGCCTGGCTTTCCTTCCAGACCAGATCGGCACAGCCCGGCAAGGCGCGGATTGCATCCAGAAGCGCATCAATCGCGGCGCGGCTTCCGGCGACCGTGCCATTGATCCCCTCACCCGCCAGCAAAAGCGTGCCCTTGATGCCCTCTTGCTGGCAAAGCGCCAGCAGCGGCCCGCGCAGGGCGTCGGGCTCCGGAAAGGGGGTGAAATGGTAAAGTGCCGCGATGATGATCATGGCCGCGCCTTAGTCCTTCGCGCCGCCCAACTCAAGAGGTGCGCCCGCTTGACCCCCGCCGCCCGCATGCCTAACCCTGATCCAGACTGTGGAGGACATGATGCGCCCAAGCAACGAAGCCCTGATCGTGATCGACGTGCAGAACGATTTCTGCCCCGGCGGCGCCCTTGCCGTGGCGGAAGGGGACGCGATCATCCCCCGCATCAACGCCTTGATGGACGAATTTCAGACCGTCGTCCTGACCCAGGACTGGCACCCCGCCGACCATTCGTCTTTCGCCGCGAACAACCCGGGCCACGCGCCCTTCACCCAGATCGAGATGCCTTACGGGATGCAGACCCTCTGGCCCGCGCATTGCGTCCAGGGCAGCACGGGCGCGCTGTTTCACCCCGATCTGCGCACCGATCCCGCACAGATGATCCTGCGCAAGGGCTTTCGCAGCGCCATCGACAGCTATTCCGCCCTGTTCGAGAATGACAAGAAAACCCCAACCGGGCTCGAGACTTACCTGCGCGGGCGTGGCATTTCCACGCTGACCTTCGTCGGCCTTGCGACCGATTATTGCGTGGCTTTTTCGGCGCTGGATGCGGGGGCACGCGGCTTTGACGCCAGCGTGCTGATGGGCGCCTGCCGGGCCATCGACCTTGGCGGCTCGCTGGCGGCGCAGGAAAAGGCGATGACCGCGGCCGGAGTCACTTTGCTGCCCTGACATTCAGCCTTCCTTAACCCTGCAGGCCTTAGGCTCCGCTCAGGACCAGGAAGGACTTGGCATGGCGGAGAGCCGCGACTTTCGCACGGAAGCGCTGATCGACCTCGCGCATTTCGAAGACCGGACAAGCCCGCGCGGCCGCCTTCTGCACTATGCGCAGGGTCGGGGCGCCGCTTTCTGGCAGCGTCAGATCGTGACGCTGTTCGGCGCGGGAATCATCGGCCTTCTGGAATCGCCGCCGCTCGGGATGGTGCTGGCGCTGCTGCTCCTTGCCGGCGAGGCTGTCGATGGGCTTTGCCTGCGCTGGGTGATCCACCGGCTGGAAGGCGGGGATGCGGGACCTTGGCCGCTGCGCGCGGCGGTGGTGACGGCCGGGGTGCAGTCGGCCACGACCGCGCTGAGTGTCGCGCTGATCTGGCGCAGCATCCCGCTGCACGAATCCCGCTTTTTTGCCGCCGCCTGTCTTGTGGCCGCCATCGTCAACGCGGGCCTGACCCGGCCGCATCTGCGCGTCGTGGCGGATGTGCGGCTGGCGCTCTACGCGCTGACCGGCTTTGGGCTGATGGCGCTCGACCTCGCCATGCCTTCGCTGGCCACATCGCAGGAATATGGCTTTTTCGCAGCGGCGCTGGTGCTGCTGACCTCGATCTCGGTCCTCTTCATCCGGGTGAGCGAGCGAAGTCATCGACGGCGACGGCAGAACGAATATGCGCTGCTGAAGCATCAGCACGAACAGGAACTGGCGCAGATCGAGCTTGCGAGGTCGAGCCAGGACAGCCAACGCCTTGCCCTGGTTGCAAGATATGCCAATGACAGCATCCTCGTCTCGGGTCCCGATGGGCGGATCGAATGGGTGAACGAGGCCTTTTCTCGCAGCACCGGCTATGCGCTGGAAGAGGTTTTGGGGCGCCTGCCGGGCGAGGTGCTCAATGCCCCGGAAACCGACCCGGACACCACCGCGCAGCTGGATCTGGCGCTGCAGCAGAACCGGCCGGTCCGGGCCGAGGTGCTCAACCGGTCCAAGTCGGGCCGGCTGTTCTGGGTCGAAACCTCGATCACGCCGATCTTCGACGACACGGGCCAGCTGCGCCACCGGGTTGCCGTCGAACGCGACATCACCGAAGCGAAGGAGCGTCAGGACGAACTCGCCCGCGCCCATGCCGCGATGGAAGAAGCGGGCCAGGCGAAATCGCGCTTTCTGGCCAATATGAGTCACGAGATCCGCACCCCGATGAATGGCGTGATCGGCGTGGCAGAGCTTCTGGCCGATACCAAGCTGAACCTCGTACAGCGCGAATATGTCGATACGATCGTGGACTCCGGCCGCCTCCTGCTGGAGATCATCAACGACATCCTCGACCTCGCCAAGCTGCAGTCGGGCAAATCCACGCTGGAAAGCCGGCCCTTCTCGCTCGAGGCGGCGCTGAACGGCATCCTGCGCATTCTCGAACCCGTGGCGGCGAAAAAGCAGCTGGAGCTGCGTCTGGTCCTGCCGCAGGACGTGACCGTTCTGGGCGACGAGGGCAAGCTGCGGCAAATTCTGCTGAACCTGGCCGGAAATGCGGTGAAATTCACCCGGGAGGGCGCGGTCACCATCACGGTTCATCCGCCCGGGGTGGAGAGTGACATGCTGCGGATCGATGTGGCCGACACCGGGATCGGCATTGCGCAGGATCGGATCGGGCGGATCTTCGACAGTTTCAGCCAGGCCGATGACGGCATCTCGCGGCAATATGGCGGCACGGGGCTCGGCCTGACGATCTGCTCGATGCTGGCCGAACAGATGGGCGGCGGCATCACGGTCAGCTCGCAGATCGGGCATGGCTCGGTCTTCACCCTGAATGCGCGGATGCCGCGCACCACGCGGGTCGCGCCGGGGGTGGAGCCGCGCAACGCCTCGCCGCTGCGCCCCGGCCTGCGGGTGATGATCGCCGAGGACAACCGCACCAACATGATGATCGTGCGCAAGATGCTGAAGGACCAGGTCGCCAGCCTGATCGAGGCGGAAAACGGCGCCCAGGCGCTTGATCTTTACCGGGCGCGGGCGGTGGATCTGGTGCTGATGGATGTCTCGATGCCGGTGATGGACGGGCTGCAGGCCACCCGCGAAATCCGCAATTACGAGGTGACCAAGGGCCTGCGCCGCTGTCCGATCGTGGCGCTCACCGCCAATGCCTTTGGCGAGGATCGCGCCGCCTGCTGGGCCGCCGGGCTGGACGGGTTTCTCGTCAAACCCCTGGCGCGCGCCGATCTTCTGGCCGAGATCGAGGTGCATTGCCCCTCCGACATCCCGCTGCGGCGCAAGAAGGGGCTTTGACCTTTCCACAGCCTTCCTGCCATAGTCTGCGCCAAGAGGAGCGCAAACATGGTCGATCTTGCTACCAGAGTCTGGAACCACCGTTGGAAGATCGACCCGATTGTGCGGTCCCTGATCGACACCGACTTTTACAAGCTGCTGATGTGTCAGTCTATTTTCCGCAACCGGCCCGACACGCAGGTCCAGTTCAGCCTGTTGAACCGCAACCGCAGCATCCGTCTGGCCGATCTGATCGACGAGGGCGAGCTGCGCGAACAGCTGGACCATGTCCGCTCGCTCTCGCTCAGCCGGGGCGAAAGCACCTGGCTGCGCGGCAACATGTTCTACGGCAAGCGCCAGATGTTCCGCCCCGATTTCATGGAATGGTTCGAGGGCCTGCGCCTGCCGCCCTATCACCTGGAAAAACACGACGGCCAGTACGAGCTGACCTTCGAGGGGCGCTGGCACGAGGTCATGCTCTGGGAGATTCCCGCCCTCGCCGTCCTGATGGAGCTGCGCGGAAGGGCCGTGCTGCAACGCCTCGGCCGGTTCGAGCTCGAGGTGCTTTATGCCCGCGCCATGACCAAGCTGTGGGAGAAGATCACCCGGCTGCGCGCGCTCGACGGGCTGAAGATCGCCGATTTCGGCACCCGCCGCCGGCACTCCTTCCTCTGGCAGGACTGGGCGGTCCAGGCGATGATGGAGGGGCTGGAGAACCGCTTCACCGGCACCTCGAACTGCCTGATCGCGCAACGCCGCGACATCGAGGCGATCGGCACCAATGCGCATGAGCTGCCGATGGTCTATGCCGCCCTCGCCCGCAACGATGCCGAACTGGCCCAGGCGCCCTATCAGGTTCTGGCCGACTGGCAGGACGAACACGAGGGCAATCTGCGCATCATCCTGCCCGATACCTTTGGCACGGAAGGATTTTTGCGCCACGCGCCCGATTGGCTCGCCTCCTGGACCGGCATCCGCATCGACAGCGGCGACCCGGCCCATGGCGCGGAAATCGCGATCCGCTGGTGGCAGGAAAAGGGCGAGGACCCGCGCCAGAAGCTGGTGATCTTCTCCGACGGGCTGGACGTGGCCAAGATCGAGGAGCTGCACCGCCAGTTCGCCGGGCGGATCAAGGTCTCTTTCGGCTGGGGCACCATGCTGACCAATGATTTCGTGGGCCTCGTGCCGAATGACGCGCTGGCCCCCTTCTCGCTGGTCTGCAAGGCGGCCTATGCCAATGGGCATCCGACCGTCAAACTCTCGGACAATCCCAACAAGGCAATGGGGCCGCCGGCAGAGATCGAACGCTACAAGCGGGTGTTCGGCGTGGGGGCGCAGCAGGCGCAGGCGGTGACGGTCTGACGCGCTGCGTCAGGCCATCAGGTGCTTCATCGCCTTCTGGGCCAGCGGCAGATGGTCCAGCGCCGTCTGCTTCTGCTTCATCTCTTTCATCTTGTCGGCCCATTCGCCCAGCGAGGTCGCCTTGGACCACTGGACCGTGTGCTTGACGTCATCGACCACGATATCGGCAAAGTCGATCAGGGCCTGATAATCGGCGTCATGCCCGGGCAGACGCGCCGCCCATTTCGTCTCTTTCATGGTCTTGGCGCGCTGTGCCAGAAGGACGCCATAGTTCTCGATCACATAGAACATGTTGACCGCCTTGACCGCATCCTTCCAGTCGACCGGATTGGTCTTGTCGTTCATCACCTTGAGAACATTGCGGATCTTCCCGTCGTCGGGCAGGATCGTCAGGATGTTGAGCAGGCTGCCCGCCAGCATGTTGTCGACCATCCATTTCAGACTGTCGAGGTCCAGCGCAACTTCGGTCCGGGTCTCCTTGATGGCGCCGGCGAGGGTCTTGTCCATCCACTTGATCAGATCGGGCGCGGTCTTGGCGATCTTCGCCTTGTACTTGCCGATGTCCTTTTCCAACCCGTCCAGCGCGTTGTTCAGCGTGCCATAGCCCTTGCTGCGCGCCTTGTTGACCGCATCGATCGCATCCCCGATGCTGACGCCCGACACGGCGCCTTTCTTGACATGCTTGTCGCGCTCGTTCTTCCAGAGGTCGCGCATCTTCGCCCAGTCCGCCATGATCCCCTCCCTGATTTTCGCGCGAGGGTAGCACGGCACGGCAAAGGAACAACGCCAAAATCGGCTCAGTCCTCGTCTTCCGGGGCGGCGCGACCGGCCTTGACCCCGCTGCGCACCTTCTTGGCCACCAGCCGGCGCTGGATGCTGCCATAGGTCGGCTTGGTCGCCACCCGCCGCTTGGGCACCACCAGAGCCTGGCGGATCAGCTCGGCCAGCCTTTCGCGGGCCAGCTCGCGGTTCTGCGCCTGGCTGCGGGTATCCTCGACCTGCAGGACGATGGCACCCTCGTTGGTCCAGCGCCGCCCGGCCAGCCGCTTCAGCCGCGCCTTGACCATCGGCGTCAGATGCGGCGAGCGTTCCGCCTCGAAGCGCAGCTCGACCGCGGTCGAAACCTTGTTCACATTCTGCCCACCCGGCCCCGAGGCGCGGATGAATTGCTCTGACAATTCCCAGTCAGCGATGAAGATGGAGTCGGTGATGTGCAGCATGTCATTGATTCAAAAGAGAAAGGGCCGCCTCGCCGGCGACCCTTCCCGAGTTCCAAGGAGATGGGCCAGTTAGGGCATCCATCCAACCTCAGGGCTTTTTTCAGGGGGTTGCCCCTAGAAAACGAGCCCTCCAGCTGTCCCGACACCACTCTCCAATATCACTCTAGACACTGGATCACCTCCTTTCGAAATTGTTGCCGATGAGGTCAGGTTGGCACAGATTTTGTGTTTGTCAAAATGTTTTACGCTAGCCGTACGCTCATTCGCGCAACAAACAGGCGGAAGGGCAACAATCCGAAGAGCGCGATCCCAAATTTTACGCACCAGTCGGCAACGGCCAGCGAAACCCAGAACGGAACCACCGGTCCGCTGCCCAGAAGCGGCCCGGGAGCGGCGGCCCAGGACACGTCATTTCCCGGCTCCAGAAAGACCAGCGAGGCCGAAAAGGCGATGGTGAAGAAGATCACGCTGTCGATGGTCGACCCCATCAGGGTCGAGACCAGCGGTGCCCGCCACCATTCGGCGCGGCGCAGGCGGTCGAAGATCGTCACGTCCAGCAATTGCCCGACGAGGAAGGCCGTGGCCGAACCCAGGGCCACGCGCAGGGTGACCAGCGGCCCGAACTCGCCGACGATCTGCGTGCCGATGACCGAGCAGACCAGGCCGGCGACAAAGCCCGCCAGCACGACGATCCGCGCCGCGCGCACGCCCTGCAGCCGGTTGGTGATGTCATTGACCAGAAAGCTGAGCGGATAGGTCAGCGCCCCCCAAGTCAGGAACGCGCCCATCGGGTGCTGCACGAGGATGTTGGAGGCGACGACGATGATCGCCATGGCAAGGATGCCAGGAAGCAGATTTTTCATGTTTCATTCCGTTTTTTACAAGGTCGCGGAGACTTGGCCCTCCCCATGAGGACGGAGGGCCTTTAGCCCCGGCGCGGGCTTGCTGTCAACGGGCAGAACTCAGTTCGCCTGCAGAACCGCGGAACATTGGGCCGGAAGATCGGCCATGGTGAACTCGCGCGGGCCCTTCTTGTGCGGCGGCTTGGGCCCCGGGTTCTTCACCGGCTTGGGGTGCAGATAGGCGTCCGACACCCACCAGGCCAGGGTATCGTCACAGCCGCTGCCGCCCTTGGACAGTTCCGAAACGCTGGGCGACTGGGTCTGGCAATAGGACGAACCCGGCGGGCATTTCAGCCGCACATGGAAATGGTCCTGATGGTTCGCCTCGGGCCGGATATGCTGCAGCCACTTGGCATCGGCGGCGCTGGCCGTCTTGCACATCTCGATCTTGATCGCTGCGGCCACGAAAATCCGGTCCACCCGCGGGTCCGAGGCCGCCGCCTTCAGGACCTCGCGGTAGGAGGGGTTCCAGTTCTGGTTGACCGAAAGCTGGTCATTGGTGCGGATCGAGATCGAGGAGATCTTCTCGCGCTGCGCCGCCGAAAGCTTCAGGCTGGCGGGCGGCAGGAACCAGACATCGGCATCCAGCCCCATCTGATGGCTGGCGTGACCCGAGATCATCGGTCCGCCGCGCGGATTGCCCATGTCGCCGATGTAAAGCCCCTTCCAGCCAAAGGCGGTGACCTTGGCGCTCAGATCCTCCAGATAGGACACCAGAACCGGGTTACCCCAGTTGCGGTCGCGCGACAGGCGCATGGCCTGCCAGGTCGGCCCGGTTTCCGGCAGTTCGACATTGCCCGCCGCACATCCACGGCCATAGGCGCCGATCGGTTGCGCCGGGCCAGAGGTCGGCTGGGTCTGCGCCGCAAAGAGCCTGGCCGCCGTCGTCTCGGCCAGGGCCGGTTGGGTCAGCGTCAAGAGAAGCAACAGAATCAGACGTTTCACACGCGTTCCCCCATCGGTTTGACCCAAGACAGCACCACCATCCCAAGGATGAACAGCGTGATCAAGGGGATGGCGATGCCCAGGCGCGAAGACCCGCTGATCGCGGTGAAAAGCGCGATCCCCGCCGTGCCCAGAAAGGTCGTGGCCTTGCCCGACAGCGCGTAAAGCCCGAAAGCCTCGGTCGCGCGCTCGGGCGTGGTGTGAAAGACCATCATCGTCCGGCTTGCCGCCTGCAACGAACCGCCCGCCGCCCCGATGCCGCAGCCGCAGATGTAGAAAACCAGATCCGGCAGGCCCGATCCGGGGGCGAGGCTGACCCCGAAGAATTGGTCGCGTGACATGCCCGCCACCACCAGACAGACCAGGATCAGCACCGCCATCGACACCACGATCACCGGTTTCGGCCCGAAGGCCGAATCCATCCGCCCGCCGACCCAGGTGAAGACCGCCGCCGAAATCGCCGCGATGATGCCGAAGATCCCGATCTGGGTGATCGACCAGCCCAGAACACCCGAGGCATAGATGCCGCCGATCCCGTAAAGCGCATTCAACGCGTCGCGGTAGAGCATCGAGGACAGAAGATGCGCCCCAAGGCTTTGCCTGTCGCGCAAGGACAGGATCAGCGCCCAAAGGTGGCGCAGCGATTGCCCCAGCCGCACCCGCGCCTTGACCGGCCCCTCGCTGACCCACAGCGCGAAGGGCACCATGAAGATCACATACCAGATCGCGGTGAAGGGCCCGACCGCCCGCGTCCCCTCGCGCAAGCCCGCATCCAGACCGAAGGGCGGCGCGAGGTCGATCAGCGTCTTGCCCGTCACGCTGTTCTCGTTGAAAAACAACAGCATGACGATCAGCGACACGATCCCGCCCAGATAACCCCAGGCCGAGCCCGAGCCGGAGATCTTGCCCATATCCTCATCCGCGCTCAGATGCGGCATCAGCGCGTTGGTGAAGATCGTCGCAAATTCCATCCCGATCAGGCCGATGCCGAACCAGACCATCGCCATGAAAAGATCCGGCTCCACCGGGCTCAGCGTCCAGAGCATGGTCGATCCGATCACGTAAAGCGCCGAAAACCCCCAGATCCAGGGCATCCGCCGCCCGGTGCCATCGGCAATTGCGCCCAGGATCGGCGCCAGGCAGGCGATCAGGATGCCGGAAAGCGTCTGCCCCGTGGTCCAATAGGTCTGCGCCGCCGCATGGGCCGCCTCGGGCGTCATGCCGGAGGCCGCGAACTTGCCCGTCGCCACCTCGGAAAAGTAGGGCGAGAAGGTGAAGGTCAGCAAAAGCGTGCTGTAGGGCTGGCTCGCCCAATCGAAGAAATACCAGCCCCAGATGCGCTGCCGCTTGCTTGCCATGACCTGCTCCGCCTTTTGGCCAATCAAGCCCGAAGCCACGGCTTTAAGCAAGCGCCGCAGAAGAGATTGCGCTTCGGCCCCATGCAGGCTACCACATCTGCGCAAACGAAAGGTCTGCTCATGGGTTCGCTTCGAGATATCCTTCTGCTCATCCTGAACATCGCCTATTGGATCGTGCTGGTGCATGTCATCATGAGCTGGTTGATCAATTTTCAGGTGCTCAACCTGCGGCAGCCGCTCGTGGCGCAAATCTGGTACGGCCTTTCCAACACGCTGGAGCCGGTCTATCGCCGGGTGCGCAAGCTGATCCCGATCTCGGGCGGCATCGATTTTGCGCCGCTGATCGTCTTCGTCATCATCATGGCCCTGCGGATCATCGTCACGCGCAACGTCTATTGACCCCCAGAGGGGTGGAGAGCCGTCGTGTTTGAGAGCCAGGACGCCAGCGATCCGATGACCGCGGCCAATGCCCTGTTGCATCAGGTCTGGGGCTTTGCCGATTTTCGCCCCGGTCAGGCCGAGATTGTCGAAGCGGTAACCCAGGGGCGCAACACGCTGGCCATCATGCCGACGGGTGGCGGGAAATCCCTGTGTTTTCAGCTGCCTGCACTGTGCCGTGAGGGGGTGACGGTGGTCATCTCCCCCCTGATCGCCCTGATGCGCGACCAGGTCCGCGCGCTAAGGGCCGCAGGGGTGGAGGCGGGGGCGCTGACCTCCGGCAATACCGAGGATGAGACGGAAGAGGTGTTTCAGGCGCTGGATGACGGGCGGCTGAAGCTTCTCTACCTCGCGCCCGAACGGCTGGCGGCCGCGGCGACCCTGTCGATGCTGCGGCGGATCGGCGTGTCCATGATCGCGGTGGACGAGGCGCATTGCGTCAGCCAATGGGGCCACGACTTCCGCCCCGATTACCTGCGCATCGGCGAATTGCGCCGCAGCCTGGGCGTACCGCTCGCCGCCTTCACCGCCACCGCCGATGCCGAAACACGGGCCGAGATCGTCACCCGCCTGTTCGACGGCGTGGCTCCGGTCACTTTTCTGCGCGGCTTCGACCGGCCGAACATAAGGCTCGCCTTTGCCGTCAAGGACAGCCCGCGCGACCAGATCCTGCGCTATGCCGCTGCCCGCAAAGGACAATCCGGCATCATCTATTGCTCCAGCCGTGCCAAGACCGAGGTTCTGGCCCAGGCCCTGCGCGAGGCGGGCCACCTTGTCCTGCACTATCACGCCGGGATGGAGGCGGACGAACGCCGCCAGGCCGAGCTGCGCTTTCAGCAGGAGGATGGGCTGATCGTCGTCGCCACCGTCGCCTTCGGCATGGGGATCGACAAGCCCGACATCCGCTGGGTCGCCCATGCCGATCTGCCCAAATCGATCGAGGGCTATTACCAGGAGATCGGCCGTGCCGGGCGCGACGGTGCGGCGGCCGATACGCTGACCCTTTATGGCCCCGACGACATCCGCCTGCGCCGCCAACAGATCGACGAAGGCGCCGCCCCCGCCGAGCGCAAGGCCGCTGACCATGGCCGCCTCAACGCGCTTCTCGGCCTGGCCGAGGCGCTGCATTGCCGCCGGCAGGTGCTGCTGACCTATTTCGGCGAGGACTCCGCGCCCTGCGGCAATTGCGACCTCTGCCAGCGGCCCGCCAAGCTGTTCGACGCCACCGAATCCGTCCGCAAGGCCCTGTCCGCCGTCCTGCGCACCGGGGAATATTTCGGCGCAGGCCATCTCATTGATATTCTGACCGGAACTTCCACCGCCAAGGTGGTTGAGCGCGGCCATGACAAGCTGCCGACCTTTGCCGTCGGGCGCGATCTGTCGAAATCCGCCTGGGCCGCGGTGTTTCGCCAGATGATGGGCCGCGACCTCGTGCGCCCCGATCCCGACCGGTTCGGCGCCCTGCGGATGACCGACAGCGCGGTGCCGATCCTGCGCGGCGAGGAATCCATCACCCTGCGCGCCGATACCGTCGAGAAGGCTGACCGGGGCGAGCGCACCACCGCCCGCGTCCAGGTCGATGAGGAGGATGTGGCCCTTCTGACCGCGCTGAAAGCCAAGCGCCGCAATCTGGCCGAGGCGCAGGGCGTTCCGGCCTATGTCGTCTTCCCCGACAAGACGCTGATCGAGATGGCCGAACGCCGCCCGCAGACGCTGGACGAGATGATCGGCATCAACGGCATCGGCGCGCGCAAGCTGGAAAGCTATGGCCAGGCCTTTCTGGAGGTCATCCTCGGCGAAAAGCCCAACAGCCCGCATCCGACCCGGCGCAAGCTGTCGGGCCGCGAGGCCGGGCCGATCTATGACCGGCTGGAGGAGGCGCAGGTCGCCCTGTCGCGCGGCGAGAACGGCCTGGGCAAGTACCTGTCCTGCACGCCGGCGACGCTGAAGCAGATCGCCGAAAGCCGGCCCTCGACCCTGGCCGAGCTGTATAACCTGCATGGCATGGGCGAGGCGCGTACCGAACGCTTCGGCGCCGCCTTTCTGGAGATCCTGCGCGAAAGCTGATCAGGTGCCGGTCATCTTGACCTCCCCCAGGGCGGGCCGCGCTTCGGGCGGGCAGAATTCGGCCAGAACGTCGCAGATCGCGACCTTGCGCAGCGGTTTGGTCATGTAGCGGTCGATCCCGGCGGCGAGGATATCCTCGGCGTCACCCTCCATCGCCAGGGCGGTCAGGGCGACGATGGGCAGATGTCCCTTGCCGCCTTCCAGCACGCGGATGGCGCGGGCGGCGTCGCGGCCATCCATCTCGGGCATCGAGATATCCATGAAGATCAGGTCGGGCCGGAAGCTTTGATAAAGCTCCACCGCTTCGCGCCCGTTGTTGGCAAAGACCAGTTCGATGTCGATGTCCTTGACCATCTTCTGAAAGACCAGCTGGTTGGTCCGGTTGTCCTCGGCCGTCAGCACGCGCATGCTGCGCGGGGCGGGCGGTTCGGCGGGAAGTTCGGGCAGCACCGGTTCGGGGTCCTCGACACGACCGATCTCCTTCAGGCGGCGGTAGAGGTCCGAGCGCAGGATCGGTTTCTGCAGGATGGCCGTCAGATGTTCCGCCCCCTCGCCCTCGCGCGCCTGCGCCGGGTTGGAGGACAGGAGCACGATCGGCATGGTCAGGCCCTGGCCGCGGATGCGCGCGGCTAGAGCCAGCCCGTCCATCTCGGGCATCGCGTGGTCGGTCAAGACAGCATCGAAACCCGCGTCATGGGCCAGGACCTCCAAGGCCTCGGCCCCCGACCGGCACAGCGTCACTTCGACCCCGCAGGGCTGCAGTTGGCGTTCCAGGATGGTGCGGTTGATGAAGAGGTCGTCCACCACCAGAACCCGGCGCAGATCGACTGGCAGATGCGGCACATCGGCATCCTCGGCCACCGGCAGCGTCACGCGAAAGCCGAAGACCGAGCCCTTGCCCGGCTCGCTGTCGACCCAGACCGCGCCCTCCATCCGTTCGATCAGGCGCTGGGTGATGGCGAGGCCCAGACCCGTCCCCTCGAACTTGCGGTTGGATTCGCTGTCGACCTGGTTGAACTCGCCAAAGATATGGTCGAGATGCTCGCCCGCGATGCCGATGCCGGTATCCTCCACCGTGACATGCAGTTGCTGTTCGCCCGCCTCGGTGGGCAAGCCGACGACGCGGATCAGCACATGGCCCTTGTCGGTGAACTTGACCGCATTGCCGACGAGGTTGGTCAGAACCTGGCGCAGCCGCCCCGGGTCGCCGACAAAGCGCGTCGGCAGGAACATGTCGAAATCGATCATCAGGTCGATCCCCTTGCTGCGCGCCCTGGGCTGCAGAAGCATCGCAACTTCGTGGATTGTGCGTTCCAGATCAAAGGGTTCTGGGTAAAGCGTCAGACGCTCCGCCTCGATCTTGGAATAGTCGAGGATGTCGTTGATGATGACCAGAAGTGCCTCGCCCGAGGATTTGATCGTCTCGGCAAACAGCCTTTGTTCGGGCGACAGCGAGGTGTCGCACAAAAGCTCCGCCATGCCGACCACGCCGTTCATCGGCGTGCGGATCTCGTGGCTCATATTGGCGAGGAAGGCGGATTTGGCGCGGTTGGCGGCCTCGGCGGCCTCGGTCGCGGCGAGAAGGGCGGCTTCGGCCTCTTTCTGATGGGTGATGTCCATGCGCAGGCCGACGCGGCCGCCGTCCGGCGTCGGATGGTCTTGGCCGCGGATCCAGCGGCCATCCTTCAGCTGCTGTTCGAAAGGGCCGCTCGCGGCGCGGTGCTGCGCCATCCTTTGCGCCAGCCAGGATTCCTCCTCCCCCTCGGCCACGGCGTGCTGGCCATGGGCCAGGCCATAGCGCAGCATCTCCTCAAAGCTCACCCCCGGCTTCATGATCGGGGCAGAGACCGAAAAAATCTCGCGATACCGTTGATTGCAGGTCAAAAGTCGGTCCTCCCTGTCAAAAAGCACGAATCCGTCGGGGATCGCCTCGATCCCGGCCCAGATCCGCATCTGTTCGGTGATGTTCACGGCCAGCGAGACGAGGTCGCCGTCCTGGGCGCGGCGGTTCACCAGCTTGATCCACTGCCCGTTGGTCATCTGCAGCGTCACCGGCTCGATCGGCTCGGCATCAAGCCGGGCCACCATGTCGGTCCCGAAATCGGCCACCGTCCGCCCGGTCAGTTCGACGCGCCCCGCCTCGGCCAGGCGGAGCATGATATCGGCATAGGTGATCCCCGGCGCGATCGGCAGGCCTTCCAGCGGGCGCAGAAAGGCGCTGTTGGCCGCCACCAGCCGCAGGTCGGAATCATAGACCGCGAAACCGTCGTTGATCGTGTTGATCGAATCCCACAGCCGGCGTTCGGCCATCACCGCATGGGTATGGGCGCGGTCCAGATCCTCGATGAAGCGGGACTGCTGGCCCTTGAGCATCTCCGCCTCGGAGACGGCGCTGCGGGCGATGCCGCGCTGTTCGACGATCTGGTCGGAGAGCGAGCGGGCATGGATCGACAATTTCTCATTCGCGGCAAAGAGTTCGCGGCTTTTCTGTTCCAGGAGACGTTCGGCGGCAAGCCTTGCCCTTCGTTCTTTCGCCAGCCGTTCCACACTGTCCATCCCTGACCGTACCCGTCCCAAGCCCCAAGGCCCTGACCCGCGAGACTCACCGTCTTTCCGGCAGATTGGCGCATCAAGATGAACACGCCCTTAACGGCGGACAGGTTAGAATCCTTGCCGAAAGCGGCCTTGCCATGCGATGAATTGGCCTTGGTATTGCGGAGGAATTTTGATGCGTGGCTTTGCCTTGCGGTCGGTGGCCCCAGCCATTTTGGGGATGGTATGCGGTCTTTTCCTGCTGGATGCGGGGCTTGCGCGGGCCGATGATCTGGTGCCCGCCCGCAGGCTTGTGCTGTCGGAAAACACCGACCTGCCGGGGGGCGATCTGTCCTCGATCTTCGACACCACGCTCGAATCCTGCGAGACGGCCTGCCTGACCACCAAGAAATGCGAGGCTTTGACCTTCAACACCAAGAACGGCTCCTGTTTCCTCAAGGCCGGGGCTGGCGCGCCCAGCGCCTTTGACGGGGCCTATTCCGGCCAGGTCGTCAAGGCCGCCAAGGGGGTCGAGGCGCTGGCCCAGACCCGCCGGGCCGAACTGACCTTCCTGCAGGACTGGGATGTCTCGCCCGCCACCGATCTGGCCAAGGGCCTCGCCAACCTGCACATCACCAATGATTACACCGCCGAGGAGCATCTTTCCTCCGCCAAGGAGGCCGAGGCGGATGGCGACTTCGATGCCGCCTACAAATACACCGGCGCCGCGCTGAACCTTGAGGACAGCGCCGCCAACTGGCTGGAATATGCCCGCCGCCTGATGCTGGCCGCCGGCAATGACCAGGCCAATGCCAGCAGCCTGCGCGACAGCGCCTTCCGGGCCGCGATCAACGCCTATCTGCGCGCCGATTCCAAGCCCTTGCAGCATTCGATCCTGGTCCAGATGGGCCAGGCGCTGGAAAGCATCGACCGCGGCCGCGACACGGTGCAGGCCTATCGTCTGGCGCAAGAGCTGCAGCCGCGCGACGACACCGCCGCCCTGTTGGAGGCCGCTGCCGGCAAATACGGCTTCCGCATCACCGACAACCAGGTGCAGACCAGTTCGGCCCGGCCGCAGGTCTGCGTCAATTTCTCGGATGATCTGGTCGCCTCGGGCGTCGATTATTCCAGCTTCGTCAAACTGCCGGAGGCCGGGCTTTCGGTCACGGTCGCAGGCTCGCGCCAGCTGTGTGTCGAGGGGATTTCCTTTGGCACCCGCTATACCCTGACCTTCCGCAAGGGCCTGCCCTCGGCCACGGGCGAGACCTTGGCCAAGAATGTCGATGTCTCCGCCTATATCCGCGACCGCAACCCCGGCGTGCGCTTTACCGGGCGCGGCTATGTCCTGCCGCGCATGGGATCGGCCGCGATTCCGGTGGTGACGGTGAACACGACCAAGCTGGATCTTGAGGTCTGGAAAGTCACCGACCGCAACCTGTTGCGGATTCTGCAGAACGGCTATTTCGACTCGCCGATGTATGACTATCAGGAAAGCGATTTCGAAAGCCAGATGGGCACCAAGCTCTGGACTGGCACCGCGACGGTCGGGCAGGACGTGAACAAGGATGTCACCACCCGCCTGCCCTTGGACGAGGCGATCAAGGGCCAGCCCGCCGGCATCTATGCCCTGCGCGCCGCCGTGCCGGGGGTGGACCCCTATGCTGTGCCGGCCAGCTGGCAGTGGTTCGTCGTCTCTGACCTTGGCCTGACCTCGATGAGCGGGGTCGATGGCCTCAACGTCTTTGTCCGCGCGCTTGGCGATGCCGCGCCCAAGGCCGGGGTCGAGGTGCAGCTTCTGTCCGTCGCGAACGAGGTTCTGGCCACCGCCAAGACCGATGCCGAGGGCCATGCCCTCTTCGAGCCGGGCCTGATCCGCGGCACCGACAGCGCCGCCCCGGCGATGCTGGTCGCACGGGATGGCGAGGTCGACACCGCCTTCATGTCGCTGACCGACCCCGAATTCGACCTCTCCGACCGTGGAGTCGAAGGCCACGAGGCCGCCCCGCCCGTCGATGTCTACCTGACCACCGACCGCGGCGCCTACCGCGCGGGCGAAACCGTCCATGCCACCGCTTTGGCTCGCGATGCGCGGCAAGAGGCCGTCACCGGCCTGCCCCTGACCGCCATCCTGATGCGGCCCGATGGCGTCGAATATGTCCGCGCGCTCGCCGATGATGCCGGCGCGGGCGGCCATGTCTTCGACTTCCCGATTTCCGGCTCGGCCCCGCGCGGCCAGTGGAGCATGGCGGTCTATTCCGATCTGGATGGCCCGGCGCTCACCTCCAAAACCTTCCTCGTCGAGGATTTCCTTCCCGAGCGGATCGACTTCAAACTCGACCCCGGCACCGCGCCCCTGCATCTGGGCGATGTGCCGAAGGTGGGGCTGGACGCGCGCTATCTCTTTGGCGCGCCGGGGGCCGATCTTGCGGTGGAGGGTGACGTGATCGTCAGCGCCGCCGATGGGCTGGAGGCCTGGCCCGGCTACAAGTTCGGCCGGTTCGACGCGGCTTTCGATGCAAGGCTCAGCTCTTTCTCCGACATCCGCACCGATGCCGCGGGCCATGCCGACATCGACGCCGCCCTGCCCGAGTTTGACGACCCGCTGATCCCCCTGCAGGTGAAATTCGTCCTGCGGGTGGCCGAAGGCTCGGGCCGCCCGGTCGAACGCAAGGTGACCAAGCCCCTGACCCCCTCCGCCGCGATGATCGGGGTGAAGCCCCTCTTCGACGGCGTGGCGCCCGAGAATGCCGAGGCGCGCTTCAACCTGATCGGGGTTGATGAGGATGCCAAGGCGGCTGCGATGAAGGTTCATTGGGAACTGACAAGGGTCGAGACAAATTACCAATGGTATCAACAAGATGGCGGCTGGAACTGGGAACCTGTCACCTCGCGCCAGCGCATGGCCGAGGGTGACGCCGACCTGACCGCCGCCGGCCCGACCGAGGTTGCCGCCCCCGTCACCTGGGGCGAATATGAACTGACCGTGGCGCGCAGCGATGGGCAGAAGGCCGTCACCTCGACCCGCTTCTATGCCGGGTGGTATGCGCCTGCCGATGTCTCCTCGACCCCGGACACGCTGCAACTGTCGCTCGACAAGCCGGAATACAAGACCGGTGACACCGCCATGCTGCGCATCGTGCCCAGGGCTGCGGGCACGGCGCTCATCACGGTTCTGTCGAACGAGGTGATCTCGCACCAGGAAGTCGCCGTGAAAGAGGGCGAGAACCTGATCCCGGTCCCGGTGACCGATGCCTGGGGCACCGGCGCCTATGTCACCGCCGCCGTGCTGCGCCCAATGGACGTTGCCGCCGGGCGCAACCCGGCGCGGGCGCTCGGGCTGGCCTATGCCAAGATCGACCCCGGCACCCGCGCGTTGAAAACCACGATCGAGACCGCACCCGAGGCCGCCCCGCGTGGCCCCCTCAACATCGCCGTCAAGGTCGAGGGCACCCTGCCCGGCGACACGGCTTATGTCACTGTCGCCGCCGTCGATCAGGGCATCCTGAACCTGACCAGCTATCTGCCGCCCGACCCGCAGGACCATTACTTCGGCCAGCGCAAGCTTGGCGTCGGCATCCGCGACCTTTACGGACGGCTGATCGACGGGCTGAACGGGGCCGAGGGCACCGTCCGCTCCGGCGGCGACGCCGGCGCCAACGCCCGCCTGCAAGCGCCCCCGCCCACCGAGGAGCTGGTCGCCAATTTCGCCGGCCCGATCACCGTGGATGCCGATGGCTATGCCCGCGTCTCCTTCGACCTTCCCGCCTTCAACGGCAGCGTCAAGGTCATGGCCGTGGCCTGGAGCAAGCGCGGCGTGGGCGAGGCCAATGCCGATGTGCTGGTACGCGATCCGGTCGTGGTGACCGCCTCGCTCGCCCGCTTCCTGCAACCCGGCGACCAGAGCCGTCTTCTGCTGGAAATCGTCCATGCCACCGGCCCCTCGGGCCATATGGGCCTGTCGGTCACCGCTTCCGGCCTGACGCTGGGCAAGGTGCCGGAGGGCGTCGATCTGGCCGATCTTGGCAAGGCGGTGGTGGAGATTCCGGTCAAGGCCGATGCCGTCGGCCTGCAAACCATCGAAGTCACCCTGACCACCCCGGATGGCAAGGTGCTGACCAAGGATCTGAAACTGCCGGTGCAGATCAATGATCCGACGATCAGCCGGGTCAGCCGTCTCGACCTCGCCAAGGGCAAGAGCTTCACCTTCGACGAGGCGGCCTTCACCGGCCTCTTGCCCGGTTCGGCCAAGGCCGTCATGGCCGTGGGCCCGATCGCCCGCCTGAACGCGCCCGGCCTTCTGGCGACGCTCGACGCCTATCCCTATGGCTGCACCGAGCAGATCACCTCCAAGGCCCTGCCGCTTCTTTACTTCGATCAGGTGGCGCAGGCGATGGACCTGCCCGGCGCGCAGAACATCAAGGGGCGGGTGGAGCAGGCGATTTCCGCCGTGCTGACGAACCAGAGCGCCTCTGGCGCCTTCGGCCTCTGGCAGCCGGGTGAGGGGGACATGTGGCTCGATGCCTTCGTCACCGACTTCCTCTCCCGCGCCAAGGCGCAGGGCTATGCGGTGCCCGATCAGGCCTTCCGTCAGGCTTTGGACAACCTGCGCAACCAGGTCAACTACTACGCCGATTTCGACAAGGGCGGCGAGCCTCTGGCCTATGCGCTGATGGTTCTGGCGCGTGAGGGCGCGGCGGCGGTCGGCGATCTGCGCTATTATGCCGATGTGAAGGGCGATGCCTTCGCCACGCCCACCGCCATGGCGCAGCTCGGCGCGGCACTCGCCAGCTACGGCGACCAGCCCCGCGCCGATGCGATGTTCGCCAAGGCGGTCAAGCTCTTGAACGGTCTGCCGACGAAGGAGGATCAGATCCTGCGTGCCGACTACGGCTCCTTGCGCCGCGATGCCGCCGCCGTCCTGACCCTCGCGGTCGAGGCGGGGTCGAAATCCATCGACCGCGAGGCTTTGACCAACCGCATCGCCACGCAAGGCTCCCTCTCGACGCAAGAAGCGACCTGGTCGCTGCTGGCCGCCAATGCGCTGATCGGCCAGCCCGATGCCAGCGGCATCACCCTGAACGGCGAACCGGCCAAGGGCCCGCTGGTCAAGGTGCTGGACGCGAGCTACCACGACCCGGTTGTTGTGAAGAACGAGGGCGAGGATACCACCCTCACCGTCACCACCTTCGGCGTTCCGACCGATCCGGTCAGTGCCGGCGGCAATGGCTATGCGATCACCCGCAGCTATTACACGCTGGACGGCCAGCCTGCCTCCCTCGATGGCGCCAAGGTCGGCGACCGCATGGTTGCCGTCTTGGAGGTCACCCCCTACGGAAGGGGCGAGGCGAGGCTGATGGTCAACGACGCCCTGCCGGCGGGGTTCGAGATCGACAACCCGAACCTGATCACCGGCGGCTCGGTCTCCAACCTCGACTTCCTTGACCTCGCCACCGATGTCGCCCATTCGGAGTTCCGTCAGGACCGGTTCCTCACCGCCATCGACCGGACGGACAATTCCAGCTTCCGTCTGGCCTATATCCTGCGCGCCGTCAGCCCGGGCACCTATCACCAGCCCGCCGCCTCGGTCGAAGACATGTACCGGCCGGACCTGAACGCCCATACGGACGCAGGCACGGTCACCATCACCAAGTGATGAAAGCGCGCTGGTTCATCACGGCGGCGGCGGGCCTCTGGCTCGCCGCTTTCGCGCGCGACGGGCTGGACGCCTGGATCGACGCGACCGATCTGCCCCCGCTCACCCTTGCCACCAGTCAGGAGGTGCTGGACCGGGGCGGCGCCCTTTTGCGCGCCTATACCGTGGCCGATGGCCGCTGGCGTCTGGCGACCGACCCGGCCTCGGTCGACCCTTTCTTCGTCAGCCTGCTCTTGGATTACGAGGACAAGCGCTTTTACAGCCACAACGGCATCGACCCGCGCGCCCTGCTGCGGGCGCTGGCGCAGGCGGTCTGGCGCGGCCATATCGTCTCGGGCGGCTCGACCCTGACCATGCAGGTCGCCCGCCTGCTGGAGGAGTCTGGCACCGGCCATATCGAGGGCAAGCTGCGCCAGATGCGCGTGGCCCTGGCCCTGGAGCGCCGCCTGACCAAGCCGCAGATCCTTGGCCTTTACCTGCACCTCGCGCCCTATGGCGGCAATGTCGAAGGCATGCGCGCGGCTGCCATCGCCTATTTCGGCAAGGAACCCAAACGCCTGACCCCGGCGGAGTCAGCACTTCTGGTCGCCATCCCGCAAAGCCCGGAAACCCGGAGGCCCGACCGCAGCGGCGCCGTCACGGCGGCCCGCGACCGCGTGCTGGCCCGCGCCCGCGCCGATGGCTTGATCGATGCCGAACAGGCGAAAGCCGCCGCCAGCGAGCCGGTGCCCAAGGCCCGCCGCCCCTTCCCCGCCCTTGCCCCGCATCTGTCCGACCGGGTTCTGGCCGAGGACAAAAGCACCACCCGCCACCAGACCACGCTCGACAAGGGCCTGCAGACCGCATTGGAGCGGCTGGCCGCCGATACCGTCCTCAGCCGCGGCGACCGGATTCAGGTCGCCATCGTGGTCGCCGATCATCAAAGCGGCGAGGTTCTCGCCTCGGTCGGTTCTGCCGCCTATACCGGCGGCGAGAGGCTCGGGTTTGTCGACATGACGACCGCCCTGCGCTCGCCCGGGTCGACCCTGAAACCGCTGATCTATGGCCTCGGCTTTGACGAGGGCCTGATCCATCCCGAAACCACGATCGACGACAAGCCGAGCGATTTCAACGGCTACCGTCCGCAGAACTTCGACCGCCAGTTCCGCGGCACGATAAGGGTGCGCGAGGCGTTGCAGCTGTCGCTCAACATCCCCGCCGTGGCGCTGACCGATGCGCTTGGCCCGGCCAAACTGCTCCAAGCGATGGACCGGGCGGGGATGAAATCCGCCCTGCCGACCGGCCAGCCCGGTCTGGCAATTGCCCTCGGTGGGATCGGCGTCACGCTGGAGGATATGGTCCAGCTCTACGCCGCCATCGCCCGTGGCGGCGTCGTGCGGCCCCTGACCCATGTCCATGGCAAGGACAACCCCGAAGGCGCCCGCGTGTTGACCCGGGTTTCGGCCTGGGAGGTGGCGGATATCCTCGCCGGCCTCGCCCCGCCGCCCGGCGCGCCCTCGAACCGGCTGGCCTACAAGACCGGCACCTCCTATGGCCACCGCGATGCCTGGGCGATCGGCTTTGACGGCAAGAACGTGATCGGCGTCTGGATGGGCCGCGCCGATGGCACGCCGGTGCCGGGCGCCTTTGGCGCCGACCTTGCCGCGCCGGTGCTGTTCCAGGCCTTCGCGCGGTTGAAACCCGCGCTCGACCCGCAACCCGCCCCGCCGCCCGATACCTTGATGCTGGCCAATGCCCAGTTGCCGCAACCGCTTCGCCAGTTTCGCAGCCGGCAGGCCGCCTTCGCCCCCGAACCCGACGCGCCGCAGCTGACCTTCCCGCCCGACGGGTCCGAGGTGGAACTGCTGCCCGAGGGTCTGATGGTCCGCGTCTCGGGCGGCACGGCGCCTTTCACCTGGCTTGCCAATGGCGCCCCGGTGATCAGCGGCGCCGAGGCCTCCTCCTTCATGCTGCCCGATCCGGGGCGCGGCTTCGTGACGCTGTCGGTCATCGATGCCGAGGGGCGGTCGGCCCGCGCGCGCGTCCGCCTGCGCTAGCATCCGCCCGATTGACCTTCGCCGGAAGCCCCGATACCCCTGCCGCGATAGATCTGCGCCGCGTCATTGATCGGGAATCCCATGGCCGTTTCGCCCAAGTCTGCGCTGCTGCTTTCCGGGCTGGGCTCGATGGTCGTGCTGGGTTCCGGCATGGGGATCCTCGGGCCGGCCCTGCCGGTTTACGAGCGCAGCTTTTCCCTGACCACGGCGGAGTCCGGCCTGCTGATCTCGACCCTCTGGGGCGGCTGTCTGCTGTCGGTGCTGGTGATGTATTTCAAGGGCGCCGAGGTCACGCCGCGCCCCGGCATGGCGCTGCTGACGCTGGGGTCGGTGCTGCTGGCGGTGGCGCCGCTCTGGCCGGTGGCGCTGGCCGGCGCGCTGATCTTCGGCTTTGGCTACGGGCTGCTCGCCGCGCTGTTCAACCCGCGTATCCTGGTGGCCTATGGCGCGCAGGGCGCCTCGCGGCTGGGGATGCTGAACGCGGTCTTTTCGCTGGGGGCGATCCTGGCGCCCTTCGGCTTTGCCCTGACCGGCGGCGATCTGCGCCCGGCTTTCTGGACCATGGCGCTTTGCGCCGCGCTGGCCTTCGCGCTCTCGGGCAAGGTCGGGCTGACCGGCGTGGTCAGCGGCGGCCAGACGCGGGGTTTTCGCCTGCATCTGCCGATCCTGGCCTTTGCGCTGGTCGCCATCGGGATCGAGGCCAGCCTCGCCGGCCTTGGCCCGACCGCCCTGATCCGCGCCGGCATTTCCGAGGAGCGGGCGGCGGCGCTGCTCTCGCTGTTCTTCCTCGCGGCTTTGGCGGCGCGGGTGGCGCTGGTCGTGGTGGCGCATCGGGTGGCGGATTTCGCGCTGTTCCTCTTCGCGCTGCTCTGGGCCACGCTTTGCGCGCTTGGCGCGGCACTGATCAGCCCGGCGCTGTTCTTCCCGCCGCTCGGCATTGCGGCGGGGCTGTTCTTCCAGGGCGAATATGTCACCGCCAGCCGCAAGATGGGGGCAGACCCCCGCGTCTCGCCGATCATCATCGGCGTCGGACTGGTCGGCGCGGTCGCCTCGCCGCTGGTCTATGCCCGGCTGATGGACGGCCTCGGCAGCCACGGGTTCTTCTGGCTGGTGGCCGGGGTTGCGGGCCTCGCCTCGGCGGCGGGCCTCGCCTCCTACCGGGCGATGCGGCGCTAGACCGCCACCATCTCTTCGCGGCCATCGTCGGTCAGAAGCCAGACCCGGCGCCCCTCGATCACCGCGGCCGAGACCGGGCCGCCATAGGCGGCGCTGCTGTCCATGTTCAGGCGGTTGACGTAAAGCGTGGCCCGGTCCAGCGCGGTATGGCCATGCACGATCAAGGCGCCGTGGTCGCGGGTATCCTCCAGAAAGCCCTTGCGGATCCAGACCAGATCATCCTCGGCCTGCTGCGCCAGCGGGATGCCCGGGCGGATGCCGGCATGGACGAAGATCGACTGATCAAAGACATAGCTGGTCGGCAGCGCCTCCAGAAAGCGGCGGTGTGCCATCGGCACGGCGGCCACGGCATCGGCATGGACCTTGGCCACCGGCCGGTCCGCCGCATTGGCCACCCCGTAGGAGGCCAGCGTCGCCGCCCCGCCAAGCTTGGGGTGCAGCCAGCTCAGCTCGATCCTGAGGCCGTTGTCATGCCATTTCGGATCGTTGAGGAAATTGGTGAAGAGCCGGTCATGGTTGCCCTTCAGCACCACCCAGTCGCGGCCCGCAGCCACGCCCTCGCGCAGGTATTCCACCACGCCCCGGCTGTCGGGGCCACGGTCGACCAGATCGCCCAGATGCACCACGGTCGCAGCGCCGTTGCGCGCCATGTCGGCCTCGATGCGCCGATGCGCGATCTTCAGAAGGTCGAGATGGCCGTGAATGTCGCCAATGGCATAGATGTGCATGGTCTTCTCCGATCCGCGCGTTTTGGATAGGGGAAGCCCAAGGCAGGGGCAAGGCACCGGGGATCACTTCTGCCCGGCAAGGGGGCAATCAGGCCGGCTCGCCCCCGAGGTTTGCCCAGAAATCGACCTTCTGGTTGCGGTTCGGAAAGGGTTCGTCCGGAACGGGCACGCCCAGAAAGGCGCAAAGCGGGCCCCAGCCCTCGGCCACGTCATAGACCAGAAGCCGGTCGGCGGGGAGGGCTTCGCGCACCTCGGCCTCGCGCCGGTGATAGGCCTCCAGCGCCTTGTCCCGGTCGGTCCACTGGCCGCCGAAAGTCGTCTCGCAGATGATCGGCGCCATCGCATCCATCATCGCGCGGATATGCGGCGGCATCGGCAGGGTCGGATAGATGCCGATCAGCTTGCCGATGGTGGAGGAGAAGCTGGCCCACCATTTGTCATCCGGCCTGCGGCTGTGGATCACCTTGGCCTGCGGATAGGCCGCGGCAAGCTCGCGCCAGACATGGCAGCCGGGCCAGTCGACCTGCGAACCATAGCCGGCGAAGACCGTCTCCCATTCCACCGGCTGCCCCGCCGAGATCGCCTGCCAATGGGCGACCTGGTCCGGGTGGTGAAAGACCTCTTCCATATGGTGGGTCGGGCCGAAGCCCAGGGTTTCCAGCGCGGTTTTCAGGGACAGCGTCCCCGTCCGGCCAAAGCCGGAGCCGATGATCTGCAAGGCCATCATTCCCTCCCGAACCTGTTGTGCGATCGTTTCATGCCGCAGGCGGACGGTGCGGCGATCAGAAGATTCTGGCAAGGAAATAACAAGGCCCGCAGGGCAATCCTGCGGGCCTTTGACCTTTGGCGCAGGCCGGCTCAGGCGCCGACGAATTCCAGCGCCTTGACCTGGCTGAACATGCCGGTCGATTCGAGAGTGTCGAGCACTTTCTGGTCGATCCGCTCGTCGAGATAGAGGATCGCGATGGCGTCCTGGCCCACGCCGGAACGGCCAAGGGTGAAGTTCGCAATGTTGACGTTGTTCTTGCCCATGGTCATGCCCAGCAGACCGATGATACCGGGCACGTCCTCGTTGGTGGTGTACAGCATGTGCTGCCCGATCTCGGCGTCGATGTTGATGCCCTTGATCTGGATGAAGCGCGGCTTGCCATCAGCAAAGCAGGTGCCCGCCACCGAACGCTCACGCTTGTCGGTGACCATGGTGACCTTGATATAGGCGTCGAAGACGCCGGTCTTGTCCTGCCGGGTGGTGGAGATCTGGATGCCCTTGTCCTTGGCCACGATCGGCGCCGAGACGAGGTTCACATCCGGGTTCTGCGCCTTCAGCACCCCGGCGATCACCGACTGGTTCAGCGCGGCAAGGTTCATGTCCGAGACGCGGCCATCGTAAAGGATGTTGATGGCGCGGATCGGCTCGTCGGTCATCTGGCCGATGAAGGCGCCGAGGTGACCGGCCAGCTTGATCCAGGGCCCCATCACCACGGCCTGTTCGGCGGTGACATTGGGCATGTTGAGCGCGTTCTGCACGGCGCCGGTCAGCAGATAATCCGACATCTGTTCCGCCACCTGCAGCGCCACATTCTCCTGCGCTTCCGAGGTGGAGGCGCCGAGGTGCGGGGTGCAGACCACGTTGGGCAGGCCGAACAGCGGGCTGGCGGTGGCGGGCTCGACCTCGAACACGTCCAACGCGGCACCGGCGACATGGCCCGAGGTCAGCGCCTCGGCCAAAGCCGCCTCATCCACCAGGCCCCCCCGGGCGCAGTTGATGATCCGCACGCCGGGCTTGGTCTTGGCCAGGGCCTCGCGCGACAGGATGTTCTTGGTCTTGTCGGTCAGGGGCACATGCAGGGTGATGAAATCGGCGCGGGCGAGCAACTCGTCCAGTTCGACCTTGGTCACGCCAAGCGTCTTGGCGCGCTCTTCCGACAGGAAGGGGTCATAGGCCACGACCTTCATCTTCAGCCCGACCGCACGGTCGCAGACGATGCCGCCGATATTGCCGGCGCCGATCACGCCGAGGGTCTTGTTGAACAGCTCGACCCCCATGAAGCGGGTCTTCTCCCACTTTCCGGCCTGGGTGGAGGCGTTCGCCTCGGGGATTTGCCGCGCAACGGCGAACATCATCGCGATGGCATGTTCGGCGGTGGTGATCGAATTGCCGAAGGGCGTGTTCATCACGATCACGCCTTTCTTGGAGGCGGCGGGGATGTCGACATTGTCGACACCAATGCCGGCGCGGCCGATCACCTTGAGGCGGGTGGCCTTCTCGAGCAGCTTTTCGGTGGCCTTGGTGGCCGAACGGATGGCGAGGCCATCATACTGGTCGATGATGGCGGCAAGGGCATCCTTGTCCTTGCCAAGTTTCGGCATGTAATCGACCTCGACACCACGGTCGCGGAAGATTTGCACAGCGGTTTCAGAGAGTTCGTCGGATACGAGAACGCGGGGGGCCATGATGGGCTCCTATGAATGGGGGGTGAGGAAGATGGGCAAATTGCCCATCCTACCAACATCTGTACGGCGCTTTATTGGGCGGCGATTTCCGCCTGGAAGGCATAGGCGATCCAGGGCATCAGGGCTTTGACATCGGAGGTTTCCACCGTCGAGCCACACCAGACCCTGAGGCCGGGAGGCGCGTCGCGGTAGGCGCCCATGTCGAGACCGGCACCGGCCTTCTCGATCCGCTTGGCGACGGCCTTGGCGAAGGCCTCGCCGTCCTTGATCCGCGGGTCGGTGAACTTCAGGCAGACGGAAGTCGTGGAGGCGATCTCCGCCGTCTCGGCCAGGTTGGCGATCCAGGTGTTGGCGGCGCAGAAATCCCAGATGACCTGCGCATTGGCCCTGGCCCGCGCCACCAGCCCTTGCAGCCCGCCGATCGACTTGGCCCATTTCAGCGACACGAGGTAATCCTCGACCGCCAGCATCGAGGGCGTGTTGATCGTCTCACCGAGGAAGATCCCTTCGGAAATCTTGCCCTTGGAGGTCATGCGGAAGATCTTCGGCAGGGGCCAGGCGGGGGTATAGCTTTCCAGCCGTTCGACAGCCCGCGGCGAAAGGATCAGCATCCCATGCGCACCCTCACCGCCCAGCACCTTCTGCCAGGAGAAGGTCGTCACATCCAGCTTGTCCCAGGGCAGCTCCATCGCAAAGGCGGCCGAGGTCGCATCGCAGATGGTCAGGCCGGCGCGGTTGGCCGGGATCGCATCGCCATTGGGCAACCGGCAGCCCGAGGTGGTGCCGTTCCAGGTGAAGACCACGTCCGAATCGAAATCCACCGTGGCGAAATCGACGATCTGCCCATAGGGCGCGACCTTGACTTTCGCGTTCAGTTTCAGCTGCTTGACCACATCGGTGACCCAGCCTTCACCGAAGGACTCCCAGGCCAGCATCTCGACCGGACGCGCGCCCAGAAGGCTCCACATCGCCATCTCGACAGCCCCGGTGTCCGAGGCCGGCACGATGCCGATGCGGTAATCGGCCGGCACGCCCAGAATTTCGCGGGTGAGGTCGATCGCCTCTTTCAGCTTGGCCTTGCCAACCGCGGCACGGTGCGACCGGCCCAGCGGTGCATCAGCCAACATGTCGAGGGAGAAGCCGGGGATCTTGGCGCAGGGGCCAGAGGAAAAGCGCGGGTTTGCCGGCAGCGCTGCCGGGGTCTGCAGATCAGACATGGTATCCTTCCAGATATAAGCCCCCCGTTGGGGAGGGGTGTCCCGCCGCCGGAATTACGGGCTGATCTGGTCGGGCGCAAGCGGGAAAATCGCCCCCTTGCGGCGCTTTGTCGTGAAAAACCGACACGGATTTCCACTATCGGAAACTCGGGGAAAAGGGGGCCGTGAAACGAAAAGGGGGGCCGAAGCCCCCCGATCCCGCACCGATCGCTCAGTGCACCACATGCGGCTGCATCCGCTCGCGGGCGGAAGGCACCACCCGGTCGCCGATCAACAGCCCCTCGATCCCGGCCGAGACGGTGACGGTCGACCCGTCGAGGATCTCGCCCGCCAGCAGCATCTGCGCCAGCTGATCCTGCAGGTTGCGCTGGATCACCCGCTTCAGGGGGCGTGCCCCGTAGACCGGGTCATAGCCCTCATCCGCCAGCCAATGCCGCGCCGCCGCGTCAAGCGTCAGCGTGATCTTGCGCCCGGCCAGCCGCGCCTCCAGCTTCTTCAGCTGGATGTCGACGATGGCGCCCATGTCGCTGCGGGCCAGACGGTCGAAGATGATCGTCTCGTCCAGACGGTTCAGGAATTCGGGGCGGAAATGCGCCCGCACCGCTTCCATCACCTCGGCCCTTGCTTGCGTCGGGTCCGCACCTTCCGGCAGCTGGCTCAAAGAATAGGCCCCGAGGTTCGAGGTCAGGATGATCAGCGTCTGCTTGAAGTCCACGGTGCGGCCCTGGCCATCGGTCAGAACCCCGTCGTCCAAGACCTGCAAGAGGACGTTGAACACGTCCGGATGGGCCTTTTCCACCTCGTCGAACAGCACGACCTGATAGGGACGGCGCCGGACCGCTTCGGTCAGAACCCCGCCTTCATCATAGCCGACATAGCCGGGCGGCGCGCCGATCAGGCGGGAGACGGCATGTTTCTCCATGAATTCGCTCATGTCGATCCGCACCATCGCAGAGTCGTCGTCAAAGAGGTACTCGGCCAAGGCCTTGGTCAGCTCGGTCTTGCCCACACCCGTCGGCCCGAGGAAGAGGAAACTGCCCAGGGGCCGCCCCTCGTCGTTCAGACCGGCGCGCGCCCGGCGCACGGCATTGGCCACGGCGGTCACCGCAGCCTTCTGCCCCACGACCCGCTCGCCCAGCTTTTCTTCCATGGCGAGCAGCTTTTCCTTCTCACCCTCAAGCATGCGCGAGGTCGGGATACCGGTCCAACGCTCCACCACTTCGGCAATCTGCTCGGGCCGCACGGCTTCGGACACCAAGGCCTCGCCTTCGCGCGCCTCGGCCTCGACCAGAGCTTTCTCAAGCCCCGGAATCCGCCCGTATTGCAGCTCGCCCGCCTTGGCAAAGTCGCCGTCGCGCTTGGCGCCTTCCAACTCGGCGCGGGCGCGGTCCAGCTGTTCCTTGATTTCGCGGGCCTTTTCCAGGCTGTCACGCTCCGCCTGCCAGGTGGCCGTCATCGAGGCCGACTGTTCCTGCAGATCCGCCAGTTCCTTTTCCAGCCGCTCCAGCCGGTCTTTCGAGGCCGCGTCGTCTTCCTTCTTCAGGGCTTCCGCTTCGATCTGCAATTGCAGGATCTGGCGGTCGAGCGCGTCCAGCTCCTCGGGCTTGGAATCCACCTCCATCCGCAGCCGCGAGGCGGCTTCGTCCACCAGGTCGATCGCCTTGTCGGGCAGGAAACGGTCGGTGATATAACGGTGCGACAGCGTCGCCGCCGCCACCAGGGCCGAGTCCGAGATGCGCACGCCATGGTGCAGCTCGTACTTCTCCTTGATACCGCGGAGGATCGAGATCGTGTCTTCCACCGTCGGCTCCGACACCATCACCGGCTGGAAGCGCCGGGCCAGGGCCGCGTCCTTTTCGACATATTTGCGGTATTCATCCAGCGTGGTGGCGCCGACGCAATGCAGCTCGCCCCGCGCCAAAGCCGGCTTGATCAGGTTGGCCGCATCCATGGCACCATCGGATTTGCCCGCGCCGACCAGCGTGTGCATCTCGTCGATGAAGAGGATGATTTCGCCTTCCGCCGTGGTGACCTCGTTCAGCACGGCTTTCAGCCGCTCCTCGAACTCGCCCCGGTATTTCGAGCCGGCGATCAGCGCGCCCATGTCCAGCGCCATCAGCTTTTTATTCCGCAGGCTTTCCGGCACGTCGCCGTTGACGATGCGCAGGGCCAGGCCCTCGGCAATCGCGGTCTTGCCCACGCCCGGCTCCCCGATCAGCACCGGGTTGTTCTTGGTGCGGCGCGACAGGACCTGCATCGTGCGGCGAATTTCGTCGTCGCGGCCGATGATCGGGTCGATCTTGCCCTCCGCCGCAGCCTCGGTCAGGTCGCGGGCGTATTTCTTCAAGGCGTCATAGCCTTCCTCGGCGGAGGCCGAATCCGCCGTCCGCCCTTTGCGGATGTCATTGATCGCGGTGTTGAGGTTCTGCGCGGTCACGGCACCGGCATCCAGGGCCTCCTTGGCCTTCGACGCCACCATGCACAGCGCCATCAGGATGCGTTCGACCGGCACGAAGCTGTCGCCCGCTTTCTTCGCAACTTTCTCCGCCTCGTCCAGCACGCGGGCCAGGGCGGGGTCCATGAAGGGCTGCGCATCGCCCGAAACCTTGGGCAGCTTGGCCATCGCCAGCGTCAAGGCCTCCACCACCCGCTCCGGCTCACCCCCCGAGCGGCGGATCAGGTTGGCGGCCAGGCCCTGATCGTCATCCATCAGCGCCTTCAGCAGATGTTCCGGCGCGAGCCTTTGATGGCTTTCGCGCATCGCAATCGTCTGCGCGGCTTGCAGAAAGCCACGCGAGCGTTCGGTAAATTTCTCAAGATTCATCACAGTCTCCCTTGCAGCACCGCATCGGACGCCCATCAAAGGCACGTCACTTGCAGCCTGAGCCTCATGTGGGAAGCCACAGCCCCCGATGCAAGATTGCCACAGGCCCGGCCGGTGGATTTTGCCGCATCCCTCTGATACACCCGCCCCGCGAAAGGGAGAATGACGTGGATCATGCGACGCTGCGCGCCCAGGCCCTGCGCGAGGGTTTTTCCGCCCTCGGCATCTGCGCGCCGGATGCGATTCCCGAAGCCATCCCCCGCCTGCGCGCCTTTCTGGACGCCGGCCAGCACGGCCAGATGTCCTGGATGGCCGACCGCGAAGCCTGGCGCGCCAATCCCGCCGCTCTCTGGCCCGCGGCGCGTTCGGTCATCATGCTGGCCGAGGTTTACACCCCCGAAACCAACCCGCTCGAAGGCCTGAACCACCCGAGTCATGGCGTGATCTCGACCTATGCCCAGGGCAAGGACTACCACGACCTGGTCAAGCGCCGCCTCAAACGTCTTGGCCGCTGGATGATGGATCAAAGCGCCAAGGCGGGGGAACCCTGTGAGATCAAGGTCTTCGTTGACACCGCCCCGGTGATGGAGAAACCCCTCGCGCAAGCTGCGGGCCTCGGCTGGCAGGGCAAGCACACCAATCTCCTCAGCCGCGATCTCGGCAACTGGTTCTTCCTCGGCGCGATCTTCACCACGCTGGACCTGCCCAAGGACACGCCCGAGACCAGCCATTGCGGCTCCTGCACCGCCTGCCTGGACGCCTGCCCGACCAAGGCCTTCCCCGCGCCCTACCAGCTCGACGCGCGGCGCTGCATTTCTTACCTGACCATCGAGCACAAGGGTCCGGTGGACCCTGAACTCCGCCCCCTGATGGGCAACCGGATCTATGGCTGCGACGATTGCCTGGCCGCCTGCCCGTGGAACAAATTCGCCGCAACCGCCCATGAGATCGGCTATCAGCCGAAGGTCGGCCTGCCCGAACTCGCCGATCTTGCCAGCCTTGACGATGCCGCCTTTCGCGCCCGCTTTGCCGGCTCGCCCATCAAGCGGATCGGCCGTGACCGGATGACGCGCAACGTCGCCTACGCCATCGGCAATTCCGCCGATCCCGCCCTGATCCCGGTGGCCCGGCGCCTGACCCAAGACCCCGACCCCACCGTGGCCGAGGCGGCGCAGTGGGCGCTCAGTCGGCTCGCAGACGGTCGCGCAGACCGATAATCTGATCGCGCAGCGCGGTCAGATCCTCCAGCGCCAGCCCGCAGGCGTCGAAGATGCAGCCCGACAGCGCGGCGCTTTCGTCCTGCAGGGCGCGGCCCTTCGCGGTCAAGCTCACCCGCACCTGCCGCTCATCCTCTGCCACGCGGGCGCGGGTCACCAGACCCTGCACCTCCATCCGTTTCAACAAGGGCGTCAGCGTGTTCGATTCCAGCTGCAGCGCCCGGCCCAGATCGCCGACGCTGCGGCCATCCTCGTCCCACAGCACCATCAGCACCAGATACTGCGGATAGGTCAGACCCAGGGGCGCCAGCAGCGGCTGGTAGACCTTCTGCATCGCATGGTTGGCCGAATAGAGAGAAAAGCAGATCATATCTTGCAGTTTCATCGCACACCTCTGCCCTCTAAATAAATCGTACACGATAAAATCGCAAGAGCCTTGACGGAACCCCGCGACTCAGCTATTCCATCGCTCACGATCAAATCGAACACGATTGGAGAGCATGATGTCGATTGACCCGAAATACTGGACCGAAGCCACGGCAAACGGCGGTGGCCGCAACGGTCTGTCCAAGCTGGCCAATGGCTCGCTGACCGTCACCATGGCTTCGCCGAAGGAGCTGGGCGGTTCGGGCCTGGGCCACAACCCCGAAGAGCTGTTCGCGATGGGCTATGCCGCCTGCTATCTGGGCGCGATGCGCTTTGCCGCCGCCTCCGAAAAGCTCGGCACCGTGCCGGATGCGGCCACCGTGACCGCCAAGGTCGGCATCGGCCCGCGTTCGGAAGGCGGCTTCGGCCTGTCGGTGAAGCTTGAGGTTTCCCTGCCCGGCGTGCCCGCCGATGTCGCCGCCAAGATGGTCGAGCGCGGCCATTTCATCTGCCCCTATTCGCACTTCTCGCGCGGCGAAGCGACGGTGGAAACCGCGCTGGTCTGACCTTGCCCCCGCGCCCCCCGGTGTTAGGCTGACGCCGAAACCGGAGGGTGCCATGGTCGACCGTCTCAAGGGTAAAGTAGCGATTGTTTCCGGCGGTGCCACGGGCTGTGGTGCCGCCGCTGTGCGTTTGTTCGCCGTCGAAGGGGCCGCCGTCGGCATCATCGACCGCAATGTCGCGGTGGGTCAGGCCCTGGCGCAGGACCTGGCCGCGGCCGGCCACCGCGTCACCTTCGCCGCCGCCGATGTGTCGAAGAAGGCCGAGGTCGATGCCGCCGTCGCCAGCGTCAAGGCGGCGCTTGGCCCGGTCAATGTGCTTTTCAACCATGCTGGCACCATCGTCATCAAACCCTTCCTCGAGACCGAGGAGGCGGACTGGGACTTCCTCTTCGACGTCAACGTGAAGTCCATGTACCTGATGACCCGCGCCGTCCTGCCGATGATGCTGGAGGCCGGCAAGGGCGCCATCGTCTGCACCTCCTCGATCTCCGCCGTCTATGCCACGCCGAACGAGGTGCTTTACGACGCGACCAAGGGCGCCTGCCACATGTTCGCCCGTGCCATCGCGGTGGAGTTCCGCGACCGCGGCATCCGCTGCAACGCCGTCTGCCCCGGCTTCATCGAAACCCCGCATGGATTGCGCGAGGTGAAGGAGCTGACCGCCCTCGGCGTCGACGTCTCCGAAGCCGCGCTGAAAGCTGCGCAGGGCCGTTTCGGCCAACCCGAGGACATCGCCCGCGCCGCTTTGTATCTCGCCTCGGACGATGCCGAGTTCGTCAACGGCACCCAGCTTTTCGTCGACAACGGCTTTTCGGCGGTGTGAAACCTTTAATAAAAGGTTAACAGCACAGGCCAGAAACAAGCGATATCAGATACTTACCAAAGATTGCACGCGTGCAATCCAACCCAAGGGCCCACCATGAGCAACCCCCACTGGATCTATACCCAAACCGTCAAGACCTTCGCCGCCGGCGCCGAACCGCCCTTCGAGGACCCCTCCGAGCTGATGGCCTCCTGGGGGCAGGTCTGGGGCATCGACAACGACGTGGGCAAGATCCGCTCGATCCTGATGCACCGCCCGGGGCCGGAAATGAACGTGGTCGACCCCGCCAAGCGTCTGCCCGACATCGGAAGCTACGGCGATCCTGCCGTGGGCTGGTACTTCCAATCCGACAGCCTCCCCGACCTCGTCCAGATGCAGCGCCAGCACGACGGCTTCGTCGCCGCCCTGCAGGCCGAGGGGGTGGAGGTCCATTACATGGAGGGCGAGGCCGGCAACCGGCTGAAGCAGATCTACACCCGCGACCCGGTCATCATGGTCAAGGGCGGCGCCATCGTCTGCCGGATGGGCGCCCGCATCCGCCGGGGCGAGGAACTGGCCGTGACCCGGACGCTGGCCAAGATCGGCATCCCGATCCTGCGGACCATCTCCGGCCGCGGCATCATGGAAGGCGGCAGCTTTGCCTGGCTGAACGAGAAGACCTGCGCCATCGGCGTCGGCGTGCGGGTCAACCGCGAGGGCGCCGAACAGGTGGGCGAGGTTCTGAAACGTCAGGGGGTGGATCTGCTGATCGTCGAGCTGACCGGCTATGACATCCACCTCGACGTCTCTTTCCTGATGATCGACAAGGATCTGGCGATCCTGAACCCGATGGGCCTGCCCTATTCCTTCCTTGAAGAGCTGACCGCCCGCGGCATCCGCTATATCGAGACCGACCCCGGCGACGACCCGTGGATCGTGAACTCGCTGGCCGTCGCGCCCGGCAAGGTCTTCATGCCCGAAGGTGCCACCAACCGCACGCTCGACCGCCTTGCCGCGGCGGGCGTGACCTGGACCACGCTTCCCTATGCCGCCAACCACAAGAACGGTGGCGGGCTTCATTGTTCCACCACGCCGCTGCGCCGCGACAGCCTTTGAGGGCGATTTCCGCCGACCCGGAGGCCCCGGGTCGGCAAGGCCACGCAACGTCACCCGGCACCGCGATAGGAAAACCGGCGATTTTGTGGTAAGACATGAGTCCACAACCGAGGGGACCCACATGACAAAACATCTGGCGGACCACCGCAGCGCTTCCGGCTCGCAACGCCTGAAGCAGTTCCTGCGCATCGCGCGCGACCGATCCGAGACCGCCTTCCACACGGTCTGGCAACGCCAGCATATTGCGGCGGGACAGGCGCGGCGCGTGGTTGAATTCACCCGGATCGCCCGCGGCCGCAGCGTCTGACCGCGTTGACGGGCGGGGGCAAACCGCCTATGTCGGGCGGCAGGGTCTCTGGTCCCTGCCGCCTGCAATCATGGTGAAACCGGGGAAGACACGCGCAACCTGATCTCCTCGGGACGCATCGGCAACGCAGGCCCCGGCGCAAGACGTCCCTCAGGACAGGCCATGACCCCACTTCCCAATCTTGACGCCGCCAAGGCGCAAGCCCGCCACCTGCGCGCCGACCTCGCGACCCGCGGCCGCGAGATCAGCCATTCCGCAGCACTGGAGCTGATCGCCAAAAGCTACGGCCAGCGCGACTGGAACACGCTGCACGCCGCCATCGGCAACGAACCCCGCCCGCCGGTTCACATCGGCCAGATCGTGCCGGGGCGCTACCTCGGCCAGGCCTTCCTCGCCGAGGTCGTGGACCTGCGCGAGGTGGGAGAGGGGCTTTACGAGGTCACGCTCGACCTTGAAACCCCGGTCGATGTGGTGAGTTTCGACAGCTTCTCCAACTTCCGCAGCCGGTTGCGCAAGGTGATAGGGGCCGAGGGGGTTTCGCCCGACAAGACCTCGAACGGGGTGCCGCATCTGGTCCTGTGGGCATAGCGGCGGCGGGCATTTTCCCACAAACCGGCACGGGTTTTCCGCAATCCTGCCCTGATCGCCGGCTAGGGAGGGGGCATGATGACAGATGCCCTCTCCTCCTCCGGCTCGCCGGCCATCCTGATCGCAAGCCTTGCCAGCTGGCTCCTTCTGGTGAACCTGCTGACCTTCGTCGCCTTCACCGTCGATGCGCGGCGGGTCGCAGCGGGCGAGATGCGGATGCCGGCGTTTCAGCTGCTGCTCTTGTCGCTGCTCGGCGGCTGGCCCGCCGCCATGGTCGCGCAATTCGCCTTCGGCTCGGCCAGCCGTCAGCGGCCCTTCGGCCTTCTGCTGACCCTGTCGATCCTGCCGGTGCTGGGCCTCGCAGGCTTCGGGATGGCGCAGGATCTGGGCCTGGTCGAGATGGCAAGCAACGCCATGGCCTCGGTCATGCCCGCCGCCGCCGCGGAGGATGGCAGCGAGACCGCGGCGCCAGCGCCGAAACCGACGCTGCACCAGATGGGCCAGAATGCGGCACCCAAGGCGAGTTCGGTGACCGCCAAGGCCGACCTCCCCAAGCGGATCGGCCCGGCCTCGAAAACCTCGGCCTGGCAGTCGCGCTAGCGGGCGTCCCGCTCCAGGTTCAGCCACAGGACCTCGGCCTCGCTCAGGGCCAGCGCCGCCCCCGGCAGGGTCGAGACGATCTCGCCCGGCGAGCGCGGGCCGATCAGCGCCAGCGAGGGGAAGCTCTGGTTCAGGACCCAGGCCGTTGCGATGTTATGGGCGGTGACGCCCTTTTCGGCGGCCAAAGCCTCGGCCCGGCGGCGCCGCTCGGCATTGGCGGTACTGCCAAAGCAGGCCTCGGGCCCGGTGTCCTTGGACAGGCGGTTGCGCAGGGCCTCGGGCAGGAAATAGCCCCGCGCCTGCGATGACCAGGACAGATGCGCCACCCCGCCCTTGCGCAGGAAGTCCAGCGTTTCCGGCGTGTTGGAGGTGACACAGCCCGGCCAGAGCGGTTGTTCCATCACCGCCAGCGACAGGTTGTTGTTCAGGATGCGGAAGGGCTCCAGCCCCCGCGCCGCGGCATAGGCATTGGCCTCGGCCAGCCTCGCGGGCGTCCAGTTCGACCCGCCGAAGATGCCGATCTTGCCCGCCTGTTTCAGCGCGTTCAGGGCATCGACGAATTCGCCGACCGGGACATCCGGATTGTCGCGGTGCAGGATGTAGATGGGGGCGATCGGCAGGCCCAGACGGTCAAGGCTGATCTCCAGCTCGGCCGCGATGGCGCCGGGGGTGCAATAGGGCGTGTGGGCGCCCTTGGCGATCACCACGACCTCCTTGGCCACCCCGCGCGCGGCGATCCATTCGCCGAGCACCGCCTCGTGCAACCCGCCGCCATAGATGAAGCCCGTATCGAAGGCATTACCGCCCGCCTCCATCCAGGCATCCCAGGTGATCGCGCCTTCGGCCAGGGTGTTGCGGTTGTCGCAGCCGAGGATCAGTTTGGAGATGGGCAGCGCCACGCCCTCCAGCCGGGCCATCGGCATCGGCGGCAGGCCCTTGGGGACAACGCACGGCAGGGTCCGGTTGGTCTCGGGACGTTCGGCGAAGGTCTTGTAGCCGACCTCGGCCCGCCAGCGGTCGAGCGTCTCGTTGTTGCCGATGGAATCGGCATGGGCGGGCGCGGGGGAAGCGGCCTGCAAGGCGCCCGCCGCGATGGCCTTGGAGACATACTCCGCCTCGAAGGCGAAAAGCATTCGCGGGTCGCGCAGCGTCTCGGTCCGGGTCGTCTCGCCCACCGTGACATGGAAGGTCGCATCCGAGGGCCCGGCGTTGCGCCCCGGCACCCAGGGGTCGTCGATCACGATCCGGCCCTTGGAGCCGGTGATGATCGCCCGGTTGTCCATGGTCCGGCAGACCGCCACCGCAATCTCGGCGACAAAGCCCGAGGCGAAGGTCAACAGCCCGTGCGAGACGGCATCGACCCCGGTGTCCGCCAGAACCCCGGTGCCCTTGACGCTGACCGGGTTGGCAAAGGGCTGCCCCACCGCCGCCCCGGCGATCAACCGGGAGAGCGATACGGGATAGCCGCCGACATCGAGGATGCCGCCGCCGCCCAGCGCCATCTCGTAAAGCCGCGAGCCGGGCTCGTAGGGCGCGTCAAAGCCGAACTGGGTGCGGATGTGCAGCAGGGTGCCGATCTCTCCGGCGGCGATGATCTCCAGCACACGGGCCATCTGGGGATGGCAGCGGTACATGAAGGCCTCCATGAAGAAGCGGCCCTCCTGCGCTGCAACCTCGGTCACGGCGATGACCTCGGCGGCATTCATCCCGGCGGGCTTTTCGCAGAGCACATGCTTGCCGGCGCGCAGGGCGGCAATCGACAGTTCGGCATGCTGCGGATGCGGGGTGGAGATGTAGATCGCATCGACCTCGGGATCGGCGAGGATCGCCGCCGTCGTGGCATGGCGGTGTTCGGCGGGGATGGCATAGGCATCGCCAAAGGCATCGCGCCGCCCGGCATCGCGGCCACAGACTGCCACCAGCCTGCCCGCTTCGGTCTGCGCCAGCCCGTCCGCATAGTTATGCGCGATGGCGCCCGGCCCGATGATCCCCCAACGAATGGTCATGACGTCCTCCTCTGTTCTGCCCTTGGTAGCAGTCCGGGGAAACGGCCAGAAGACGGATTCGGGGCAAAAGGCGCAACAGGGAAGGTAGGATGGGCAATGCTGCCCATCCTTGCAGCCGGATCACGCCCGGACGAGCGCCTCGTAGGCGGTGGCGATCCGCTTGGTCAGCTCGCCCACCTCGAACATGTGCTCGCCGATCTGGCCGACCGGGGTCACTTCGGCCGCGGTGCCGGTCAGCCAGCACTGCTCGAAGCTCGCCAGCTCTTCCGGCAGGATATGGCGTTCATGCACCACGATCTGCATGTCGCGCAGCATGCCGATCACGGTCTGCCGCGTGATGCCGTTCAGGAAGGCATCGGCCAGGGGGGTATGCACTTCGCCGTTCTTGACGAAGAAGATATTCGCCCCGGTCGCCTCGGCCACATAGCCGCGATAATCGTACATCATCGCGTCCGAGCAGCCCTTGGCCATCGCCGCGTGCTTGGACATGGTGCAGATCATGTAAAGCCCCGAGGCCTTGGCGGCCGATGGGATCGTCTCGGGCGAAGGCCGCTTCCACTTGGAAATGTCGAGCTTCGCGCCCTTGAACTTCGCGTCACCGTAATAGGCGCCCCAGGTCCAGCAGGCGATGGCCAGCCGCACCGGGTTGGCGAGGGCCGCCACCCCCATCTCCTCGCCCGCGCCGCGGAAGGCGATGGCGCGGACATAGGCGTCGGTCAGGCCATTGGCGGCCAGAACCTCGGCCTTGGCGGCGTCGATCTGGGCGGCGGTATAGGGGATCGGCATGTCCAGCAGCGCGCCCGATTTCAGCAGACGCTCGGAATGCTCGGTCGATTTGAAGATCTTGCCGTTGTAGCAGCGCTCGCCTTCAAATACGGAGGAGGCATAGTGCAGCGCATGGGTCAGGATATGGACCTTGGCCTCGCGCCATTCCACCAGTTTGCCATCCATCCAGATGAACCCGTCACGATCGTCATATCCTGCCATCTCAGCCTCCGCTTTTGCAAATGTTGCGCTGGATCGGTCCGCTTCGGACATAATGTTGCGCAAAATCGACGCCGGGCTAACAGTTATGTCTTGGAATGTCAACAAGGCTGACGTAAATTCCAGGCAACGAAGGAGATATCCATGGCCGAACCATCCGCCGGCGGCGAAAACCTCTTGTTCCTCACCGACGAGCAGCTGCGCAAGGGGATCGAGGCGATGTTCTTCGCCTATCGCGGGTTCACGGCCGATCCCGACCGGATCCTCGAGAAGATGGATTATGGCCGCGCGCATCACCGGGCGATCCATTTCATCAACCGCGCGCCGGGGCTGACGGTCTCCAGCCTGCTCGGCATTCTGGGCGTGACCAAGCAAAGCCTGAACCGGGTCTTGCGGACCCTATTCGACGACAACCTGGTCGAGGCGCGGGTCGGCAAGACCGACAAGCGCGAACGCCGCCTGCATCTGACCGAGAAGGGCCTGGCGCTGGAACGCGCCCTGTCGGATGCGCAGCGCGCCCGGATGCGCGCCGCCTACCGTGCCGCCGGGCCGCAGGCGGTTCAAGGCTTCCGCACCGTGCTGGAGGCGATGATGGACCCCGAAATGCGCCGGCAGTATCTTGGCCTGCGGGAGGACGTGACATGAACGATCTGCAGGCCCATCTTTTGGTGGTGGATGACGATGAACGCATCCGCGGCCTTCTTCAGAAATTCCTGATCCGCAGCGGCTTTCTGGTCACCACCGCGCGCAATGCCGATCAGGCGCGGCGGCTGATGGCGGGTCTCGACTTCGATCTTTTGGTCCTCGACGTGATGATGCCCGGCGAAGACGGCATCAGCTTCACCCGCGATCTGCGCAGGCATCTGGCGATTCCGGTCCTTCTGCTGACCGCGCGGGGCGAGGCCTCCAACCGGATCGAGGGGCTGGAGGCCGGGGCGGATGACTACCTCGTCAAGCCCTTTGAACCAAAGGAACTTCTCCTGCGGATCAATGCGATCCTGCGCCGGGTGCCGCAGGTCAAACCCTCCGAGACCGGGCCGAAACACCTGCAGCTTGGCGCCGCGCGCTATGACCCCGAACGGGGCGAGCTCTGGCGCGGCAACGAGCTGATCCGCCTGACCGCGACCGAGGCGCAGCTGATGCGGATCTTTGCCGCCGCCCCCGGCGTGCCCGTCGCGCGCGAGCGTCTGACCGGCGACATGCCCAAGGAGGCCAGCGGCGGGCAGGAGCGCGCCGTCGATGTCCAGATCACCCGCCTGCGCCGCAAGATCGAGGATGACCCGCGTCAACCCCGCTATCTGCAGACCGTGCGCGGCGAAGGCTACATGCTGCAACCCGACTGATTCTGCGCCCTGCGGAGGCCGCCTGACAGGCCCCGCCTCTGCCCGCCAGACGCCATGATCTGCGGGTCGCTGCACCGAATCCTCGCCTTTTAACCAATTTACCCTGGGTTCCGGCGGCCTCATGCGCCTGCGGACCCATTCGGCCATTTCAGCGAAACCAATTCTTAAGCGCCGCGGGCTATCCGATAGGGAGCCCGGGTCGAAGCGGGCATTGGATCACATGTAACATTCGCGGATTGTACCTGAGAGATGCCCATGACGCGTGACTGGAAACTTTTCGAACCACAGGAGCGGCTGAGCATCGGTCGCTCCGAACCCCTGATGAGCTTTCTGGAGGGGTCTGGCGAGCAGTCGGTCCGCATTTCGATGCGCCACCAGAAACGCCCCGATTCCCGGGTGGTTCAGCTGCTTTTGACCGCGGCCCGCGCCTGGAAGGGGCGCGATCTGGGCTTTGACGTATCCGACTTGCCGCCCCGACTGGTGCAGGACTTCACCCGTCTGGGACTCAACGCTGAAAACACTGGCTGGAGTGGTTTGAAATGACGCTGAAAGTACTTGCCATCGATGATTCCAAGACAATCCGCGAACTTCTGCGCTCGGTCATGGAGGAGGCGGGGTTTGATTTCGAATCGGCCTGTGACGGCGTGGAAGGGGTCGAACGCTATGCCGAGGTGCGCCCGGATGTGGTGATCACCGACATCAACATGCCCAATATGGATGGCTATGGCGTCATCGACGCGATCCGCCATGGCGATATCGACAATCAGGTGCCGATTCTGGTGCTGACCACCGAAAGCGGCGACAAGCTGAAGGCCCGGGCGCGCGATGCCGGGGCGACCGGCTGGATCGTCAAACCCTTCGACGACGTCTCGCTCGTGTCCGTCATTCGCCGGGTGACGGGGATGGTGGCGTAAGATGAGCAACCCGATCCTCGATACCTTCTTTGAAGAAACGGAGGAGCTGCTTGAATCGCTCGCCGAGGGGCTCGAGTCGATGCAAGGCGCCGAGTTTGACAAGGAAACGCTCAATTCGGTCTTTCGGGCCGTTCATTCGATCAAGGGCGGGGCCGGGGCTTTCAAGCTGACCGACCTCGTCAATTTCGCCCATTCCTTTGAAACCGTTCTGGATGCGGCAAGGTCGGGCACGCTGGACCTGACGCCGCAGACCATCCACACGCTGATGCGTTCGGCCGATTGCCTGGCCGATCTGGTCGATGCCGCCCGTAGCGGCCGCACCATCGCCGAAGAGGTGACCTCGGGCTTCCTGACCGCGCTGCAGGCCTGTCTGGGCGAGGGCGAGATCGAGGCCGTCGATGCCTGGGACAATTTCGAATTCGCTGCCGTGACGCTGGATATTCCCGGCCTCGGCGATGCCACCCCGCCCCTCCTGCCCGAACCTGAGCCCGAGGCTGCACCCGTGGCCGCAATGGATGACACCCCACAAGTCCAGGTCGGCTTCCATATCGAGTTTCGTCCGCGCGCCACCCTTTACAGCAACGGCCATGAACCGGCCCTGCTCTTCGCCGCCCTCAGCGAACTGGGCCAGATGACCAGCACGCTCGACATGTCGCAGCTGAGCGACTGGCAGGAATTCGACCCGGCCGAGCCGAAGCTGAGCTGGAAGGTGGATCTGCGCACCGATGAAAGCGAGACCGTCGTCCAGGATGTGTTCGAATTCGTCCACGGCCTTTGCGATCTGACGATCAAGCCCCTGATGGGCCCGCCGCCCGCGCCCGACACCGTCGCAGATCTGCCCAACCCGGGCCCGAAACCTTCCAGCGAGCCTGCCAAGCCGGGGCCGAACCCGGCAATGGCTGGCCTCTTCAGCGATGGCCCGCTTGGCGCGCAGCCGGCATTCAAGATCGCCGTTCCGGTGCCGCCCAAGACCAAGACGGAACGCAACGAGGACGGCTCCGAAGCGAAGGGCCCGAAGGCGACCCTTCGGGTGGATCTCGACCGGGTGGACCGGTTGATCAACGCCGTGGGCGAGCTGATCATCAACCAGGCGATGATCGCGCAGCGCCTGCAGGACATGACCTCGACCCATGACGACGACCTTGTCATGCATATCGAGGATTACCGGCTTCTGGCGCGCGACATTCAGGAAGGCGTCATGGCCATCCGCGCCCAGCCGGTGAAATCCCTGTTCCAGCGCATGTCGCGCATCGTGCGCGAGGCGGCGGATGCAACCGGAAAACTGGCCGAACTCGTCACCTCGGGCGAGGGGACGGAAGTCGACAAGACGGTCGTCGAACGTCTGGCCGATCCCCTGACCCATATGATCCGCAACGCGGTCGACCACGGGCTGGAAAGCCGCGAGGCGCGCGCGACCACCGGAAAATCGCCGATGGGCACGATCCGCCTGTCGGCCTCGCACCGTTCGGGCAGCGTGATCATCACGGTGAAGGACGATGGCGCCGGTCTCAACCGCCCCAAGATCCTGGAGATTGCCAAGCGCAAGGGTCTGGTCCCCCCCGATGCGGATCTGAGCGATTCCGAAATCGACCAACTGCTGTTCATGCCGGGCTTTTCCACTGCCGCCACCATTTCGAACCTGTCCGGGCGCGGCGTCGGTCTCGACGTCGTGCGCAATGCGGTCCAGGCCCTGGGCGGCAGGATCTCGATCGCCACGGCGCCCGGGCAGGGCACGGAATTCACCATCATGCTGCCGCTGACCCTGGCCGTGATGGATGGCATGGTGGTCACCGTCGGCGGGCAGACCCTCGTCGTGCCGATCACCTCGATCATCGAGACGATCCGCCCGCTGCCGGGCGATCTGCACCGGATCGGCACGGATGAAACGCTCCTGTCGATCCGCGGCCGCATGATCCCCGTGGTCGATGTGGCGCGCAGCCTCGGCTTTCCGTCGCCCGGCACACAGGAAGCGCCGCTTCTGCTGCTGGTCGAATCCGAAAGCCTCGGCGAATGCGCGCTGGTGGTGGAATCCGTGCAGGACCAGCGCCAGGTCGTCATCAAGAGCCTGGAAAGCAACTTCGGCTCGGTCCCCGGTGTCTCTGCCGCGACCGTCCTCGGCGACGGGCGCATTGCCCTGATCCTTGATCCCGATGCCATCGCCGGGGGCCGGGTCTCCTCGACCTACCAAATGCCTAACATCCTCTCGAACGCGGGAAGGACCGCCTATGCCAATGCTTGAAGATATCTCCAAATCCGAGGTCGAGTTCGTCACCTTCTCGGCCGGCGAGCAAAGTTTCAGCATCGAGATCACGCAGGTGCGCGAAATCCGCCGGTGGAGCCCGGTGACCGCCTTGCCGCACGCGCCGCACGAGGTGCTGGGCGTGATGAACCTGCGCGGCTCCGTCATCCCGATCTACGATCTCGCCGCGCGCTTTGGCCTAGGGCAGACCCCGGAAAACCCGCGCAATGTGATCGTCGTGGCCATGCATGGCGGCCAGACCGTGGGTCTGCTCGTGGAAGCGGTCTCCGAAATCCTTTCGGTGCCGCGTGAGCAGATCCAGGAAACGCCCGACATCCGCTCCGAAATGGCGCGGCAAAGCATCACCGGTGTCATCCCGATTGAAAACGGCATGACGCGGGTCATCGACCTTGGGGCGGTTCTGCATCCGGGCGGAAGGGCCGTTGCATGAGAGAGGCGATTTCTCCCGTCCAGCCGCCGGGTCCGGACCCTGACCGGTCGCGCGAGCGTCTACAGTTCACCGATGCGGATTTTGCCGTCATTGCGGACCTGGCGATGCGCGATTTCGGGCTGCACCTGACGCTGGCCAAGCGGGATCTGGTCTATTCCCGCCTGCTCAAACGGCTGCGCAGCCTCGGGCTGGATCAGTTCCGTGACTATTGCGCCCTCTTGACCAGCCCGCAGGGCGAAGACGAACGCATGGCCATGCTTTCGGCGCTGACCACCAATGTCACGCATTTCTTCCGCGAGGATCACCATTTCAAACTGCTGCGCGAGGTGGCTTTGCCGCCGCTGATCAAAGCGGCGCGCGAGGGCGGGCGGGTGCGGCTCTGGTCGGCTGGCTGTTCCGCCGGGCAGGAACCCTATTCGCTGGCCTTCACCGTGCTCAATCTCTGCCCCGAGGCTGCCAAGCTGAACCTGCGCATCCTGGCCACGGATGTCGATTCCGAAATTCTCGCCAAGGCCAAGGCGGGCATCTACCCGGACGAGGAGCGGAAGGCCATTCCCGACGCCCTGCGCAAATTCATCGATCCGGCCAAGGCGGGCCATTTCACCATCGGCCCGGCGGCGCGCGAACTGATCACCTTCGGGCGGCTCAACCTCATCGAAAACTGGCCGATCTCCGGCCCCTTCCAGGTGATCTTTTGCCGCAATGTTGCGATCTATTTCGACAAGCCGACGCAAGCCCGGCTCTGGGCCCGCTTTGGCGAGCTTTTGTCCCCCCATGCGCATCTTTGCATCGGCCATTCCGAAAGGGTCGCGGGTCCCGCCGAAAAGATGTTTCGCGCCGTGGGCGTCACCGCCTATCAGCGCACCGCCTCGGGCTCCGGCACCCGCCAGACCTCTGCCGACGCTGCCAATGCCCCCTCCGCCGCCCTCGCTGACCGTCAAGAAGGACATGCCAAATGAGCCTGCGCGATACCATTCGCATCACCGTGATTGATGACATGTCGGTCAGTCGAGCCCTGATCACCCAATCTCTCGAAGAACTGGGCATCACCAAATACCAGACCGAGAATGACGGACGTACGGCCCTGGGCAAACTGGTCGCCGCCCCGGTCCATCTGGTTCTCTGCGACATGAACATGCCGGGCATGAACGGGCTGGAGCTGCTGCATGCCTTGCGCACCAACAAGTCGACCGCCCGCATCGGGTTCATCCTGATCACCGGCCAGCCGACGCCCGAGCTTTTGCGGATCGGGCAGGAGCTGGGTCTGAACAATCTCATCCGGAAGCCCTTCACAACCGCCACGATGAAAGCCTCGATCGAGCGCGTCGTGGGCCCGCTGTAACCGGAGGGCCAGATGAAAGAACCCCTGCCGCCCCTTTTGGAACGCACCGCCGCGATCCTTGCCGACAGTGCGCAACTGCTGCTTCAGATCGAGGACAGCATCACGCCGCTTCTGGCCAAGTCGCCACTGACCGTGGAAGCCTCTGCCGCGGCGGCAACCTTTCGCGCCAGCGGCGTGTCCTTGCAGAAGATCGATCTCCTGAGCCAGACGCTGGAGGATCTTTCCTTTTGGCTCAACGATCTGGCGCAGGAATCGCGGCGCCATGTCAGCGGCACCCTTGTGCCTGAGGCCGCGATGACCCGTCTGCGCCTCGCCGATCTGCGGCTGCGCCTGCATGGCCATACCCTGCCGCAGGAAGACGCGCTCCGATCGGATCCGGTGCTGTTCTGAAGGGGCGGCGGCGCGTCATCCGCCATCCAGGAATTTGCGATGTCAGGGGGCGGGGCCCTTTGTCCGAATCGCTCTCATTAAACTGGCCTTAAATGCCCGCCTGCAGAATGCCCTCGGAAAGATGCATCTCGCAGTCGACCAGACCGGGCCAAGCCAGACTGGCCAAGAGGGAATACAATGATCAATTTCGGCTCCATTCCGTTGAAGACCAAACTCCCGGCCGCCATCGTCGGAGTCGGCCTGTTGATGTGCGCGATCGTTGGCACGGTGGGATATTTTGAATTGAAATCGCTCGCGACCCACGATGCCGAGTTCGCGATCCTGGGCACGCTGCAGACCCGAAAAGCCAACGTCGAAAGCTTTTATGATGAGGTCGGCCGCGACCTGCAGGATATGGCGGGCAGCCCGGTGACGCTTTCCGGTTTTCGCCGCCTGGAGATGGGGTGGAAGGCCATCGGCGCCAATCCGGCCGAAACGCTGACCGCCGATTACATCACCAACAACCCCAATCCGGTCGGCAAGCGCATGGACCTCGACAGTGCGAATGTGCCGCGCCCTTACAACGATCAACATGCCCAGCTTCAGCCGACCTTTCGAAAATGGACGCAGTTGCACGGGTTTTATGATTTTTTTCTGATCGATCTGGATGGCAACGTCATCTTCACGGTCGACAAGGAAGCCGATTTCGCCAGCAATCTCCTCACCGGGCCCGAGGCGAAAGGCCCGCTTGCTGCCGCCTTCGCAGCGGCAAAGGCGGACACATCGCCGCGGGTTCATTTCGCGGATTATGCCAAATACGGACCCTCTGCCGGCGCCCCCGCGTCCTTCGCCGCCAAATCGATCCTCGGCGAAGATGGCAAAGTCATCGGCGTCTTTGCCGTCCAGATGTCCAACAAGGGTCTGCAGGATATCGTGGACAACCCGGTGGGCCTGCGCGAGTCCGAAGAGGTCATCCTGCTCGGCGCTGATGGAACGGCACGCACCTCCTCCCGGTTCGGCACCGTCTATGATGTGCTTGACCCGCTTCCCGTGCTTCCCCCCCTCGGCGCCGCTGAGCAGGACCTTGTGCCCGGGCGGCATGTCAAACTCAATTCCGGCGAGATTGGCTCTTCCGTGGCGGCGAAGGTCAATATCGATGGCCTTGATTACCATATCCTCGTCGAAGTGACCGACAGGGAGACCTATGCCAACGTCAATGCCTCGGTCACCCGTCTGATCATCTTAAGCCTTGCCGCAGCAGCGGTTCTGGCTGTGCTGGGCACTTTCGCCGCGCGCAGCATCACCGGTCCGATCACCCGCGTCAGCACGGCCATCCGGACCATCGCCAGTGGCGACCTGACGACGGAGATTATGGAAACCGGGCGCAATGACGAGATCGGGGATATCGCGAAATCCCTGGATGCCCTGCGCGAAAAGCTTGCCGCCAACGAGACGGAGCAACAGGCACGGCAGCGGGCGGCGGAACATGCCAAGCATGTCGTCTCGCATCTGACGACGGGGTTGCACAACCTGTCCTCCGGCAATTTGACCCATACGATCGAAACGGATTTCGGCGAATACGAAAGCCTGCGCCAGGACTTCAACCAGGCCAGCGGGCGCCTGTCGGAGACGATTTCTCTGGTTGTCGACACCGCGGAAAGCATCCGGTCGCGCGCCCGTGAGATCAGCCAATCCTCCGAAGACCTGTCGACAAGGACGGAAACCCAAGCGGCGACGCTGGAAGAGACGGCGGCGGCGCTGGATGAACTGACCGCCTCGATCCGCTCCGCCGCAGAGGGCGCGCGCGAGGTAGAGGGAATCGTCAAATCGGCACGGGCCGAAGCCGAAGAAAGCGGCAAGGTGGTTCAGGGGGCTGTGAGTGCGATGACCGAGATCGAAAATTCCTCCGACCAGATCAGCCAGATCATCGGGGTGATCGACGATATTGCCTTCCAGACCAATCTTCTGGCGCTGAATGCGGGGGTGGAGGCGGCCCGGGCCGGCGACGCGGGGCGCGGCTTTGCCGTGGTCGCCTCGGAAGTGCGGGCCTTGGCGCAACGCTCCTCCGCCGCCGCGAAGGAGATCAAGTCCCTGATCAGCGCCTCGACCCAGCATGTCGGGCGCGGGGTGGAACAGGTCGGGCGGGCCGGCGATGCGCTTGCCAATATCGTCAGCCGCGTCGGCCATATTTCGACGCTCGTGTCCAACATCGCCTCGGCTGCGGCGGAACAGTCGACGGGCCTGGCCGAGATCAACGTCGGCATGTCACAACTGGACCAGGTCACGCAGCAAAACGCCGCCATGGTCGAGGAATCGACGGCGGCCAGCCAGTCGATGAACCAGGAAGCCTCCGGGCTTTCGGAGCTGGTGGCACAGTTCCAGGTGAAGGCCGTGGTCATGCGCCCTCCGGTCAAAACACCACGGCCCGTGGTCGAAAACCTCGAGCTTCGGCGCAGCGCGCGCGAGGCGGGACCGAAACCCGGCAAGGCCAAGGAGGCTGTGGCGCCGATTGCCGTCACCTCTGCGCCGCAACGCAGCCAACCGGCGAGCGCCAAGGGCATGTGGCAGGATTTCTGACCTTTATGCCCGTCCCCCGCAGGCCAGGAATCGGTAGGAGAGAAGTGTGCCAGACCTCACAGTGATCATAGCAGGTGGAAATCCTGCAATGCGGATCAAGCTGATCAAAGCTCTCGACGCGGTGCCGGGCTTTCGCGTGATCAGCCAGGCCTCGGATCTGCCCGCGACCTATACGGCGGCCGAAGCGATGGAGCCGGACATGGTCCTCGTCGCGCGCGAGCTGACCCAATTGCCGGAATTTTCGCTGATGCGGGCGCTGTTTCGCGCGCTGGAGGCGCGGTGGATCACCGTGGATCATCGTGGATTGAGCGGGTCTGGGATGATCCCGCCGGTCAATGCCGAAACGGCCAACGACTTTCCGGCGATCGATACGGCCCTGCCGCCCCAGACCATCTGCGCGCAGATCTCGGCGGCGATGCGGCGCGTGGCGCCGCGCCCTCATCCCGCGCTTGCGACGCCGGTTGCCGCGGTGGCGCGCAGCAGCGGTGCCTTCCGGCCGGGAAAGCTGATCCTCATCGGCGCCTCGACCGGGGGGGTGGATGCCTTGCTTGCGGTCCTGTCGGCGCTGCCCACGGACTGCCCGCCGGTTGCAGTTGTGCAGCATACCGGGCAGGGGTTTTCCGAAAGCCTGATCCGCCTGCTGGCCCGGCGCACCAATGCGGTGGTCGAGGCGGCCCAGGACGGGATGGAACTGCGCCCGGGGCGGGTCTGCGTCGCAGCCGGATGTCCCGGTCATATGCGATTGCGGTCCAACAAGCCTTACCGGATCGCCGTCGAATCCGGGCCGCTGGTCTCGGGCCACCTGCCCTCGGTCGATGCGCTGTTTCACTCTGCGGTGCCGGTCGCCTCGCATGTCGTGGCGGCCCTGCTGACCGGGATGGGGCGCGACGGGGCCGAGGGGTTGCTGGCCCTGCGCAAGGCCGGCGCCATCACCATCGGACAGGATGAAAGCTCCAGCGTTGTCTATGGCATGCCACGGGCAGCCTTTGAAATCGGTGCGGTGCGCCAGCAATTGCCGCTGCCAGAGATCGCTGGCGCCATCCTGCGGGCCTGCGCCCAGAACTCGGAAGAAGGACGCGTTGCATCATGACTGTGATCACAGAGGGAAAACTCGTCTACGTCGTTCAGGGCACATATTACGTCTCCGCCCATGCGGAGACATCGCTCTCCACCGTCCTGGGGTCCTGCATCTCGGTCTGTCTTTTCGACACGGTGGGCGCGATCGGCGGGATGAACCACTTCCTGTTGCCGGCCGGGCGGGGAACCGATTCCGGCCATATCCGCTTTGGCGTGAACGCGATGGAAAAGCTGATCAACGAGCTGTTGAAGAACGGCGCCTCCAAGCCGCGCCTGCAGGCCAAGGTCTTCGGCGGGGCCCGGATGTCCGCCACCTTGACGGATATCGGGCGGCAGAATGGTGCCTTTGCCCATAGTTTTCTGGCCAACGAAGGCATCCCCATCGTCGCGGAAAGCCTGGGGGGCGTGCTGGCCCGCCGGGTGATCCTGCGGCCGACGACGGGCCAGGTGAAGCTTCTCTTCGTCAAGAATGACGAGGTGGAACTGAACGAGGTGCCACCGCCGCGGACCCAGGCGCAATCGGGCAGCGTGGATCTGTTCTGACCCTTGCCCCGACAAGCGGGCGGTCAGGGTCGCCCCCCCTGAAACCCGGATGCGGTGACGGCTTGCCTCGGCGCGTGCTTTCCCCTTTGATCGCGGTCAAAAGGGGGATGCCATGACCTTGTACTTTGCCCATGCGGCCGCCAGCCGCCACCGCACGCCCGCCGGCCACCCCGAACAGGTGGCCCGGCTGGACGCCGTCGAGAAGGGGGTCGCGGGCCTGCGCCTCACCCGGCGCGAACAGCCCCTCGCGGCCGAGGCGGAGGTTCTGCGCTGTCATCCGCAAAGCTATATCGACCGGATCCGTCAGGCCGAACCCTCCAGCGGCACGGCGCAGCTGGACCCTGACACCTGGATGTCGCCCGGCTCTTTCGAGGCGGCAATGCGCGCGGTCGGCGGCGCCTGTGCGGCGGTGGATGCGGTTCTGGCGGGCGAGGACAAGACCGCCTTCGTCGCCGCCCGCCCGCCGGGCCACCATGCCGAAACCACAACGCCGATGGGGTTTTGCCTCTTCGGCACCGTGGCCATCGCGGCCAAGAGGGCGCTGGATCATCATGGCCTTGCTCGCGTCGCCGTCGTCGACTTCGACGTGCACCACGGCAATGGCACGCAGGATCTCTTGTGGAACGAGGAGCGCGCGCTGTTCATCTCCAGCCAGCAGATGCCGCTCTGGCCCGGCACCGGCGGGCGCGAGGAGAAGGGCGCCCATGGCCAGATCCTCAACCTGCCGCTGCCGCCCGAAAGCAGCGGCGCCAGGATGCGGGCGGTCTATGAGGCCGAGGTTTTCCCCGCGCTCGCCGCCTGGAAGCCAGAGCTGATCCTGATCAGCGCCGGCTTCGATGCCCATGAGGACGACCCCCTGGCGCAGCTCAACTGGCAGACCGAGGATTTTGCCTGGCTGACCCAAAGGCTTTGCGACCAGGCAGAGGCCTCGGCACAGGGCCGGGTGGTATCCTGCCTGGAAGGCGGCTATGATCTGGCGGCGCTGGCGGCCTCGGTCGCGGCACATGTGGGCGTTTTGCAGGAGCGTGGCCTTGGCTGATAAACCCGTCGTAGAGATGACCTTCGAAGAGGCCATGGCCGAGCTGGAAAAGGTCGTCACCCAGCTGGAACGTGGCGATGTAGCCCTGGAACAGTCGATTGCGCTTTATGAGCGCGGCGCGGCGCTGAAGGCGCATTGCGCGGGCAAGCTCAAGGATGCCGAAGAAAAGGTCGAACTGATCCGCGCCGCCGAGGGCAAGGCCACGGGCGTCACCCCGGTGGAGGGGATGTGAGCTTTCCCGAGATTCTCGCCGCCGATGCCGGTGCCATCCAGGCGCGGCTGACCGCGGCGCTGTCCGACCGGGCCGAGGTGCCGGTGGTGGTGGCGATGCGCTATGCGCTGCAGGGCGGCAAAAGGCTGCGCGGTTTTCTGGTGCTGGAAACCGCCCGCCTTTTCGGCCTTGGCGACCGGGCCCTCAGCGCGGCGGCGGCGGTCGAGGCCTTGCATGCCTATTCGCTGATCCATGACGATCTGCCCTGCATGGATGACGACGATCTGCGCCGCGGCCTGCCGACCGTTCACAAGAAATGGGACGAGGCCACCGCCGTTCTGGCGGGCGATGCCTTGCAGACCCTGGCCTTTGAACTGCTGTGTGACCCGGCCTTGGGGACACCCGAGGTGCGGATGGGTCTGGTTCTGGGCCTCGCCAAGGCCTCGGGCGCCGAGGGGATGGTTCTGGGCCAGGCTTTGGACATGGCGGCCGAGCTGGCGGCAGAGCCTCTGACGCTGGACCAGATCACCCGGTTGCAGGCGGGCAAGACCGGCGCGCTGATCGGCTTTTCGGCCGAGGCGGGGGCGATCATCGCGGGCGAAGATCGCGCGCCGCTCGCCGGTTATGCCAAGGCCCTCGGGCTGGCCTTCCAGATTGCCGATGACATTCTGGACGTGAAGGGCGATCCTGCCAAGGCGGGCAAGCGGCTGGGCAAGGATGCGGCGGCGGGCAAGGCGACCTTTGTCTCGCTCCTTGGGCTGGAAGGCGCCGAAGCGCGGGCCCGCGATCTGATTGCCGAGGCCGAAGCCTGCCTTTCGCCCTATGGCAACCGGGCTGCGACCTTGATTGCGGCGGCGCGCTTCGTTATCGCGCGGGAAAGCTGAGGAATCCATGTCCGACACATCGCGCCCCATCACCCCGACGCTTGACCGCGTGCAGTTTCCCGCCGACCTGAAATCCCTGTCGGACCGCGAGCTGCGGCTTCTGGCCGATGAACTGCGGGCCGAGACGATCTCGGCGGTGTCGGTGACCGGGGGGCATCTGGGCGCGGGTCTGGGCGTGGTCGAGTTGACGGTGGCGCTGCATGCCGTGTTCGACACGCCGCGCGACAAGCTGATCTGGGATGTCGGCCACCAATGCTATCCGCACAAGATCCTGACCGGGCGGCGCGACCGCATCCGCACCTTGCGGACCGAGGGCGGGCTGTCGGGTTTCACCAAGCGCAGCGAGTCGCGCTATGACCCCTTTGGCGCGGCGCATAGCTCGACCTCAATCTCCGCGGCCTTGGGTTTTGCGATGGCGGCGGAACTTGGCGGCGATCCGGGCGATGCGATTGCGGTGATCGGCGATGGCTCGATGTCGGCAGGCATGGCCTTCGAGGCGATGAACAACGCGGGTGCTTTGAAAAAGCGGATGTTCGTCATCCTGAACGACAATGAGATGTCGATCGCGCCGCCGGTGGGTGCGATGTCCTCCTACCTGTCGCGGCTTTACGCCGGCGCCCCGTTCCAGGAGATCAAGCAGGCCGCCAAGGGCATGGTCAGCTTGTTGCCCGAACCCTTCCAGGAAGGCGCGCGCCGGGCGAAGGAAATGCTCAAGGGCATGACCGTCGGCGGCACGATGTTCGAGGAGCTGGGCTTTTCCTATGTCGGCCCGATTGACGGCCACGACCTCGACCAGCTTCTGCCGGTGCTGCGCACGGTCAAGGCGCGGGCCACCGGGCCGACGCTGATCCATGTGATCACAAAAAAGGGCAAGGGCTATGCCCCGGCCGAGATGGCCGCCGACCGTGGCCATGCCCGCGCCAAGTTCGATGTGCTGACCGGGGTGCAGAAGAAATCGCCCTCCAACGCGCCGTCCTACACCAAGGTGTTCGCCGAGGCGCTGATCCGCGAGGCCGAGGCCGACAGCAAGATCGTCGCCATCACCGCCGCGATGCCCGATGGCACCGGGCTGGACCTTTTCGCCACCCGCTTCCCGAAGCGGATGTTCGATGTGGGTATCGCCGAACAGCATGCGGTCACCTTTGCGGCGGGTCTTGCGGCGGGGGGGATGAAGCCCTTCTGTGCCCTCTATTCCACCTTCCTGCAGCGCGGCTATGATCAGGTCGTGCATGATGTCGCGATCCAGAACCTGCCGGTGCGCTTTGCCATCGACCGGGCGGGCCTCGTCGGTGCCGATGGGGCGACCCATGCCGGGGCTTTCGACGTGGCCTATCTTGCCAATCTGCCGGGCATGGTGGTGATGGCCGCTGCGGACGAGGCGGAACTGGTCCACATGGTCGCCACCGCCGCCGCGCATAATTCCGGTCCTATCGCCTTTCGCTATCCGCGCGGCGAGGGCGTGGGGGTCGAGATGCCGGCGAAGGGCGTGCCCCTGCCGATCGGCAAGGGCCGGATGATCCGCGAAGGGTCGCGCGTCGCCATCCTGTCCTTCGGCACCCATCTGGCCGAGGTTCTGAAAGCCGCCGAGGCGCTGGCCCAGCGTGGCCTGCCGCCGACGGTGGCCGATGCCCGCTTTGCCAAACCGCTCGACCGCGAGATGATCCTGCAGCTCGCCCGCAGCCACGAGGCGCTGATCACCATCGAAGAGGGCGCCATCGGCGGCTTTGGCAGCCATGTCGCCCAGCTTCTGGCCGAGGAAGGCGTCTTCGACACCGGACTGAAGTTCCGCAGCATGGTCCTGCCCGACATTTTCATCGACCAGGCCTCGCCCGAATCGATGTACCGCACCGCCGGGATGGAGGCGCCGCAGATCGAGGCCAAGGTGCTGGAAACCCTCGGCATTGCGGTGGTCGGCCTGCGCGCCTAGCGGCCCCTGGTTTTCCGCCAAAGGCTCAGGCCCAGCACGAGCAGGCAGCCGACCAGCAGAAGCACCCCGCCCAGAAGCGGCGGCAGGCCGAGCAGCTTGACCGCACCGGCGACCACCGCGATGAGGAGCGTGGCCTGAAGCGCCATCGCCCCGTCATCGACGAACATGCCGAGGGTCTCCTCCCAGATCAGGACGAGCCATTTCATCGCAGAGCCTCCCGCCCGGTCTTGGCAAAAAGGCGCACCGCGGCAAGGGAGAAGATCAGGAACAGGGCAAAGATCCAAACCAGCGCCAGATCCGCGCCGGGCCATTCCGCGCCCAGCCCCTCGCCCGTCCAGAAGACGCCGAAAGAGCACAGCATCAGGCCGACCACGAATTTCAGCGTGTTTTCCGGCACTTGAACGAGCGGCTTGTGCACGGCGGCGCCGACCAGCAGCACCAGGATCACCGCCGCCAGCGCGCCCATGCCGGCCCAGAAGGTCTGGCCATGGGCGGTGCCCACCGCGATGACGATGAAGACGACCTCGACCCCTTCCAGCAACACGGCCTTGAAGGCGGCGGTGCCGGCGGCGATGTCGGCGCGGCGCTCGGCGGCCTGGGCCTTCAGAAGGTCGGTCTCCCGGGCGAAGGCCAGCGCCTCGTCATGCAGCGGAATCCATCCGGCTGAGCGCAGGATCGCCTTGCGCAGCCAGCGCAGCCCGAACAGGATCAACAGGCAGCCCACGGTGAACTGCAGCGCGCCGAGCGGGATCAACGCCAGCAGGGGCCCGAAGATCAGCACGATCAGCACCAGAAGCGCGAGGGCCAGCGCAGAGCCGGTCAGCGCGGGGCGCCAGCCCCGTGTCAGGCCGACGGCCAGCACGATGGTGAAAGCCTCGACCACCTCGACCAGAGAGGCGAGGAAAGCCGCGGTGAGGGTGGGAAGCAGGTCTGTCCAGGTCATGGCACAGGCATCCTCCAGTTTCCGGCCCGGATCAATGGCAAAAGGCAGGTTCAGCCGGGCAGGGCGTGGCGCGCCATCTCGGCCAGGAAATGCTTCTGCATCGCATCGGCAAAGACGCGCACCTTGGCGGGCACCAGGCGGCGGCTGGGATGCACGGCCCAGATCGCGGAATCCTCGGGCAGGGCATCGGTCAGCGGCAGGGCGACCAGATGGCCCGCCGCCAGATCGGCCGCGGCAAACCATTGCGACAGATAGGCGATGCCGACGCCGCCACGGCAGACTCCATAGAGGGTCTCGAAGGAATTGGCGCTGAAACGGCCATGGACCCGGGCAGACAGCGCCTCGCCCGTGACGCGATGGCGAAAATCCCAGCGGTCGAAACCTCCGAGCGTCAGGCATTCGTGGCCGGGCAGATCCGCCACGGTCTGCGGCGCGCCGCGGCGGGCGATGTAATCGGGCGTGGCGCAAAGCACCCTCTGGTTGGCGGCAATCTTGCGGGCCACCAGCGAGTTGTCGCGCAGCGTGCCGATCCGGAAGGCAAGGTCGATGCCATCGGCCACGATGTCCACCAGGCCATCGGTCTGGATCAGATCGATGCTCAGCCCGGGATTGGCCTCCAGCACGCCGGGGATCATCGGCGCCACCATGATCCGCCCGAAGGCGATGGAGGCGGTGATCCGCAGCAGGCCGCGTGCGCCCTCTCCCGCCGGACGCAGGGCCTCGCGGCTGGTGGCGGCCTGATCGATCATCGCTTCGGCATAGGGCAGGAAGGTCTCGCCCTCGGGCGTCAGCCCGACCGCGCGGGTGGTCCGGTGCAAGAGCCGCACGCCCAGTTCGGCCTCCAGCGCGGCCAGCCGGCGCGTCACGGTCATCGAGGTCAGCCGCAGGCGCCGGGCGGCGCCCACGAGACTGCCGCTGCGCACGGCCTCTACCAGGATTTCCAGGTCATCGACGTTCATTATAACCTTTAGTGTTATACCGCCCGATCAAATGCAACGGCTAATGTGGGAATTGGAAATACGCTATCTGATGCGTGCAAACAGTCGCGGCGATGGTCCGCATGGAGTACGAGATGATCAATCCGACATTCGGGTCCGCGCAGCCGGTTCCCGGCCCCGTTACAGCAAAGGCCCCCGCCGTGAAAACACCGCAAGAGATCGGGCGTGGCACCATTCTGGCCATGGCGGTGGCCGCAGGTGCGGCGGTGGCCAACCTTTACTACAACCAGCCGATGCTGGAGATGATCGAGAAGGACATGGGCCGGGCGGGCGTCAGCCTGGTGCCGACCGTGACCCAGCTTGGCTATGCGGCGGGCCTGTTCCTTCTGGTGCCGCTGGGCGACGTTCTGGAACGCAAGCGCCTGATCATCCTGCAGTTTCTGGTGCTGGCCCTCGCCCTTGTCGGCGCGGCCATGGCGCCGGGCGGCTGGTCCTTGGTCGCCGCCTCGGCCCTGATCGGGCTAAGCTCGACCGTGGCGCAGCAGATCGTGCCCTTCGCGGCGCATCTGTCGCATCCTGACAAGCGCGGGGCGACGGTGGGCACCGTCGTCTCGGGCATCCTGAGCGGCATCCTTCTGAGCCGGACGATCTCGGGCTATGTCGGCAGCACGCTGGGCTGGCGCGAGATGTTCTGGATCGGCGCGCCGATCGCCCTTCTGGCGGCGGCCACCGTGCAGCTGACCCTGCCGAGGAGCCAGCCCGATCAGAAAGTGTCCTATGGCGCGCTTCTGCATTCGCTGGGCGGGCTGTGGCGGGAGTTTCCGGCGCTGCGCCTCGCCGCGGTGTCGCAGGCGCTGGTCTTCGGGGCTTTCTCGGCCTTCTGGACGGTGCTGGCCTTCCGCCTGCAACAGCCGCAGTTCGGCTATGGCGCCGAGGTGGCGGGGCTTTTCGGGCTTCTGGGTCTGACCGGCATCCTGGCGGCCCCGATTTCTGGCCGCATCGCCGACAAGCGCGGCCCGCATACCGTGATCGCCGTTGGCGCGGTTCTGACGCTGGTGTCCTGGGTGATCTTCGGGCTCTGGACCTCGATCGCCGGGCTGATCGTCGGGGTCGTGGTGCTGGATTTCGCGATGCAGGGCAGCATGGTGTCGAACCAGCATGTGATCTACGCCCTGCGGCCCGAGGCGCGGTCGCGGCTGAACACGATCTTCATGGGGTCGATGTTCCTTGGCGGTGCGGCGGGTTCGGCGCTGGCCACGTTCCTCTGGCCCTATGGCTGGGCCGCGGTTTCGGCGGGTGGCGCCATGGCCGGGCTGGTGGCGGCCGGGTTGCAGCTGAACAGCATGCGCAAGCGCGCGGCCCGCTGAGGGCCCCTGCCCCCTGATGAGATGAAATGTGCCGCGCTGGTGACAGCGCGGCACATTGGTTTTGGCGAAAGGAAAGTTCAGGCGGTCATCGGGCTGCGCAGCGTTTCGAACAGGAACCAGCCGCGCTTTTCGCCCTCGTCGATCCAGTTCTCGAGCAGGCTGGCCGAGGCGACATCGCCACCTTCGTCGCAGATGTCATGGACGCGGCGCATCTCGCCGAGGATCTGCAGATTGTCGCTGTGCAGTTCGGCCAGCATGTCCTGCGGATCGACGTAATCCGCGTCATTGTCGAGGATGGTCTGGGTGTTCATGATCCCGGTGATCGAACGCAGCGTGGTATGGCCCAGCTTGCGGACCCGTTCGGCCAGCGGGTCGGTCATCGCCAGGACCTCGTCGCCATGGTCATCCAGCATCAGGTGGTAGTCGCGGAAATGCGGGCCGCTCATGTGCCAGTGGAAGTTCTTGATCTTCAGGTACAGCGCGAAGGCATCGGCGAGGATCCGGTTCAGCCCGGCCGCGATGTCGCGGGTGGCCTCGGCCGACAGGTCGGTGGGCGTGGCAAGATGGCGGGCGGCGGCAGTCTTTTTCGCTTGGGTCACGGCAGATCTCCTCTGGGGTTGTGCTGGGGCAACGCGGGGCGCGCGCTGTCGTTCCTTGTCAGCCAGAAGAGTCGAACCCGAGCCCTCTTGGCCTTGCGGAAAGGTTAGACGGGGACCCGGCTTCACACATCGCATACAAAGGTTTGGTCCGGTCCGGCGCCAGGGCCGCGCCCTGCCAGATGCAACGCAAAGGCCCCCGGAAGGTTCCTTCGGGGGCCTCGGGATAGGCGCTGTTCGGTGCGGCGTCAGTAGAAGCGCGGGATCGGGCCCAGTTGCGGGGTCTGGTCGGGCAGATCGACCTCGGTCTTGTCGGCAAAGCACCATCCCCAGCCTTCCGGCGGGTCATACCCTTCGATGATCGGATGGCCGGAGGCGTGGAAATGCGCCCTGGCATGGCGATGCGGGGAATCGTCACAGCAGCCGACATGGCCACATTCCCGGCAGAGCCGCAGGTGGACCCAGGGGCTGCCGATCTTCAGACATTCCTCGCAGCCCCTGGCGCTGGGGTGAACGGTGCGGATCGTGTCGGTGTGGGTGCAGCGCTTCATCGGGTCACCTCGGTCTGTTGGGCCAGCATGGCGTGGATCTGCGAGACGACCGCCGCGCCTTCGCCGACGGCGGCGGCGACGCGCTTGGTCGAACCGGCGCGCACGTCGCCGATGGCAAAGACGCCGGGCAGGCTGGTTTCCAGCGGCAGCGCGCCCTGCCCAGTCTTGACGAAGCCATGTTCATCCATCTCGACACAGGCGCGCGCCCATTCGGCATTGGGATCGGCGCCGATGAACAGGAAGATGTGGCGCAGGGGATGGCGGACGATGGCGCCCGAGGCACGGTGGCGGAAGCTTGCGGCCTCAAGCCCGGTGTCGCGGTTGCCCTCGAGGCTGTGCAACTCGCCGCCGACATGCAGTTCGACATTGGGCAGGGCGGCAATCCGGTCGATCAGATAGCGCGACATCGTCTCGGCCAGGGGGCGGCGCACCACCAGATGCAGGCGGCGGACCTGGGGGGCCAGAAAGACCACGGCCTGACCCGCCGAATTGCCGCCACCGACCAGCGCCACCTCTTCGCCCGCGCAAAGCCGCGCCTCGATGGGCGAGACCCAGTAGGACACGCCCGCCCCTTCGAAGGTCTCGAGGTTGGGCACATTGGGCCTGCGATACCGCGCCCCCGCGGCGATGACGATGGCGCGGGCACGCACCTTGCGATCGTCGGCACAGGCGAGGGCCAGCTGGCCGTCGCGCAGGCTCAGATGATCGACCTGCACCGGAATGGCGATTTCGGCCCCGAATTTCAGCGCCTGGTTGAAGGCCCGCGCCGACAGGGCATGGCCCGAGATTCCGGTCGGGAAGCCAAGGTAATTCTCGATCCGGGCCGAGGCGCCGGCCTGACCGCCCATCGACTGGCCATCCAGCACCACGACCGACAGCCCCTCGGAAGCGGCATAGACCGCAGCCGCAAGACCGGCAGGGCCGGCCCCGACGATGGCCACGTCATAAAGCTTTTCCGGCCCGATCTTCGGCACGATGCCAAGGCAGCAGGCCAGTTCGGCATCGCTCGGCCGGCGCAGGATCTGGCCGCCCGGACAGACCACCAGCGGCAGTTCGGAGGGCAGAACGCCGCTGCGTTCCACCAGGGCGCGGCCCTCCTCGTCGACGCTGGCATCGAGGAGCAGGTTGGGCATCCCCGACCGGGTCAGGAAATTCTGCAGCCGCAGCACATCCGGGCTGCCCGGCGTGCCGATCAGGATGGTGCCCGCCCCGCCATGCCCGATCAGGCCGACCCGGCGCAGGATCAGGGCGCGCATCATGATCTCGCCGATCTCGGCCGAGCCGATCATCAGCGCGCGCAGGTGGGGCGCATCGAAGGGCAGGGCCAGGCAGCCCTCGGGCCCCGCGGCCCCGGCGGCGAGCGAGGGGCGGCCCGACAGCTGGTTGACCTCGCCGGTGAACTGGCCGGTGACATGGGTGGTGACCGGCGCCAGGCTGTTCAGCCCGTCGCGGCGCGTCACCACGATCCCCCCCGACAGCACAAGCCAGGTCGCGACCCCGCTGGCACCGATGGCGAAAACCGACTCTCCCGGGGCGAACTGCCGCGCCGGGCCGCTGGCAAAGCGGGCGGCGCTGGTGATCTGGACAGGGGTCAGCACGGGGAACATCTGGTGATCCCGGCCTTCGGTTCTGGACATGCGCAGTCTCCTCCTGTGAATAGGCGTATGCCATCCCCTGCGGGCAGCTTCGCCGCGGCGCGGCTTCCGGCCAATCATACAGAGGTTTGTCCGCGCCGTCGTGTAAACCCCAACCCCAAACCTCCGTATGATGGCAAGCCCGCCGCTTGTGCCCGATGGTTCAGCAGACCACGGGACCAAACGAAGAGCCGCCCTCATGCGCCATAAGGCAGACTTGCCCTTGCGGCGCGACAACGTCAGATTGAAGCGGTTTCGTCGATCGGTGACAAGGGTGCAGGAGGCGGCCATTCAGGGCGACAGGCAGGCAAGGCGGATCGTCACCACCGCGCATTGCGTGGCGGCTCTGGCCCTTGCGCTGGCCATCTTCGCGCTGGACGTCATCAGCCCGCTGCAGGGCGCGGTGGCCGTGCTTTACACGATCGTCGTGCTGATCGCTGCCCGCCCGGGCCAGCGACGGCTGGTCTTTGCAGCGGGCACGGTTTCGGCCGGGCTCGCCATGGTCGGCTATGTGATCAGCCACGGCAATGCACCGCTCGGCTCGCCCGCGATCCGGCTGGGGGTCAGCCTGCTGGCGATCTGCGTCACCAGCCTTTTGTCGGCCAGCCAGATCACCCAGGCGGCACAGCGGCGCCGGGCCGATGCGCGCTATGCGGCGATCCTCAACGCCTCGGGCTTTCCGATCTGGGAATCCGACTGGTCGCAGGCCTACCGGATGCTGAAAGGCGGCGCGGCCCCGACCGCCGAGCTGGCGCGCGAGGCCGCCGCCTCGGCCTTCGTCCGCCATGCCAACCAGCAGGCCGCGCGGCTTTTCGGCTATGACAACAGCGCCGACATGATCGGCGTGAACATCCTGCACCTGCACACCGACAGCGGGCGGGCCACCCAGGCGCGGATCTTCGAACGGCTGATGGCCGGCGAATCTCCGGTCGAGGCCGAGGCCCAGTTCACCCGGCTGGGGGGCGAGCTGATCGACGTCGTGCTGCGCGTCTCGCGCCCGCCGGATGACGAGGGCTGGCGCCATGTGCTGATCACCGCGATGGATGTGACCGAACGCAACCGCGCCCAGGCGGCGCTGGCCGAAACCCATGCCGAACTGATCCACATGGCCCGCGTGATGACGCTGGGCCAGATCGCCGCCTCGATCGCGCATGAGGTCAACCAGCCGCTGTCGGCCATCATCACCTACGCGAAATCCGGCCGACGCTGGCTGGCGCGCGAGGTGCCGCAGGTGGCCGAGGTCAAGGATTGCCTCGACCAGATCGCCGCCAATGGCGCCCGCGCCGCCGAAGTCATCGCCCGCATCCGCGATCTGGCGCGCAACACCGAACCCGTCCATGCCGTGATCGCGCTGGAGTCCATCCTGGCCGACACGCTGCTGCTGCTGCAGCGCGATCTTTCCGCGGCCGGGGTCGAGATGGTCGTCGCCCTGCCGCCCGATCTGCCCGAGGTCTGCGCCGACCGGGTGCAGCTGCAACAGGTCCTGCTGAACCTCATCCTCAACGCGCAACAGGCAATGACCGCAACCCCGGCGCCCAACCGCGCGATCCGGATCACGGCCGCGGCCGATGCCGGCTTTGTCAAGGTCGCGGTCAGCGATGCGGGAACCGGTCTGGCGGGCGCCGACCCCGAGACCCTGTTCCGCCCCTTCTTCACCACCAAGGCCGAGGGCATGGGCATGGGCCTGACCATCTGCCGCAACATCATGGAACAGCACGGCGGCAGCCTGCATGCGGCGGCCAATCCCCTGGGCGGGCTGACCATGCACCTGCGCCTGCCCATCGCACAGACAGGAGCATGCGGATGACAGAGATCTTGGCAAATGGCTGCGTCAACGTGATCGACGACGACCCGGGCCTGCGCGGCTCGATCGGCTCGCTTCTGCGGTCCTGCGGTTATCACGTTCGTCTCTTCGAAAGCCCCTCCGATTATCTCGCCGCCGAGATGCCGGATGCCCGCTGCTGTCTGGTCCTCGACATCCGCCTGTCGGGGGAAAACGGTCTCGATTTTCAGGAACGCCTCGCCGGTCAGAAACATGCCGTGCCGGTCGTGCTGATCACCGGGCATGGCGACATTCCGATGACGGTGCGCGGGATGCGGGCCGGGGCGATCGACTTCCTGCCCAAGCCCTTCGGCGACGATCAGCTCTTGGATGCCGTCGCCAAAGCCCTTGAAACCGATCAGGAAAGGCGCAGCGAGGCCCAGCTGACCGCCCGCGTCCAGGCCCAGTACGATGGCCTGACCACGCGCGAGAAAGAGGTCATGGCGCTGGTCGTGACCGGCTTGATGAACAAGCAGGTCGCCGCCCGCCTCGACCTCAGCGAGATCACCGTGAAGATCCATCGCGGCAATGTCATGCGCAAGATGGAGGCGCAGTCCCTGGCCGACCTCGTGCGCATGGCCGAACAACTGGGCGTGCGCGACGAAAGCATCCATCGGTATAACATGTAGGTATGATAGTGCGCGGCGCCGTCAGCCGCTATATCTGTGATGTCGGGCGCTTTTTGTCCCGACGCTCGGAGTCCCCAGATGTCCCATCCCCTGTTGATTGCGATCGTTGACGACGATCCCGGCGTCCGCGGCAGCGTCGATAGCCTGCTGCGTTCGGCCGGAATGGAGGGCCTGGGCTTTGCCACTGCGGAAGAGCTGCTGGACTACGACAATCACGAGGCCTTCGCCTGCATCGTCACCGATCTGCACATGCCGGGCCTGTCGGGCATCGAACTGCAGGAAGAGCTGACGCGGCGGCACTGGGAAAAACCCCTGATCCTGATGACCGCCTATCCGACGCCCGCCGCCCGGCACCGCGCCATGACCTGCGGCGCGCGCGATTTCCTCTCCAAGCCGATCGACCCCGACGCGCTTCTGGACGCGATCGAGGCGGCGACCAGCTAGGCCGCACCCGCCGCGCCCGGCGTGTTCCTAACACTGCAAATGCAAAAAGGGAGGGTGGACGCGATCCACCCTCCCTTTCCCTGTGCCGCTTCGGCTTACTTCTTGATGAAGGCCAGAAGGTCGGCGTTGATCACATCGGCATTGGTCGTCAGCATGCCGTGCGGATAGCCCTTGTAGATCTTGATCTCGCCCGCCTTCAGCAGCTTGATCTGCTTTTCGGCGGCATTCTTGTAGGGCACCACCTGATCGTCATCGCCCTGCAGCACCAGCGTCGGCACGGTGATCGCCTTCAGATCCTCGGTCTGGTCGGTTTCCGAAAAGGCCTTGATGCCTTCGTAATGCGACACGGCGCCGCCCATCATGCCCTGGCGCCACCAATTCTCGATCACCCCCTGGGAGACCTTCGCATCGGGGCGGTTGTAGCCGTAGAAGGGACCGGAGGCGAAATCGAGGAAGAACTGCGCCCGGTTGGCGGCCAGCGCCGCGCGGATGCCGTCGAAGACTTCCATCGGGATGCCATCCGGGTTGGCCTCGGTCTTCAGCATCAGCGGCGGCACGGCGCTGACCAGCACGGCCTTGGCAACCCGACCCTGCGGCTGGCCAAATTGCGCGACATAGCGGGCGACCTCGCCACCACCGGTGGAATGGCCGATGTGGACGGCATTCTTCAGGTCCAGATGTTCCGCCACGGCCGAGGCATCGGCGGCGTAATGGTCCATGTCATTGCCCATGTCGGTCTGGGTGGAGCGCCCGTGGCCCCGGCGGTCATGCGCCACGACGCGGTAGCCCTCGCCGAGGAAATACAGCATCTGCGTATCCCAATCATCCGAGGACAGCGGCCAGCCGTGGTGGAAGACGATCGGCTGCGCGTCCTTCGGACCCCAGTCCTTGTAGAAGATCTCGACATGGTCCTTGGTCTTCACGAACCCGCTGGACATTTCGTGATCCATGTTCTCGGGTTTCTTCTTGGGTTTGGTGTCGCCAAAGGCCTGACCGGCAAGGCAGGCCGAACCGGCGAGGGCCGCGGCGCTGCCGACAAAGGCGCGCCGGGTCAGCCAGAAATTCGGATCGGACATGGGTTTTCTCCGCCAGAGGTGTTCCAAGCCGCAGCGCGACCGGGCGGAGGATATGCTCCTCCAGACCCGGCCGACGCCGCCTTGGCTGACTCCTGTCTAGACAGGGGGCAGGCGCGGAAAAATCATACGAACGTGTGACGTGACAGGGGCGGGTGGAATTATCACCCTCGAAAGGCGGTGCCGGTGTCGCCTGATTCTGTCAGGCGCTGGCGCGTTGCACGCGCGCGGCGGTACGGTTCCCCTGCCCTGCAGCGCCACAAGGCTTCATCGGGGCAACACCTTCGTATGCTTTCCAAAGCCCGCCGAAGCCCGCAGCATCCGGTCGGAAGACAGCAGGCGCAGCAAGGACAGAGGATCATGACGCCAAGGCTTCGGACCCCGCTTTCGCATCCGCGAACTTGGCCCATGGCGCGCCCTTGCACCTGTGACATCACTCCATCCTGCAACTGAGGAAGCCACCATGAATATCTCCGCGCTGATTGCCGAAACCCTCGCCAATGCGGGCGTCAAGCGGATCTGGGGTGTGACCGGCGACAGCCTGAACGGGCTGAACGAGGCGCTGCGCGTCCAGAACCGGATCGACTGGATGATGACACGGCACGAAGAGGTCGCGGCCTTCGCCGCCGGGGCCGAGGCCGCCCTGACCGGCGAACTGGCCGTCTGCGCCGGCAGCTGCGGGCCGGGCAACCTGCATCTGATCAACGGGCTCTTCGACTGCCACCGCAACCATCAGCCGGTTCTGGCGATTGCGGCGCATATCCCCTCGTCAGAGATCGGCCTCGGCTATTTTCAGGAAACCCACCCGCAGGAGCTGTTCCGCGAGTGCAGCCATTTCGTCGAACTGGTCACCAACCCGGCCCAGATGCCCGAGGTTCTGCACCGCGCGATGCGGGCCGCGATCGGCAAGCGTGGCGTGGCGGTGATCGTGCTGCCCGGCGACGTGGCCCTGCAGGAGGCGCCTGCCGGGGCCTCCACCAGCTTCGCAGCCCCCGCCGTGCCGCGCATCCTGCCCGCCGCGGCGGAGATCGACAAGCTGGCCCGCCTCCTGAACGAGGCGCAGGCGGTGACCCTCCTCTGCGGCAGCGGCTGTGCCGGTCAGCATGATGCCGTGGTGGCGCTGGCCAGGAAGCTGCAGGCGCCGGTCGTCCATGCCCTGCGCGGCAAGGAACATATCGAATGGGACAATCCCTTTGACGTCGGCATGACCGGGCTGATCGGCTTCTCCTCGGGCTATCACGCGATGGAAAGCTGCGACACGCTGCTGGTTCTGGGCAGCGATTTTCCCTATCGCAACTTCTATCCCAAGGGCGCCCGGATCGTGCAGGTCGATATCGACCCGTCGCAGCTGGGCAAGCGCGCGCCGCTTGCGCTTGGCCTTGTCGGTGACGTGGGCGAGACGATTGCCGCCCTCCTGCCCAAGCTGGACGGGCAGGCCGACCCCGGGTTCCTCGATGCCGCCCGCGCCCATTATGCCAAGGCCCGCGCCGCGCTGGACGGGCTGGAACGGACAAGCGCGAAGGGCCAGCCGATCCACCCGCAGTACCTGGCCCATCTGGTCAGCAAGCTGGCCGCTGAGGATGCGGTGATTTCGGCCGATGTCGGCACGCCGACGGTTTGGGCGGCGCGGCACATCGCGGTCAATGGCCAAAGGCGGTTGCTGTTTTCGGCCAACCACGGCTCGATGGCCAATGCACTGGCGCAGGCTTTGGGTGCGCAGGCGGCGGCGCCGGGGCGTCAGGTGATCTCGCTGTCGGGGGATGGCGGGTTTTCGATGTCGATGGGCGATCTTCTGTCGCTGCGCCAGCTCAAGCTGCCGGTCAAGGTGGTGATCGTCGACAACAGCCAGTTGGGCTTTGTGGCACTGGAGCAAAAGGCCGGCGGCTTCCTGGACACCAATGTGCATTACGACAACCCCGATTTCGCCGCCATCGCCAGTGCTGCGGGGATCCTGGGCATCCGGGTCGAGGATGCCGATGATCTGGAAGCCGCCCTCACCCGCGCCTTTGCCCATGACGGTCCGGCCCTCGTGGCGGTGAAGACCGCGCCGCAGGAGCTGGTCATGCCACCGGCGATCAAGCTGTCGATGGCCAAGGGCTTCAGCCTCTTCATGCTGAAGGCCGTGCTCAGCGGGCGCGGGGACGAGATCCTGGAGCTGGCCCGGACCAATCTGCGCTGAGACCCTCGCCAAACTCCCGGCGGGGCGGCTATACCTGCCGGGCAATGGCCCCGCTGGAGACGACATGATCGACCTTTCCGTATTCACCGCGCTGTCGGGCATCGACCTTGGCGCCTTGGCCGACAAGCCGACCACGCTGAACCCCGGCCAGCAGGAGGCGGCCCATTCCCTCTGGACCTCGCCGGATGGGGCGCTGGACATCGGGCTTTGGGAATGCACGCCGGGGCGCTTTACCGCAGACCGTTCGGCTGCGGCGGAGTTCTGCTATTTCCTGGAAGGCAAGATCGTGATGACCCAGCTGGACGGCACCCGGCGCGAGCTGGGGCCGGGCGATGCGATCATGCTGCCGCGCGGCTGGAAGGGCACCTGGGAGATCGTGGAGCATACCCGCAAGATCTATGTCTTTCTGACCGATCCGGCCTGAGGGCGCGCAAGGTGGCGCCGCTGACCCCCAAGCAAAGGCTGAACGCCGGCATCGCCGAGGCCCGCGCCCTGACCGACCGGGGCGATCATGCCGGTGCCGAGGCGCTGCTTGCGGCACTGGCCGCCGACCCTGTGATCCGCGCCCTGCAGGCCCAGACCGCGCTGCACCTGCCGCGCCGCCTGCATGCCGCCTCTCTGCATCTGGCCAAGGCGCGGGGCGATGCGGTCGCCCGCGCCGGACTTCAGCTTCATCTGGTGCCCCCACCCGAGGTTCTGGCCCCGCTGTTCCGCTATTCCCTGGCCGAGGTGCAGGCGATGACGGCGGCCAGTCGCGCCCCGGTGCCGCAGATGATCCACCAGATCTGGATCGGCCGCCTGCCCGTGCCCCCTGGCGTGGCCGCCTGGCGCGACCACGCGGCGCGGCAGGGCTATGGCCACAAGCTCTGGCAAGAGGCCGAGCTTGCAGGGCTTGGTCTTGCCGACCAGCCGGTCTTTGCCGCGATGCTGCAGGCGGGGGATTATCCCGGCGCCGTCGATGTGGCGCGCTATGCCATCCTTGCGGCAGAGGGCGGGATCTACCTTGACTGCGACTGGTATCCGGCGCGGCAGGATATCGGCTTTCACGACCTGATGCCGCTGCAGGGCCTGACCGCGCTGGCCGAGGATGTGCCGCGCCTGACCGGGCTCGGCGGGCTTCTGCTTTACAATTCCTTCATCGCCTGCCCGCCGGGCCACCCCGCCCTCCTGCGTTTGCAGGCGCAATTGCCACGGGCGCTGGACCTCTTGCCCGAGGCGCCGGCCTGGTGGGCGACCGGCCCCCTCGTCTTCACCCTGGCGGCACGGGGCGGCGCGGTCAGCCTGGCGCCGCCCAGCCTGATCGCCGGCGCCCTGCCGAAAGAGGCGGACCCAGGCGCGGCGGGGCTGGAGGAAACCGGCGGCCTGCTGATCGCCTGGAAGTCATGGTGACCCGACAAGCCCCGGCAGATCGCGCCAGATGCAGCCGGGATGGCCGAGGGTCAGGGCAAAAAGCCGCTCCAGAAAGCCCCAGACCTGCGCGTCATGCACAAGGTGGTGGGTCAAAAGCCCCACAGGCGCATCGCTGCAGCTGATGGCGCGGGCCATCTCCTCCAGCAGCACGGCATCGGGCCGCCCGCCCCTGGTGCCGTGCCAGTCCATCACATCGACATGTGTGTTGAAAAGCGGCAGCGGGGCAGCGCCCTCGGGGCCGAAGACCGACAGCGCCTTGAAGCCAAGCGCGGGCAGCCCGGCCGTGACCTGCGGGCTGATCCGGTTCCACGGCGGCACCAGAACCGGGGTGAATTGCGCACCGTGAAGGCGGGAGAGATGGGCATGGCCCTGCGCCAGTTCGGCCAGAACCGCAGCGACCGGGCGGTGGGGGCCAAGCTCCTGCTTCTTCTCCGCAGGCGGGGCATGGTTCAGATGCGCCCAGCCATGCACGGCGACCGCGACGCCCGGCACCCCCGCCAGCCGGTCTGCCAGGTCCTGCCCCGTATGCGCCGGGATCACCGCCAGCGTCACCGGCACGGCGCCATCGCGGGTGAGGTCCAGAAGACGGTCCAGCGCCGGCGTGGGCTGCACCGTATCATCGTCGCGCCACCAAAGCCGGGCCGGGCGCCCGGAGGCGGCCCGCTGGTCCAGCGCGCGCAGCAGGCTGTCGGTCATGGCGTCTCTCCCATCGCCTGTTGCAGCAGGGCGTCCAACCGGGCCGAGGCCCCCGTCAGGCTATGGTCGCGCAAAACTCGGCTCCGCGCCGCCTGACCCATCCGGCGCTGCAAGGCGTCATCGGTCAAGAGCCTAGTGATCGCGGCGGCGGCAGCGGGATCATCCCCCGCCGGGGTCAGAAAGCCGGTGATGCCATCGGCCACCACCTCGGGCACGCCGGCCACGGCCTGGGCCACCACCGGCACGCCAGCCGCCTGCGCCTCGAGATAGGCCAGCCCGTAAGCCTCGCCGCAGCCGGGCCAGACATAGGTGCGGGCCCTGGCGAGGATCTCGGCGATCCGGGGGCGGTCCTGCTGGCCCAGCCAGCGCAGCCGCCCGGCCGGCAGTCCGGCAAACATCGCCTGCACCATGGGGCAGGAGGGCCCGTCGCCGATCACCGACAGATGCCAGTCCAGACCCTCGGGCAGCAGGGCGACCCAGGCCGCCAGCCGCTGATAGCTTTCCGCCTTGTCACCGGGCCGCATCATGGCCACGGTCACCAGATGGCCGGGCTGCGGTGCGGCGGGCGCGGCGAAGGGCGCCGTCTCGATGAAGGCGGGAAAGCGGGCGAGGCGGACCTGCGGCAGCTCCTCCCGCAGCCCCACCGCATCGCGCGCGGTCAGGCAGAGGTTCAGCCGCGCCCCGGCCACCGCCGCACGGACAAAGGCCTGCATCTCAGCCCAGATGCCGATATTGCGCCGCCGGGAATAAGAGGCCTCGACCGTCAGGTAAGGCAGGCCGAAGCGGCGCGACAGGTCCGGCCCCAGAAGATCCGGCGCCTTGTAATAGGGGTGATAGCAAAGCCAGAGATCCGGCGCCCCGTCCCTCTCCCAGTCCGCGGCGATCCGCGCCACCTCGGCCTTCGCCGCCACCTGCAGCCGCGCCCAACCGGCCTGATCCTGCGCATCGCCCAGAAAGGCACGCAGATCGGAGATGACCGTGACCTGATGCCCGGCCTCCTGCAGGCAGGCCATCAGCAGCTGCGACATCAGCCGATCGCCCGAGGGCACCGGATGGCCAGGCGCCTTCAAGGGGGCGTAAAGGGCGACCCGCAAGGGGCGCTCGGGTCGGGTCATGGGCGGGCCGTCCAGATGATTTTCACTCCACCGTCCCTAGTTACCCGCAATTTCACAAGTCAGCGACCCCCTTCCTCCGCCGTCCCGCATCCTTGACACATGGGCCGAACTGCCGCATCTCACCTTGAGATGCCAGCATGGCGGAGTGATCATGCCCCTGACTTCCCTGCGCGACCTCATCACCTCCCGTCAGGCCCGTGTCGGGGTCATCGGTCTGGGCTATGTCGGCCTGCCCCTGGCGATGGCGGCGGCGCAGGCCGGCTTTGCCGTCACCGGCTTTGACACCGACCCCGGCAAGATCACCGCGGTCGAAGCGCGCAAAAGCTATATCGAGGCGGTGACGGACGAGGTTCTGGCCCGGCAGGTGGCCGAGGGCCGCTTCACCGCCACTTCGGATTTCGCGCAGCTCGGGCTGTGCGACGTGATCGTGATCTGCGTTCCCACGCCCCTGACCCGGCACCGCGAGCCTGACCTGTCCTTCATCACCCGGACCTGCGACGACATCGCCAGGACCCTGCGCAAGGGCCAGTTGGTGGTTCTGGAATCCACCACCTATCCCGGCACGACCGACGGCCCGGTGAAGCGGATTCTGGAGGCGACGGGCCTGGTTTCGGGGCAGGATTTCTTCCTCGGCTTCTCGCCCGAACGCGAGGATCCGGGCAACCGCGCCTTTGACACCTCGACCATTCCCAAGGTGGTTGCGGGCGATGGCGAACTGGCGGGCCAGCTGGTGACGGCCTTTTACGGCGCCGTGGTCAAGACTGTGGTGCCGGTCTCCTCCACCGCGACGGCAGAGGCGGTGAAGCTGACCGAGAACATCTTCCGCGCCGTCAACATCGCCCTCGTGAACGAGCTGAAGGTGATCTACGAGGCGATGGGCGTCGATGTCTGGGAGGTGATCGAGGCCGCCAAGACCAAGCCTTTCGGATACATGCCCTTCTATCCCGGTCCGGGCCTTGGCGGGCATTGCATCCCGATCGACCCGTTCTACCTGACCTGGAAGGCGCGGGAATATGACATTCCGACCCGCTTCATCGAGCTTGCGGGCGAGATCAACGCCGCAATGCCGCGCCATGTCGTGGGCCGTCTGGCCGAGGCGCTGGACCAGAAACTGGGCCGCGCGCTCAGCCGGTCGAAGGTGCTGGTGATCGGGTTGGCCTACAAGAAGAACGTGCCCGACATCCGCGAAAGCCCCTCGCTGAAGCTGATCGAACTGATCGAGGAGCGGGGCGGTCAGGCCAGCTATCACGATCCTTTCGTGGCCGAGATCCCGAAGACAAGGGCCTACGGCGCGCTGAAGGGCCGCAAGTCGGTGAGCTTTGACGAGGCGATGATCCGCGGCTTTGACGCCGTGGTGATCGCGACCGACCATGACGTGCTGGACTATGCCGCCCTGGCCAAATGGTCCGAGCTGATCATCGACACCCGCAATGTCTTTGCCCGCCGGGGCATCGCTGCCGAGAACGTGGTCAAGGCCTGAGCCTTGGCGCATCGTCTGGCCATCATCGCCGATGCGCATTTCCATGATCCTGCCGGCGATTTCGGCGGCGCCGGGATCATGGTAGGCGGTCGGCGGCTGGCTTTGCGCAGCTGGGCCGACACACGCACCGGCGCCCGCGCCTTCAACGAGACGGTCGGCGCCCTGACTGCCGCGCTGGAAAGGGTCGCAGCGCTTGGCCTGCGCCATGTCGTGCTGGCGGGCGATTACACCGATGACGGGCAGGCCGAAAACACCCGCCGCCTCGCCGCCCTGCTGACCTCTTTCGAGGCGCGCCACGGCCTGCGCTTTTACGCAACCCCCGGCAACCATGACCTTTTCGGCCCGCTGGGCAAGGATGTGGCGATGCGTTTCCTCTCTGGCCCGGGGGAAACCGTGCTGGTGACCAGCAGCGCGGAAGAGGCCGAGGCGTCACCGGGCGCGATCCTGACCCCTGCGATGCGCTGCGAGGGGCAGCCTGCCGCGCTGCACCCGATGGCACGCTTTGGCTACTTCCGCCGGCCCGAGGATCTGCATTGGGAAAGCCCCTTCGGGCCGCAGGACGCGGTGGAGCATCGGACCTATCTGGCCCATGCCGCGGATGGTTCGGTCAGCCAGAGGCTGATGGACGCTTCCTATCTGGTCGAACCGGAGGCGGGGCTCTGGCTTCTGATGATCGACGCCAATGTCTTCGAACCGCGGCCCGGGCGGCTGGACCCCAGCCGCAAGAAGGCCTTCATCGGGCCTTCGGATGCGGGCTGGACGGCGCTGTTGCGGGTCAAACCCTTTCTGCTCGACTGGATCGGCGATGTGACGGCGCGGGCAAAGGCGCTGGGCAAAACGCTGGTCACCACCTCGCATTACCCGGTGCTGGACGCGTTTCAGGACGAGGCCGGGTCCGAGGAAGCCCTTTACGGCGCCACGGTCTATACCCGGCGCAGTCCCGCGCCGCAGGTCGGCCGGGCGCTGGTCGCGGCGGGGCTGCGCTGGCATCTGGGCGGCCATATGCATGTGAACGCGACCACAAGCCTGACCACGCCAGAGGGCAGCCTGACCGACCTCTCCCTGCCTTCGCTGGTGGCCTTCCCCCCGGCCTTCAAGGTGATCGCCGCGACACCGGAAACGCTGGCGGTGGAGACGGTCAGCCTGGCCGACCTGCCGCCCGACCCGGAGCTTGCCGCGCTCTACCACGCCGAGGGGCGGGATGGCCCGGCTGAAAGCTTCGGCGCCTTTCTGGCCAGCCAGCGGCGGGCGCAGCTGATCGCGCGGCAGTTGCCGAGAGACTGGCCGCCCGATGTTCTGGCGCGGGTGCAAGGCCGCGATGTGGGCTTTCTCCTCGACCTCGCCGGCGTGCAGCGCAGCGCCTTTGCCGCAAGGCACGGGCTTCGGGCAGAGGTGCTGGAGGACTGCGCGCTGATGGATCTGGTGGTTGACGCCAACATGATCCGGGTCGCAGGCCGCCTTGCCCTGCCTTGGGTGCCCGAGGACCGCCTGCCCCTCTACCGGGCGCTGGCCGCGGACCTGGGGGATGCGGGCGCCGATCCCGGCCAGGGCGCTGCGGCTTTCCTCGCGCGGTTCCTGTCGGTGCTTGGCGCCGCGCTGGAGCGGATGGCCAAAGAGGACAGCCGCCCTATGCCGGCTGCGGGTCCGGTTGCGGCAGACGGGTCGCATGGGCTGCGACCTCGATATCCATAGGCTCGCTCAGACCCCTGATCGTGACGGTATGGGCCACGGTCTTGTCCGTCGTCGGCAGGCCCGAAAGCCGCATCGCATAGGCCGAGACCGCCACCTGCACGCCCAGCTCCTTGGTCATCGCCTCCAGCCGGCTGGCGATGTTCACCGTCTCACCCAGCGCGGTCAGGCGGGCCACCGTCTCGGTCCGGTGCGCGGCGCCGATCCGGCCGAGGATGGCCTGGCCCGCATGGATGCCGATGCCCATGGCCAGGGGCGTGCGCAATTCGTCGCGCAGGCTCTGGTTCAGGCCGTCCATCACGCCGCCCATCGCCCGGGCCGCGGCGATGGCCTTGCGCGCGCCCTCTTCCGGCGTGCCATCCATGCCGAAGATCGCCATGATCCCGTCGCCCATGAACTTGTCGACAAAGCCGCCGCTGTCCTCGATCGCCTCGGCCATGCGGCCCAGGAACTGGTTCAGGATGAAGACCACGTCGAAGGACAGCCAGGCCTCCGACATCTTGGTGAAGCCGCGCAGGTCGCAGAAGAGGATCGTCACCTCGCGTTCCACGCCCCAGTGGTATTTGTCGAAGACCACCGCCTGACCCGGCTCCAGCCGGGCCGGAAGCAGGGTGGACACCGCCAGATCCGCCGTCGGGCGCAGCTGGCAGGCCAGCCGCACATTGGACGGCGCGCCGACCCGGCGCAGCACCAGCTGTTCCGCCTCGGAGGCGGGGGGCAGATCCTCCAGCCCTTCGACCACCCGCACCCGGCAGGTCGAACAGCGCGCCCGCCCGCCGCAGACCGAGGCATGCGGAATCCGGTTGGCGCGGCTGATCTCCAGGATGGTCAGGCCCCGCGCGGCAGAGACCTTGGAACCGCCGATATATTGCACCGTGATCCGCGAGGCCATCTTGTTGCCCAAGAGCAGCCCGAGCCAGACCAGCACCGCCAACGCCAGAAGGGCCGAGTAGGCATAAGACCAGGTGGCAAAGCTCTGATAGATCGAGCGGTATTGTTCGGGCGTGAAGGGGCTGGAATAGCCGCTCTGCAGCTTGCTCAACCTGCCGGCAGAGACGAAACCGGCATAGGCCAGCGTCGGCACCAGCACCGCCACGCCATAAACGGCCCAGAGGTTGCGACGGTACCAGGGCCTGGGTTGCAGCCACATATGGATGCCGATGCAGCCGTGAATCCAGACCACGGTGATCAAAAGCGCCAGCCGCACCCCCTCGCCCGGCCACATGGCCCAAAGCGCATAGGCATAGCTGTCGCGGATGCCGAAGAACTCGAAAACCCCGCGGGTGCCAAGGACATGGCGGATCAGAAGCATCGGGATCAGCAGGCCGCAGACGATCTGCGCCGCGCCGCGCAGGCCCAGCCGCCAGGTGCGCTGCCGGATGAAGCTCAGGGTGCCGAGGATGAAATGCACCAGCGCCGCCGTGCACAGAACCACGGTGCCGATCAGGCTGCGCGTGACCAGCAGGCGCAGATCCTGCCCGGCCTGCATCGCCTCCAGCGAGATCAGACCCAGCGCATGGTTGATCAGATGCGTCGCGGCGAAGGTGAACAGCACCAGGCCCGAGCCGAGGCGCAGCTGGGCCGTGCTGGGCCACCAGCGCAGCCTTGGCCGCCGTGAAACCTGTGGAATGCCGGTCGTCATGCCGCCCCCTCCGATGTCCCCTGCCGGGCGGGCCGGCAGGCTGGACGTTCCGGCACCAGATGTCCGGGCCAAAATCCGATCTCAGCCCAGAATAACAAGATCGACCGGATGAGAAATGCCCGTAACGCGAACCCCGTTCTGCCGCAAGGCTTCCGGATTGACATAGCCCTGCGCCTCCGCCGTCCGGAAGGTGTTGCCATCGGTCAGAATCCGCGTGCCCTGCGCCTTGTTGGCGCTTTCCAGCTTGGAGGCGAGGTTGACCGAATTGCCGATCACGGTGAATTCATAGCGCCCCTGCGAGCCGACGATGCCCACCGTCACATCGCCAGAGGCGACGGCCGAACCGGTCCGGAACCGGCCGGGCCAGCCCAGCGCGCTGAATTCCTCGGACTGCGCATCCAGCGCCGCGATCACCGCCTGGGCGGCGCGCAGGGCGTCGGCGGCAAAGGTCTCGCTGCTGTGGACCGCGCCGAAGGTGGCCAGGATGCCGTCCCCCATGAACTTGTCGATCCGGCCGTTGTGGCGTTCGACCTCGGTCAGGCTGATCCGCTGGTAATGGGCAAGGATGCGCATCACCGTCTCGGGCGGCAGGCCCAGCGCGATGGCGGTGAAGCTGCGCACGTCGATGAACATGATCGAGGCGGTCCGCGTCTCGCCCTGGCCCATGCCGGGCAGGTCGGCGGATTGGGTGATCAGATCGGCCACTTCGGGCGCGAAGAACTGGCTCAGATCCTCGGCCGCAGCATGGCTTTGAATGGCGATGACCAGCACCCGCCGCGCCCGGAACAGCGCGAAGGTCAGGATCAGCGTCACGCCGAGGATCGTCATGATCTTGTCGATCTCGGCCCCGATCAGCACGCTGTTCGAGGTCAGGTATTCCACATAATTCCGGGTGATCCGTGTATGCGCCATATCCGCGGTCAGCGCATAAAGCACCATGACCCCCCAGCCCGAGGCCGCGATCAGCCCCGCCATCAGCACATAGCGCGGATCGAAGCGCAGGGCGCGCAGCGCGATGAAGAAGAAGAGATAGGTCATCGTCGGCGACTTGAGCGAGAACTCCGCCGGCTGCTGGTACTGGATGTGGAAGGAGAAGATCATCCCGCACAGAAGGCCCACATCGACGACCATCGACAGGACCAGAAACCAGCCCGGAAGCACGGTGCGGTAGGACAGGACGACGCGGAACACGGTGAAAAGGAAATAGGCGGCCAGCGTCATCGGCACGAAGTTGAACCCGCTCGCCCCCTCGGCCCGGGGGGCCACGGCGTAAAGCAGCGCAAAAAAGCCGAGGATGCCCAGCTGCGCCCAGCCGATGGTCTGTTCGGCCATGGCCTCGCGGCGGTCAAGTTCTGCCACCACCCGCGCCGGCATGGCATCGCCGTAATGTCCGCCGGTCCAGACATAATACAAAATGTCGCGCAGCTTTGTGAAGACGGAGGACAAAGGCTTTCCCACCTTCCACGTCGGGGATCACAGCCCGGGCTGGCCCGGCAGGAGGCCTGCATTAGCTGGTTTTTTCAGGACGAAAAAGAGCTATTTGACGTGGGGGCAGCCGGGAGGAGCAGCCGTGCGCGAGGGCTGCGTCAGACGTCGATCACCTGAAAATCCCGCCCGCAGAAACAGGCCGGGAAGACGGCCTGCGCCTCGCGTTCGATCTGGGTCAGCTGGGCGTCGGTGCGGGTGGTGCTGTGGTGGATGAAGCCGACCCGCTTGGCCCCGGCGACCTCGGCCAGACGCAGGGCCTGCTGCCAGGTTGAATGGCCGAAGCCCTTGAACTTGACCATCTCGTCATCGACGAAATTGGCGTCGTAGAGGAACAGATCCACCCCGTCGATCAGGCGCAGCACCGCCGGGTCAAGCTTGCCCGGCTCGTGTTCGGTGTCGGTGATGATCGCCATGGAACGGCCGGCCCATTCGATGCGATAGCCCACCGCATTGCCCGGATGGTTCAGCATGTCGGTCCTGATGATCAGCCCGGGATGCGGGCTCAGCACATCGCCCACGGTGAAATTGCGGGTGTCGATATGGGCGCTGCAATAATCCGGGCCGATCGGGAAGAAGGGCGCGCGCATGAACTCCTTCAGGATCTGCTTGGTCGTCATTTCGGTGCCCATATGGCCCGACCACATCTGCAGGGTGGATTCCTTGCAATACATCGGCAGGAAGAAGGGCAGGCCGATGATATGGTCGTAATGGGTATGGGTGAAATAGAGGGTGACGTTCTTGCAGCCCTCGCCCCGCAAGGCGGCGCCAGCCGGCAAGGCGCCGCTGCCGGCATCGAACATCAGCACATGGTCGCCGCAGCGCAATTCGATGCAGGTCGTATTGCCGCCGAAGACCGCAAACTCCGGCCCGGTGGCGGGCAGACTGCCGCGCACCCCCCAGAGCTTGACGCGGAATTGCGGATTGGTCGTCATTGCGCGCACCGGTCCCGAAGGAGCGGATCGGTTTGGAGGTTCCAAACCCCATCTTTCACGCGCGTCGACAAGTCAGGCTTCCCCGGATGGCTGATCTGGGGAAGCTTAAGAAGCATCGCTGCCGGATGCGAGAGCTGATTGCACACATATACCAATTTTGTCTGTGCTTTTTCCCGCGCCCGATCCGAAAACGCCTGTCCCGCGCCAATCAGCGCTTGGACAGGGCCGCGACTTTGCTGCGCGCCTCGGTCAGCTCGATCGTGGTCTGGCTCAACCGGTCGGCCAGAACGCGGACCACTTCGATGGTCATTTCCGGAAAATCGGTCATCAGCTTGAAGAAATTGTCCTTGCTGATCCGCAGCGCCTCGACCGGGGTGGCGGCCTTGACGGTGGCGGTGCGCGCCACATCGCAGAGGATGGCGATTTCGCCGACGATGGCGTTTTCCTCCAGGTCCGCGACCTTGATCTGCCCCGTCGGGCCATCGACGATCACATCCGCCCGGCCCGACAACAGCACGAAGGCTGCGTCACCCGGTTCGCCCTGGCGGCACAGAACCTCGCCCACCCGATAGGAGACCCGTTCCGAGGTGAAGGCCAGCAGCTTGAGCTTAGCGGGAGAGACGCCAACGAACAGAGGCACCTGCCTCAGCATCTTGACTTCGTCATTCAACAGCACGTTGTCACCTTCCCACTCGTTCCATCGCTGGTTCGGCCATGCCTCCCGATTATGCCGCGATCATTTCCTTGAAGATACCATTCTTTTGCGAAACTTCCGCGACAGCGCCATCTTCGACCAAATGACCGCGGTCAAAGACCAGAACACGGTCAAACATCAGCGCCGCACGGGCATTTGAGACAACCCAGACCACGGCGGGCTTGCGATTGTCCTTGCGCAGATAGGACAGGGCACCGGTGGCGACCCGCATTTGCGACTGCGGGTCCAGCGCGGTCAGGGGCCGGTTGAAGAGATAGAACTCCGAGCGGCGAATCAGCACGCGGGCAATATCCAGCTTTTGCCGCTGCACCGAGGTGAGCCTTTTGCCGCCGGCGCCGATATGGAAATCAAGCCCGATCGACAGGACGGCCTCGTAAATCCCCAGCTTGCGCAACACGCCGCCCGCCACGCCGTAAATCCGCTCTGCCCCGTCGCGGTACTTCTGGCTGATGCGGCCGAAGAGCATATTGTCCAGAAGGGTGCCGGAAACCATGTATTGCGCCGGATCGTAAAGCTCGATCGCGTCTTTCAGGCTCGGCGGCAGTCCTTCGTGGAAATCGGTGCGGAAATCCACGATCTGCGCCATCAGCTCGTCGGTCAGCAGGCCGAAGCGGTGGCGCGGTTCGATATAGTCGAAGCTGAGGCGGATCATCATGGCGCGGTCGTCGTCGCTCAGGACGGCGGCGGTCTTGTCGAGCTTCTTCAGAACCATGTCATAAAGCGGGATATCGTCCGCCTTCATGAAGGTCAGCTGCTGGAAGAAGGGATGGTCCGGCGCAAGATCGCTGAAGAGTTCCAATGCGTTGCGGGCAATCTCGACCCCAACGGTGAAGAGCGTCTTGCTCAGGCCGCGCTTGTCCAGAACCGAGCGGAAATAGGGGTTCGAGATGATCGCCCCGGCCATCAGCTCGGGCGAGCGGGCATTGCCGAAGAGGAGGTTCTCGATCACCGTCGCCTCGACATTGTAGGCGCCGGGTTCGAAGGGCACGATCAAGCCGTTCAGGTCCTGCGCGGTCAGCTCCTCGCGCAGGACGCTGCGCATCTCGACCGCCTTGGCGGCCAGTTCGCCATGTTCCGACATCTTGACGCTGGAGCGCAGCGCCAGATCGAACATGTCGCGCGTCAGGGCCACGGCATCCAGCGCTTCGAAGACCGAGGGCATCAGCGCGGCCATATCCTCGGCGCCATGGGCCTTGTAATCGATCCAGTCACTTTGGATGTCGAATTCGACATTGCCGGCCTGATGCGCCTCGCGGATCTCCCATTTGCGGCGGTCCAGATCCTTGCCGGTCAGGACGCGCTGGCCCAGCGGGGCGTGTTTCAGCCCGTAGAGGAGGTTGTCGCGCACGGTGCCGTAAAAGAAGATGGCTTCGCCCCCGGCATAAGAGATCAGCCGCCCGCTGATGGATTCGGGCAGCGCATGCAGGTTGTCGGTGCCCAGCGTGACCCGGCCCTGGCTCGGCCAGACGATCCGCGCCAGAACCTCGGCCAGAATCTCGGCGCCCGATCCGGCATTGCCGACCAGGGCCACGGATTCGCCGGGGTTGAGGGTGAAATTCACCCGCTCCAGCCCGACGGCGCCGCTTTCCGCCGTCACCCCAAGGTTGACCGAGGCGATCGGCCCTTCGATCCGCTGCAGCGGCGCGTCCTCGGTCAGGGCCTGGATTTCCGGGTCCAGCAATCCGTCGACGGCGAACTGGCCGATCACCTGGTTGTACTTGATCTGCACGTCCTGCCGGTTCTGGTCCCAGTCGATCAGCTCTTTCAGCGGGCCGGGCAGGTCCTTGTAGGCGCCGATCACCGCCACCAGCTGGCCGATGTCCAGCCTGCCCTCCAGCGCCAGATAGCCACCGATGCTGTAGAACAGGAAGGGTGTCAGCGAGGCGAGGAAGTTGTTGATGAACTTCACCATGAACTTCCACTGATAGATGTCGAAGCGGATCTTGTAGATCAGACCCAGCCGCGAGGAGATATCGGCGCGTTCGAAGTTCGAGGTGTCATTGGTGTGGATCGTGTGGATGCCCTCGAAGATCTCGCTGACGCGACCGGCGAGTTCGCGCGCCGTCAGCTGCCTTTCGCGGCCAAGGATCAGCAGCCGCCGCCGCATCCGCGGGATGATGAAGGCCTGGACCGAGACGAGCGCCGCGGTGATGAAGCCAAGCGGCACACTCTGGACGAAGATGAAGGCCAGCGCGGTCAGCGCCTGCCCGCCCAGCAGCGCCGGCGCCACGAAGGCATCGCCGGTGAAGGCGCCAAGCGGTTCCACCTCGTCCTTGATCATGCTGGCCATCTCGGCGCCCTTCAGGCGTTTGAAGGTGGCGGGCGGAAACCGCAGGATATGGTCCACCAGGGTGAACCGGATGCGGCGCAGCAGCCTTTCGCCCAGGCGGCCCTTGTAGGTGTTGATGTAGTATTTGAAGAGCCCGTTGATGATGACGAGCAGCAGGAACACCCCGCTCAGCGCGAAGAGCGTCGGCATCCGTTCCAGCGGCACGCCGGGGAACAGGGTGACCGTGCCCAGAAGCGGCAGGTCCACGGTGATCTGCATGAAGAGTTGCGTGGCCCCGGCGGTTTCGAACCCCGCGCCCTGGATCGGGCCGTTGACGATCTGCTTGGGCAGGTTGAAGGACAGGAAATAGGGCACCATCGACAGGGCGACGATGGCCAGGATCCACATCTGCTGCCGTTTCGTGTGAGTCCAGATGTAACGCGAGATATTGGGGTCCAGCATGGCCTCACAGCCCTCCACTCTTCAGTCTGCCCTCGGGAAGTACCAGGGGACAAAGGGTCGTAACGTCCCGGCCGAAACCGGCCTTCAGGCCGGAAACCTGCCGCCCGCGTCACTCAATATCATGCCTGCGTGTCAGGCAAGGTGTTTATCATTGCGGCAGGGGCGCCCGGGCCGCGGCCTTGGCCTTCATCACCCGTGCGGCCTGCGCATAGCCCCCCGAGGCGCCGTCGATGAAATGCATGTGATCCCCCGACATCAGCGAGGGCACGATGCAGGTCACCAGCGCCGAGGTCTGGTTGTGCAGGCCGTATTGGCAAAGACCGGCGGCAGAGGCCTTTTCCAGCAAAGCCTCGATCCGGGCGAGGCCGGCGGCGTTGATGTCCAGCGTCATCTTCAGCCCGTCGTCGAACTTGCGAAAGTCGGTGTTGCGCGCCATTTCCCGCATATAGGTCCGCGCATCGAAGCCGCCAAGGGTCATCCGGCTGCGGTAGAGGATCACCGTCATGACGATGGCGGTCAGCACCTTCAGCCGGGCCAGCAGGCGCTGACCGCGCGGGGCGCGGGCATTGGTCTCGACCTCGACCCCGCCCAGCGCGAGATGCGGCGTCGGGCCCTCGGGCGGCAGGGGATTGCCCAGACCGCCCGCCGCATTGGCCACGGCCACCACATCGGCCACCAGCTTGCGAAAGGCGTCGGGGTCGGCGCCGGGCATCGGCACCGCGATGATCGAGACGATCTGCCCGTTGCGCGACTGGATCGGGTTCCAGCGGCAGGAGAGGCCGGTCAGGTCGGGCCGGCTGCCGGGCGGCGCCATCGGGATGGTGAAGGCGCCCTGCTTCATCTGCGCCTCGGCCCAGGCCGAGCCGCCGCCGGCGAACATCGCGAAGGTCAGGGTCGGGCTGGCCTGAAAGCGAGCGATCCGCACGTCCTGGCCCGCGGCGCGGATATCGGCCAGGGGGACGAGGGCGGTGCGCATGTTCAGGCCCAGATCCTCCTCGATCCAGCGCGCGGTGGCGGCCAGCGCCGTGCGCGCCGCGGCAAAACCTGCGGGCGGCACGGCCACCACCGCCCCGTCGCCGCCGAAGACAAAGGGCATGTTGCTGTTGCCCAGCACATTCAGCAGCGCCGTGATCACCGAAGCGCCCGCCATGTTGACCGACTTGTACTTGCCCTCCGCAATCGCCTCGGTCGAGGAGACCACATCCGCCACCGCCAGCGCCCAACCCTCCGGAAGTGCCCGGTAGCGCGACAGATTGGCCACATCGGCAAATTCGGCAAAGGTGGGCAGATCGGCAAGGAAGGCGTCAGCGTGCAGATCGGTCATGGCGGCACCTATCATCAATGTCGGGCTAATATGCGCTCAAAGTCTCATTTTCTTGCCGCGGCTGCAAATTGCCTTTTCGCCGCAACGCGGCCCCGCCCGGCAGGCCGGCACAAGCGCGGCAAAGCTGCCACGATCCGCCGCCTTCCCCGGGGCTTCCACCGATTTGTGCCATGGTCCTTGCATTCTGTTTGCAAATGACAAGAACTTCCAGCCAAGACTGCTCTTCTGCAGAGGAAGCTGCCTTCATGCCCCGCGTGGCACAAATCGGTCGGAAAAGTCGGAAAAGATGACGCAACAGGGAAGTGGCATGGGCAAGGATCTGCTGCGCGTCGAAGACGTGAAAGTGTCGTTCAACCTGCCGACCGGCCATCTGGAGGCGCTCAAGGGCGTGGGGCTGCGGGTTCTGCCGGGCAAGATCACCGCGCTGGTGGGCGAATCCGGGTCGGGCAAATCCATCCTGGGCCAGGTCATCATGGGGCTGCAGCCCGATATCGCCCAGGTCAGCGGCCGCGTCCTTCTGCCCGATGCCAAGGCGCCGGGCGGCATGGTCGATCTGCTGACCCTGCCGCGTGACGGGCGGCAGATCCGGGCGATCCGCGGACAGCGCATCGGGATGATCTTCCAGGAACCGATGACCTCCTTCTCGGCGCTGCACACCATCGGCAACCAGATTTCCGAGGCGCTGCGCATCCACAAGCCCGTCTCGGCCAAGGAACAGCGCGAGCGGTCCGAGGAGATGCTGGCCCTGGTCGGCTTCACCAAGCCGGGCAAGGTCTTTGACATGTATCCGTTCGAACTGTCGGGCGGCATGCGGCAGCGGGCGATGATCGCGATGGCGCTGATCTGCAACCCCTCGCTGTTGATCGCGGATGAACCGACCACCGCGCTGGACGTGACCATCCAGGCCCAGATCCTGACCCTGCTGCGCGATCTGCAGCAAAGGCTGGACATGGCGATCCTGCTCATCACCCATGACCTTGGCGTCGTCGCCAATGTCGCCGACGAGGTCGTCGTCCTCTACCAGGGCCGCATCATGGAGGCCGGCCCCGTCGATGACATCTTCCGCCGGCCGCAGCACCCCTATCTCAAGGGTCTGATGCAGGCGATCCCGCATTTCGGCATGGCGCGCGGCGAAAGGCTGCGCCCGCTGCGCGACATCCAGATCAAGCGCGACACGCTGATGGAGGCGATGGCGCGGGCCAAACCCACGGTGACCGCCAAGGCGCCGGAGGTGCTTCTGACCGTTCGCGATCTGTCCAAGACCTACGAGACGCGCGGCCAGGCCTGGGACCTGCGCAAATCCGCCACCAAGCCCGCCCCCGCCGTCGATGGCGTCAGCTTCGACATCAAGCGCGGTGAATGCCTGGGGCTGGTCGGCGAAAGCGGCTGCGGCAAGACCACGGTCAGCAAGATCCTGATGCGGGCGGTGACGCCCGACGCGGGCTCGATCATCTATGACGACGGCACGGGGCCGGTCGATGTGCTGGCCGCCAAGGGCGAGGATCTGCAGCATCTGCGGACCCAGATCCAGATGGTGTTTCAGGACCCGGTCTCCTCGCTGTCGCCGCGGATGTCGGTGGGCAATATCCTGTCCGAGCCGCTGGACATCCACAAGCGCGGCACCACGGCAGAGAAACGGGCGACGGTGGACGCGCTTCTGGGCGCCATCGGCCTCAGCCAATCGGCGCGCCACCGCTATCCGCACAGCTTTTCCGGCGGCCAGCGCCAGCGCATCGGCATCGCCCGCGCCCTGGCCCTCGCACCCGGGCTGATCGTCTGTGACGAGCCGGTCTCGGCACTCGATGTCTCGGTCCAGGCGCAGATCCTCAACCTGCTCAAAGACCTGCAGAAGGATCTGGGCCTGACCTATCTCTTCATCTCGCACAACCTCGCCGTGGTGGATTACATGGCGGACCGCGTGGCGGTGATGTGGGCCGGGCGGATTGTCGAGATGGCCCCGCGCGAGGTGATCATGCAGGCCCCGGTGCATCCCTATACCAAGGCGCTTCTGGCCGCCGTGCCCTATCCCGACCTCGACCGCCCGCTGGATTTCGCGAGCTTTGCCGGCAACAGCACCCTGACCAGCGCCAGCTGGGCCGCAGCCTTCCGGCCCGAAACCTCGCCCGCCGATCTGGCGCCGATGGATCTGGGCGGCGGGCATTTCGTGCTGGCCCGGCGCGGCGCCAATGCGGGAGACCTCGTGCCATGATCACCCGCCGCACCGCCCTGTCCCTCCTCGCCTCTGTCGCCCTGCCCAAGGTGGCGCAGGCCGAGATCCCCTCGCTGATGCCGCAGACCGCGATCGGCGACCTGCCGCCGCAGATCGCCCGCCTGCCGCGCAACCCGCGCGTCATCGACCTGCCCTCTATGGGGCGGTCGGCGGGTGAATACAGCGGCACGATCCGGATGCTGATCGGCGGCCAGCGCGACATCCGCCTGATCCCGATCTACAGCTATTCCCGGCTGGTGGGCTATGACCCCAAGCTGAACCTCGTGGCCGATATCCTCGCCAGCTTTGATGTGGAGGAGGACCGCATCTACACGCTCCACCTGCGCGAGGGGCATCGCTGGTCGGACGGCAATCCCTTCACGGCGGAAGATTTCCGCTACTGCTGGGACGACATGATGAACAACGCCGAGCTTTACCGCGGCGGCCCGCCCATTGACCTGAAGGCCGATGGCAAGGTGGTGGAGTTCGAGGTGATCGACGCGCTGACCGTCCGCTACACCTTCGCCAGCCCGATGCCGGATTTCCTGCCGAAGCTTGCGGCACCGCTGCCGCTCGTCCTGTTCGCGCCCAATGTCTACATGCGCCAGTTCCACGCCAAGTATCAGACGCCGGAAAAGCTGGCCGAGCTGATCAAGATCAACCGGGTCGATGACTGGCCCAGCCTGCATGCCAAGATGGGCCGCTCGATCCGCCCGGAAAACCCCGATCTGCCGACGCTGGAGGCCTGGCGCCCACGCACCGCCCCCCCGGCCGAGCAATTCGTCTTCGAGCGCAACCCCTATTTCCACCGCGTCGACCATCTGGGCCAGCAGCTGCCCTATTTCGACCGCATCACCCTGGCCGTCTCCTCGGCCGAGATCATCCCGGCCAAGACGGCCACGGGCGAAAGCGACCTTCAGGCCTATGGCGTCAGCTTCCCCGATTACACCCTGATGAAACAGGCCGAGAAGCAGCACCCGGTCAAGGTCCTGCTCTGGCGCAAGATCCAGGGGTCCAGCGTCACGCTGCTGCCCAACCTCAACTGCAAGGACGATGTCTGGCGCAACCTGTTCCGCGATGTGCGGATGCGGCGCGCCCTGTCGGTCGCGATCAACCGGCGAGAGCTGAACAAGGTCAATTTCTTCGGCCTCGGCCGAGAAAGCGCCGATACGATCCTGCCGGAAAGCCCGCTGTTCCGCCCGGAATATGCGACGGCCTGGGCGCAGCATGACCCGGATCTGGCCAATTCCCTGCTGGACGAGCTGGGCCTGACCGGGCGCGGCGGTGGCGGCATCCGCCAGCTGCCCGATGGCCGCCAGGCCGGCATCATCGTGGAGACCGCCGGCGAAAGCAGCCTTGAGACCGATGTGCTGGAGCTGATCGCCGATCACATGCGCGATGTTGGCATCGCCATCTACATCCGCTCCACCCAGCGCGACGTCTTCCGCAGCCGCGCCATGGGGGGCGAGGTGCAGATGGCCGTGATGCAGGGCCTCGACAATGGCGTGCCCACCGCCGACATGGCGCCGGACCAGTTGGCCCCGACCCTGGCCGATCAGCTGCAATGGCCGGTCTGGGGCAGCTGGTACAGTTCCGGCCATACCGCCGGGCAGGCGCCCGACCTCGAATCCGCCGTCGCCCTCGTCACCCTTCTGGAAGACTGGCGCAGAAGCACCTCGACCGAGGAGCGGACGGTGATCTGGGGCAAGATGCTGGCGATCTGGGCCGATCAGGTGTTTTCGATCGGCACGGTCAACGCGGCGCCCCAGCCGATCCTGCGCTCGGCCCGGATGGCCAATGTGCCCGACGAGGCCCTGTTCGGCTTTGCGCCCACAAGCTTCCTTGGCGCCTATCTGCCCGACACCTTCTACAATGCAGAGGAGGATTGAGCCATGATCCGCTATGTCCTGCTGCGCACCCTGGCGATGATCCCGACGCTGTTCCTGATCTCGGTCCTCGTCTTCTTCATCATCGAACTGCCGCCCGGCGATTACTTCGAAAGCTATGTCTCCGAACTGCGCGCTCTGGGCGAGACCGCCGACCTGGCCGAGATCGACATGCTGCGCCAGCGCTATGGCTTCGATCAGCCCGAGGTGGTGCGCTATCTCTGGTGGGTGGGCGGGATGCTGAAGGGCGATTTCGGCTATTCCTTCGAATACCGCCTTCCGGTGAACGAGGTGGTGGGTGACAGGCTCTGGCTGACCGTGCTTCTGTCCACCGTGACCATCCTCTTCACCTGGATCGTGGCCTTTCCGATCGGCATCTATTCGGCGACCCATAAATACAGCTGGGGGGATTACGGGCTGACCTTCCTGGGTCTGATCGGCATCGCGGTGCCGAATTTCATGCTGGCGCTGGTGATGATGTATTTCGCCAATATCTGGTTCGGCGTCTCGATCGGAAACATGATGGACACCCAGTTCATGAACGAACCGATGAGCTGGCCCAAGTTCTCCTCGATCATGTCGCATATCTGGATTCCGGTGGTGATCATCGGCACTTCGGGCACCGCGGCCATGGTGCGGCGGTTGCGCGCCAACCTGCTGGATGAGCTCCACAAGCAATATGTCGTCACCGCCCGGTCCAAGGGGCTGCATCCGTTCAAGGTCCTGGTGAAATACCCGCTGCGGATGGCGCTCAACTTCTTCATCTCGGACATCGGGTCGATCCTGCCGGCGATGATCTCCGGCGCCGAGGTCACGGCCATCGTCCTGTCGCTGGAAACCACCGGCCCCATGCTGATCCGCGCGCTGCAAAGCCAGGACATGTATCTGGCGGGGTCGTTCCTGATGTTCCTCGCCTTCCTGACCGTCATCGGGGTTCTGGTTTCGGATATCGCGCTGACGATGCTGGACCCGCGCATCCGGCTGGGCAAGGGAAGCTCGCGATGAGTGCTGAATTGAAGGACCAACAGGCCGCCCTGCCCGCCCCCGGCGCGCCCTTGGGGCATTACGTCTCTGACGCGCCCTTCGACCCGAACGAGGCGGAAAACTCGGCCGTGGCCAAAAGCAAGATGTCCGAAGCCTCGCAGCTGCAGCTGATGTGGTGGCAGTTCCGCAAGCACCGGGTCGCCTTGGCCTGCGGGATATTCCTTCTGGTGATGTATGCCTCGATCCTGATCAGCGAGATCCTGGCCCCCTACAGCCAGCAGGCGCGCAACACCGATTTCATCTATGCCCCGCCGCAAGCCGTGCATCTGTTCCATGACGGCGCCTTCGTCGGCCCCTTCGTCTATGGCCGCACCCAGACGCTGGACATGGTCTCGTTGCAGCGGGTCTATACCGACAACACCGCCGATGTGCAGAAGCTGCGCTTCTTCTGCCAGGGCGATGCCTACAAGTTCTGGGGCATGATCCCGGCCAGCCTGCATCTGGTCTGCCCGGCCAGGGATGGCCAGTTCTTCCTGTTGGGCACCGACCGGCTGGGCCGCGATGTGCTGTCGCGGATGATCTATGGCGCCCGCATCTCCCTGACCATCGGCATCTTCGGCGTGGCGATGAGCTTCATCCTCGGCATCGTGATCGGCGGGCTGGCGGGCTATCACGGCGGCTGGTTCGATGCGATCACGCAACGGGTGATCGAGGTTCTGCAATCCATCCCCTCGATCCCGCTCTGGATGGCGCTGGCCGCGATCATCCCGGTGACCTGGAGCCCGATCCTGGTCTATGTCGGCATCACGCTGATCCTGGGCCTTCTGGACTGGACCGGGCTTGCGCGGGGCGTCAGATCGAAACTGCTGGCGCTCAGGGAAGAGGATTACGTCCTGGCCGCGCGGCTGATGGGGGCGGGCAGCGGGCGGATCATCCGGCGCCACATGATCCCCGGCTTCATGTCGCATCTGATCGCCTCGGCCACGCTGACCATTCCGGGGATGATCCTGGGGGAAACCGCGCTCAGCTTCCTTGGCCTTGGCCTGCGCGCGCCGATCTCCAGCTGGGGCATCCTTCTGACCGAGGCGCGCAGCGTCAACATCATCGCGCTTTACCCCTGGCTCATGTTCCCTGTCATTCCCGTGATCGCCGTGATCCTGGCTTTCAATTTCCTGGGGGACGGGCTACGCGATGCCGCCGACCCTTATACATGAGTGACTCCGACGCATGTTAGCGTTAATGGCTGGCGACCTTCAGCCGTCCGGACCGAGGAAGAGTGAATGAAGCACCCGTTGGATAACGCACGGATCCTGATGTACAGCCACGATACCTTCGGGCTGGGGCATCTGCGGCGCTGCCGGACCATCGCCCATGCGCTGGTGCAGGAATACAGCGGGCTGATGGTGCTGATCATTTCCGGCTCGCAGATCGCCGGGGCCTTCGATTACCGCGCCCGGGTCGATTTCGTGAAGATCCCCAGCGTGATCAAGCTGCGCAATGGCGAATATACCTCGCTGTCCGAACACATCGACGTGCAGGACACGATCAAGATGCGCCGCTCGATCATCCGCCACACCGCCGAAACCTTCGAGCCCGATATCTTCATCGTCGACAAGGAGCCGATGGGCCTGCGCGGCGAGATCGAGGAGACCTTGGCCTTCCTGAAAGGCCGGGGCACCACGCTGGTCCTCGGCCTGCGCGAGGTGATGGATGCGCCGCGGCTTCTGGATGCGGAATGGAAGCGCAACGATGTGATGAACAAGATCGACAAGACTTATGACCATATCTGGGTCTATGGTCCGCCCGATTTCTACGACCCGCTCTCCGGGCTGGACGTGCCGCAGACGGTGCGCGACCGGATGGAATTCGTGGGCTTCCTGCAACGCCGCTCGGCGCAGGAAAAGCTTTCGACCCAGCGCCGCGACAGCGATTACCTCCTGGTCACCACCGGCGGCGGCGGCGATGGGGCGGAACTGATCGACGACGTGCTGAACGCCTATCAGCACGACCCCGCGCTGGAACAGAAATCCCTCGTCGTGCTGGGCCCCTATATGCCCGCCGAACAACGGGCCGAATTCCTGCGCAAGGGCGAGGGGATCCCGCAGGTCGAGGTGATCGAGTTTGACACCCGCATGGAAGAACTGATCGCAGGCTCGGCCGGGGTGGTGGCGATGGGGGGCTATAACACCTATTGCGAGATCCTGTCCTTTGACAAACCCGCCTTGATCGTGCCGCGCACCATGCCGCGCGAGGAGCAGCTTCTGCGCGCCACCCGCGCCGCCGAACTGGGCATGATCGAGATGCTTCTGCCGGAAGAGGCCGCCAACCCCGCCCGCATGGCCGCCGCCCTGCGCGCCCTGCCGCGGCGCAAGCGCCCCTCGGATGCCGCCCCCGGGCTGCAGCTGGAGGGCCTGACCAATATCTCGCGGCTGGTGGGCGAGGATCTGCGCGCCCGGGCCGAAAGGCTGGGACATCTGCGGTTGGTGAAGTGACCTCGGCCACCGAACCTCGGCCCCGGCTGGTCGTCGTGGTCAAGGGCTATCCCCGGCTGTCGGAAACCTTCATCGCGCAGGAATTGCGCGGGCTGGAACTGGCGGGGCTGGAACTGGTCATCGTCTCCTTGCGGCACCCGACCGACAAGAAGCGCCATGCGGTCAATGACGAGATCGCGGCCGATCTCCTCTATCTGCCGGAATACCTGTATCAGGAGCCGTTGCGCGTGCTGCGCGGGCTTTGGGCGGCGCTGCGGCGCCCAGGCTTCTGGCCCACGCTGCGCGGTTTTCTGGGTGACCTTCTGCGCGACCCCAGCCCCAACCGTCTGCGCCGCTTTGGTCAGGCCGCGGTGCTGGTCGGCGAATGGCCGGCGGGTGGCATCTGGCTGCATGCGCATTTCATCCACACCCCCGCCTCGGTCGCCGATTATGCCGCGCGGATCATGGGGATGGGTTGGACCGTCTCGGCCCATGCCAAGGATATCTGGACCTCGCCCGATTGGGAGCTTGCGGGCAAGCTCGCCCGCGCCCGCTGGGCCGTGACCTGCACCGCCTCGGGCCATGACCATCTGCAAACGCTGGCAGCGGACCCGGCCCGCGTCCATCTGAGCTATCACGGCCTGAACCTCGAACGCTTCCCCCCCTTCACCGATACGCGGCCTGCCCGCGATGGCTCCGACCCGGCCCATCCGGTGCGGATCGTCAGCGTCGGGCGGGCGGTGCCGAAGAAGGGCTATGACGTTCTGTTGAGGGCGCTGGCCCTGCTGCCCGAGGGGCTGCACTGGCGCTTCACCCATCTGGGCGGCGGCGCGGAGCGTGAGGCCCTGCAACGGCTGGCCGCCGATCTGGGCATTGCCGAGCGCACCGCATGGCAGGGCGCCGTCGAACAATCCGAGGTGCTGGCGGCCTATCGCCAGTCCGACCTTTTCGCGCTGGCCTGCCGGATCACCGAGGATGGCGACCGCGACGGGCTGCCCAATGTGTTGGTCGAGGCGGCGAGCCAGGGCCTCGCCTGCCTCAGCACCGCGATTTCGGGCATTCCCGAACTCTTCACCGCGGGCGAGAACGGCTGGCTGACCCCGCCCGACGACCCGCAGGCCTTTGCCGCAGCCCTGGCCGAGGCGATCACCTCCCCCGCCCTGCGCCACACTTATGGCGCGGCGGCGGCGGCGCGGGTGCGCGGCACGATGGATTATCACCACAGCATCGCCCAACTGGTCGATCTTTTCGCCTTGGAGGGCGTGAAGCCATGACGGCACCTTCGGTCTTCTTCTATGTCCAGCACCTTCTGGGCATCGGCCACCTGGCCCGCGCCAGCCGCGTGGCCCAGGCCCTGATCGCCGAGGGCTTCACCGTGACCCTCGTGACCGGCGGGCTGCCGGTGCCGGGCTTCCCCTCTGCCGGCATCCCGCATATCGCCCTGCCGCCGATTGCCGTGGCCGATGGCGCCTTTGCGGGGCTTGTGACCGATACCGGCGCCCCCGCCGATACGGCCTATCTGGAGGCCCGCCGGGACAGGCTTTTGCAGGAATATCACGCGGCCCGGCCCGATATCGTGATGCTGGAGGCCTTCCCCTTCGGCCGCAGGCAGGTGCGCTTCGAACTGCTGCCGTTGATCGAGGCCATTGCGGCCACCACGCCACGGCCGCTGCTCGTCTCCTCCGTCCGCGACATCCTGCAACGGCGCAGCAAGCCGGGCCGGGATGAGGAGACGGTGGCGCTGGTCCGCCGCGCCTTTGACCGGGTTCTGGTGCATGGTGACCCGTCTTTCGCAGCCCTGGGCGACAGTTTCGCGCTGGCCGACCAGATCGCCGACAAGGTCAGCTACAGCGGCCTCGTCTGCCCGCCCGCGCCGCCCGAACCTTCGGAAACCTTCGACGTGCTGGTGTCTGCGGGCGGTGGCGCAGCCGGGCGCGGGTTGATCACGGCGGCGGTGGCGGCGGCGCGGCTTTTGCCCGATCTGCCGCGCTGGTGCGTCATCACCGGGCCGAACCTGCCGCAGGCCGATTACGATGCGATGGCGGCGGATCTTCCGGCCAATGTCACCCTCACCCGGTTTCGCCGCGATCTGGCGAGCCTGATGCGGGGGGCGCGGCTTTCCGTCTCGCAGGCCGGCTACAATACGGTGGCCGATATCCTGATGGCGGGCTGCCATGCGCTTCTGGTGCCCTATGCCGCCGATGGCGAAACCGAACAGAGCGACCGCGCCGAAAAACTGGCGGCGATCGGCCGCACCCGGACCCTGACCGAGGCCGATCTGACCGGCGCCAGCCTCGCCGCCGCGATCCGGACAGAGATCGCCCGCCCGCTGTCGCCGCAGGCCTTGCAGATCCGCACCGATGGCGCGGCGCAAAGCGCGATCCTGCTGCGCGATCTGCTGGCAAGGCACCGCCCGGCATGACTAGGGGCGCGGCATCGCAGCCGCGCCCCCCTTTGTTCTTGGCCTTCCGCCTCAGTGCATGCCCAGAAGATGCGGCAGGAAGAGCGAGATCGCCGGCACATAGGTGATCAGCACCAGGAAGATCAGCATGCTCAGAAGCCAGGGCCAGACCGCCACGGTCAGCTCGGTGATCCCCATCTTGGTGATGCCGGAGGCAACGTAGAGGTTCAGGCCGACCGGCGGGTGGCACATGCCGACCTCCATGTTGACCACGATCATGATGCCGAAATGGACCGGGTCGATGCCAAGTTTGACCGCCACCGGAAACAGGATCGGCGCCATGATCAGCACGATGGAGGAGGGCTCCATGAAGTTGCCGGCGACCAAGAGGATGATGTTGACCGCGATCAGGAACATCCACCACGAGAGGCCCGCATTGACCATCCACTCGCCCAGGGCCTGCGGGATGTTCTCATGCGCCATCAGGAAGCTGAACAGCATCGCATTGGTGATGATGTACAGCAGCATCGCCGACATGTTGGCCGATTGCAGCAAGACCCGGCGCACGTCCGACAGTTTCAGATCCTTGTAGACGAAGACGGCGATGACGAAGGCATAGACGGCGCTCATCGCGGCGGCTTCGGTCGGGGTGAAGATGCCGGTGTATATGCCGCCGATCACCACGACGATCAGCAACAGGCCCCAGATCGCCTCGCGGAAGGCTTTCCAGCGTTGGGCGAAGTTCGCTTTCGGCAGACGCGGGAAGCCAAATTTGCGCGCCCGGTTCCAGGTGGTGAAGGCGAGGAATCCCGCGAGCAAGAGGCCCGGGATCACGCCCGCCATGAACAACTCGCCCACCGAGGCGGAATCGACCATCTGCCCGTCCGGCCCGGTGACCTGCATGCCCGAGGTCGCCACCGCATACATCACCATCACGATCGACGGCGGGATCAGAATGCCCAAGGCGCCCGAGGTGGTGATGACGCCCGCGCCGAACTGCTTGGGGAAGCCCTGTGCCACCATGGCGGGCAGGATGACCGAGCCGATGGCGACGACCGTCGCGGGCGAAGACCCCGACACGGCGGCGAAGAGGGCGCAGGCGATGACCCCGGCCAGACCCAGCCCGCCATGCCAATGGCCGACCATCGCCGTGGCAAAGTTGATCATCCGCTTGGCGACACCGCCATGGGTCAGGAAATTGCCGGCGAGGATGAAGAAGGGGATCGCCATGATCTCGAACTTCTCGATGCCGGTGAAGAGCTTCAGCGCCACGGTGTCGATCGGCACCGTCGTCATGGTGAAGAGGAAGACCAGAACCGTCAGACCCAGCGCGATGGAGATCGGCATGCCGGTCAGCATCAGGGCAATCAGTCCGCCAAAAATCAGCAAAGCGTCCATCTCAGCGGTCCTTTCCGGTTGTATGCGGGGTCAGGTCGCTGTCGGTGATCGCTTCGCCCACCTCGTCCAGCCCATCGACATGGCCGTGGTCGTGGTGCGGCAACTCTCCGGTGCGGGCGAAGGCCACCGCCACCTGGATGAAGCGGAAACACATCAGCGAGGAGCCGAGCGGGATCGCGAGGTAGATGATCCACATCGGCACCTCCAGATCGGGCGAGATGGCGGAGCCGTGGTACATGTCCCAGACGAAATTGGCGCCCAGCGTGGCGATGATGCCGGTGAAGGTGACCCCGGCGAGCAGGCCGAACATCACGAAAGCCGCCCGATAGCGCGGCTCCAGCCGGTTGATCACCACGTCGATGCCGACGTGGATGCCGGTGCGCACCCCGTAAGCCGCGCCGAACTTGGCCATCCAGACGAAAAGGACGATGGTCAGCTCCTGCGCCCAGACCAGGCTGACCGAGCGCAGGCCGAAATAGGCTGATTTGAACCCGGCCGACAGGCCAAGCCAACCGTGGCTTTTGGTGAAGCCAACCAGGTCGGCCAGCAGGCCCAGAGAGTAACGATGGGTGACGGACAGGAATATCAGAAGCGTCGCCACCGCAATCAGCGAGGCGATCAGCACTTCTTCCAGCCGGTCGAGCAAGCGCAACATGGCACACCTCGTGGCGAATATGGGGGATGGGGTGGGGCAGCCCCGGCGCGGACCGCCAGGGCGCCCCGGGTGGGCTTATTCGCCCGCGGCCGCCTTGACGGCGGCAATCGTGTCGGCACCGATCCGGCCGGCCATCTCGTCGGCCACCGGGGCAAGCGCCTCTTTCCACTTGGCCAGCTCTTCCGGCGTCAGGTCATGGAACTCGGTCGTGCCGGCGGCCTTCATCGCGGCCAGGGCCTTGTCGTTCTCTTCCTTGGCGATGCCATTGGCATAGACGGTCGCCTCATCCATCGCCTGCTGCAACTCGGTGCGGATTTCCGGGGTCAGGCCATCCCAGAACTTCTTGTTCACGATCACCGCATAGCCCAGGTAGCCGTGGTTCGAGATCGTGGCGTATTTCTGCACCTCGTTCATCTTCTGGGTATACATGTTCGAGGGCGGGTTTTCCGCGCCATCGACCACGCCGGTCTGCAGCGCCTGATAGACCTCGGAGAAGGCCATGACCTGCGGCACGGCGCCAAGCGCGTTCATCTCGGCCTCCAGCACCTTCGAAGACTGGATGCGCATCTTCAGGCCGAGGAAATCATCGGGCGTGTTGATCGGCGTGTTGGCCGACATGATCTTGAAACCGTTGTCCCAGAAGGCGAGGCCGGTGATGCCCTTGTCTTCCAGCTTGGCCAGAAGCGCCTTGCCGACCGGGCCCTGGGTCACCTTGTGCAGCGCGTCATAGCCCGAGAACATGTAGGGCAGGTCGAACACCTCGAACTCCTGCGCGCCAAGGGGGCCGAACTTGGCCAGCGAGGGGGCAAGCATCTGGACCGCGCCCAGCTGCAGCGCCTCCAGCTCTTCCTTGTCCTTGTAGAGCTGGCTGTTGGGGTAGACTTCGACCTTGACCGCACCCTTGGTGTATTGGTCGGCCAGTTCGGCGAACTTGGCGGCGCCCTTGCCCTTGGGGGTGTCGGGGGCCACGACATGGCTGAACTTGATGATGATCGGCTCGGCAAAGGCCGGCACGGCGAAGGTCAGGGTCAGGGCGGTGGCTGCGGCAAGGCGGCCCAAAAGGCGGCGTGTCAACATGGTGTTCTCCTCCAAACTCTGCCCTCCCGGCAGATTGCCTCTCTCATTGCCAGCAATCTTTCCCTTTCGCTATTGTGGGTTTCCGCAATAGGCTTTCGGGGGGAAGGGGCGCAAAATGCCCGTCGCACTGTCAGGAGGGGCAGCCGCGTGACCAGGGGGGAGCCGGGCGAAAGCGCCGGCGCAAGCAGCGTTCAGGGCCCCGTGCCTTTGGGGGCGGAACGTCCGGGGGATGACCCCTGGGCGGTCAATGCCATGGCGCAGCCGCGGCGGATCGACCTTCTGTCGGTGATCCCGCTGGTGGCCATCGTGGCGCTTCTGGTGCTGGTCGGCACGCTGGTCTGGCTGGTCAACCGCACCGATGCCGAACGCGCCCGGACCAAGCTTGCGACCGATGCGCTCTGGGTCGAACAGACCCTGCGCTTTCAGCTGGCGGTGGATGAGGACATGGCGATCCGCATGGCGCTGGACGAGATCGGCGGCACCGCCCGCGACCTGTCCGAAACCCGCGCCCGCCTGCATGTCGCGGGCAACCCCGAGGTGGTCTCGGTGGTCTGGTTCGATGCCACGGGGCAGATGAGCCATGCGGTGCCCGGACGTTCGGCCCCGACCGATCCGCAGCTGGTGGCGCAGATGATGGCCAATGGCGTGATCTCGACCCGGCCGGTCTATGGCAAGATCGCGGGGGATCACGTCACCTTCGCGGTCCGGCCACAGGAAAACGGCGTGCTGGTGGCGGTGACCATCTCTTTGCCGCTGCTCTTGGAACGCCACATCCCCTGGTGGATCGCCGAACAATATGCCGTCCGCCTGATGGGGGAGGATGACCGCGTGCTGGCCGAACGCGCCCAGCGCCCGCCGGTCCCCGGCGTGCCCGGCCACAGCATAAGCTTCGATCCGCCGCTGCATGGCAGCGTGCTCAGCATCGCGCCCTATGCCGCGCCCGCCGCCTTTGCCAATACGCTGATTGTCGCCACCATCGGCGGGCTGGCCGCCTTCGCGATCATGGCGCTGCTGGCTTTGTATCGCAACGCCAGTCGCCGCCGCCATGCCGAGCTGCGCCTGCGCGGCGAGATGGCCTTTCGCCGCAGCATGGAAGACAGCCTCACCGTCGGCCTGCGCGCCAAGGACCATGACGGGCGGATCCTGTACGTCAACCAGGCCTTCTGCAACCTCGTCGGCTGGCCCGCCGAAGACCTGATCGGCCGCCCGATGCCGATGCCCTATTGGGCGCCCGACCGGCTGGAGGAAACCCTGGCGCGGCAGGCCGCCCTCAACGCCGGTGGCGCCGAGCCGCAGGCCTTCGAGACGCGGTTTTGCAGCCGCGATGGCGTCGATATCGATGTGCAGGTCTATGAGGCACCCCTGATCGACGCCCAGGGCAAGCATCGCGGCTGGATGGGTTCGGTCATCGACATCACCGAAACGAAGAAGGCGGCACGTCTGGCCCGGGCGCAGGATGAAAGCCTCGCCCGCACCGGGCGGTTGGTGACCTTGGGCGAGATGGCCTCGACCTTGGCGCATGAGCTGAACCAGCCCCTGTCGGCGATTGCCAGCTATGCCGCGGGGGGCATGAACCTGATGCAGCAGGAAAGACCCGACATGGGGCTGCTGCGCCAGGCTTTCGAGAAGATGCAGATCCAGGCCCGCCGCGCCGGGCAGATCATCCGCGGCATCCAGGATTTCGTCAAAAAGCGCGAGCCGCGGTTTTCCACCGTGCAACTGGCCGATGTGGTGCATGAAACGCTCAGCTTCCTTGCCGCCGACGCGCGTGAGAACCGGGTGAAGCTGGTGGCCGATCTGGAGGAGGTCGCCCCGGTCATGGCCGACCGCATCCTTCTGGAACAGGTGCTGATCAACCTGATCCGCAACGGGATGGAGGCGATGACCGCCGCCCCGCAGCGTGGCGATCAGCTGACCGTGCGGCTGTTCTCCCGCCCCGATGGCAAGGCGGTGATCGAGGTGGCGGACCAGGGCCCCGGCATCGCCCCCGACATCCGCGACCGGCTGTTCGACGCCTTCACCTCCTCCAAGGCCGAGGGCATGGGGATGGGGTTGAACATCTGCCGCTCGATCATCGAACTGCATCGCGGGCAGTTGACCCACCGCGATGGCCCGACCGGCGGCACCGTGTTCAGCGTCGTGCTGCCAGAGGGCCAGACACGTGTGGAAAGGGCTGCCGAATGACCGGAACCGTCCATATCATCGATGACGAAGACACGATCCGCGACGCCTTGAGCTTTCTCTTCGCCTCACGCGGGATCGCGGCGCAGGGCTGGCCCTCAGGCGAGGCGTTTCTGGCCGCCTTCCCCCATGCCGACTGCGCCTGCCTCATCCTCGATGTGCGGATGGCCGGCCTTTCCGGGCCCGAGGTCTTCGACCGGCTGATCGCTGCGGGATCGAAGACGCCGGTGATCTTCCTGACCGGCCATGCCGATGTGCCGGTGGCGGTGCAGGCGCTGAAGGCCGGGGCTTTCGACTTCATCGAAAAACCCTTCAACGACAACCAGATCGTCGATGTCGCCCTGAACGCCATGGCGGCCCATGCCGACACGATGCGCAAATCCGGCCAAAGGCAGGAGGTCGAGATGCGCCTTGCCTCCCTCTCCCCGCGCGAGGCGGAGGTGATGCGCCTGATCCTGCAGGGTCTTCTGAACAAGCAGATCAGCGATACCTTGGGCATCGCCATGCGCACGGTCGAGGTGCACCGCAGCCGCGTCATGGCCAAGATGCAGGTCCGCAACATCGCCGAACTCGCCGCGACCCTGAACGAGGGGTGATCGGGCGGCGCCGGTCAGGCCTCGGACTTCAGCGGCTCCAGCCGGTAGAGGCTTCGGTCGTGATCCTCATGGCCCAAGGCAAGCACGACGCGGCCACCGAGGGCGCGCAGCCGGGTGTTGGTCTGGTTGCGATAAAGCTCGGCGCGAAAGCGCAGGTAATCGGCGCGCGCGCTCGGAAGGAGGCCGAGGCCCGCGCTGTCATGCAGGCTGCGGGCAAAGTCGAACAGGGCGGGCAGCGTGAAGGTCAACCCCTCGCCCGCCACGGTGATCCGGCCCGCGAAACCCTCCGCCTGCGCCAGAAGCGCCGCGTCCCCGCGCAGATAGCCGGCAAAGACCGCGTTCAGGGTGAAGTCGTACAGATCCGCCAAAGCCGCACTCCAATTCTGCGCGGGTCCAATCCTAGCGTGGATGGCGGCGCGGCGAAACTCTTCCCGCCCTGGCCCGCGCAGAAAATCGCGATCGCAGATGGGCAATCCGGATTGAGCCCCGCCCCTGATCGCGCTAGGCTCCCCCCGCTGCCGCCAGGCGCTTTTCGGGACATGTGCGATGAAAGATCAAGCCAGATGAGCCGCCTTGCCGCCAGCCCCGGGGTGGAGCCTGCTGCCGCCCCGTCGATGCAGGACAGCGTCTACAGCCAGATTCGCGACGTTCTGATGCGGGGCGGCTTTTCGCCCGGGCAGAAGGTCAGTTCCCGCAAACTCGCCGCGCAACTGGGCACCAGCGACATGCCGGTGCGCGCAGCGCTGGGGCGGCTTCTGGCGGAAGGGGCGCTGGTGCAGAATGCCAATGGCACCTATTCCGTCCCCCTGATCAGCCTGCGCGGCTTTCGCGAGGTGATGACCCTGCGCGCCATGCTGGAAGCCGAGGCCACGCTGCAGGCCTGTGGCAACATCGATCAGGCCGGGTTTCAGGAGCTGCACCTCTGCGCGGCGGGGCTGGAACGTGCGATCGCGGAAAATGCGATCGACGATTACCTCGATTTCAACCAGCGGCTCAAATTCACCATTTACAACTATTCCACCTCGCAGACGCTGCAATCGATGATCCGGCTGATGTGGCTGCGCGCCGGACCCTTCCTGCGCCACCTCAACAAGGGTCTGGCCACGATGAGTGCGGCGAATTTCCATGATCAGGCGATTGCGGCGCTCGCCACCGGCGACCGGCAGGCGGCGGCCGAGGCGATCGCGAAGGACATTCTGGCCGGGATGGCCTTCCTGACCCTGCACGGCGAATTTGCGCCCTAGACGGCGAAACCGTAAAGCGCCCATTCCGCCTCGGAGACTTCGCGGGCCATCCGGTCGACCTCGGCCCGTTTCACCGCGACGAAGCCCTGATGCAGCATCGGCCCCAGGATGCGGCGGGCGAAGGCCGAGTGTTCCAGCCGGTCGATCGCCTCGACCCAGCTGCGCGGCAGGGTGTTCGGGGCGGCATTCTCGTAGGCATTGCCGATGACGGCGGGGCCGGGGTCGGCCTTGGCTTCGATCCCGTCCAGCGCCCCGCCCAAGGTGACCGCCGCCACCAGGTAGGGGTTGGCATCGACACCCCCCACCCGATGTTCGAAATGCCGCGCCTTGGCCGCGCCCGAAGGGACCCGCAAGGCCACGGTGCGGTTTTCAAAACCCCAGGTGTCATTGCCGGGCGAGTAATTGACCGAGGCAAAGCGCCGCCAGGAATTGTAGAAGGGCGCCAGAACCGCCATCGTCTCGCCAATCGTCCCACGCACCCCGGCAATCGCCTGCAGCATCAGGGGCGACAGGGTATCCGGCGCGGGATCGGCAAAGAGGTTCGCCCCCGCCTGATCGGCCAAAGACAGATGCAGGTGCATCCCCGACCCGGCCTGGTTGCCAAAGGGCTTGGCCATGAAACAGGCCTCCATCCCGAAGCGGCGCGCGGTCGAGCGGATCAGCCGCTTGGCGATCACCACATCATCCGCCGCCCGCATCAGGTCGCGGTAGCGGATGGTCAGCTCGTATTGCCCGACCGAATATTCCGAGATCAGCGCCTCCAAGGGCAGGTCGAGCGTCTTGGCACCTTCGTAAACCGCGTCGAAGAAGGGCGACATCTCGTCCAGCTCGTCCACCGACATGGTGTTGGTGTTCAGGCTGCGCCGCCCGGTCAGGGGATAGCGGGCGGGCTGCATCCTGCCATTGGCGTCACGCTCGCGGTCGACGAGGTAGAACTCGACCTCCAGCGCGCCCATCGGTTCATAGCCCAGCGCCCGCGCGCGCTCCACCTGCGCCACCAGGGCATGGCGCGGCTCGGCGGCAAAGCCGCTGCCATCGGGGTTGTACATGCTGATCAGCACCTGCCCCCGCCCGGTCGAGGGCATGAAACCCAGCGTCCCCGCCAGCGGCCAGCAGCGATGATCGCCGCCGCCGTCGTTGAGCACCAGCCCGGTCCCCTCCACATCATCGCCCGCCACATCCTGCGCGAACATCGAGGCGGGAATGCCGCGGCCTTGGGTGAACAGGCTTTCCAGCTCGTGCCGGCGGATCGACTTGCCGCGCCCGATGCCGTGGCAATCGGTCAGGATGATGTCGATGGCTTCGACCTGCGGATGCCGGGCCAGAAAAGCCTGCGCCTCGGCCAATGTCGCCCCGCCGGGAGGAGTGCTGGTCATGTCCTGTGCCCTGTCGTGATTGCGGCGCCACATTACAAAATGCGATCTCATTTTCAAGAGGCTGAGGCCGGGATTCTTGGATTTTGATCAAATTTCTCGGCAGCATTGCGCTGAAATTTCCGCATTTGCGCTGGGCCGATGCGGCGGTCCGGGCGTCGCTGGTGGAAATGAATTGCCACAGCCAAGGCCGCCGCGTAAGACTGCGATCGCAATATCAGCAATTCAGGGGAATCCGGTGGCGGCTGTGGACGACAGGGTTGCGACAGCAGGGCCGAGGATCGCCATTCTGGGTTGCGGCCTGATCGGCGAAAGCTGGGCCGCGCTGTTCTTGCATTTCGGCTTCGACGTCGCCGCCTGGGACCCGATGGAGCCGGCCCGCGCCAGCTTTGCCGAAAGGCTCAACCGCCCTCTGGCGCAGCTTGAGGCGCTGGAGCCGCACAAGACCAAAGGGCGGCTGACGGTGGCGGCGACCCTGGCAGAGGCGGTGGATGGCGCCGGGCTGATCCAGGAGAATGCGCCGGAATCCATCGCCCTGAAACAGGCGCTTTATGCCGATGTCGAGGCGTTGGCCCCGGCGGAGGCGATCATCGCCTCCTCCACCTCGGCTTTGCGCTGGTCGGATCTGGCGCCGCAGATGGAAAACCCCGCCCGCCTGATCACCGCCCATCCTTTCAACCCGCCGCATCTGGTGCCCCTGGTCGAGCTTTACGGCACGGACCCCGCGATCCTGGACCAGGCCGAGGCGATCTACCGCGCCATTGGCCGGGTTCCAGTGCGGATGAAGAAAGAGGCGACGGGGCATATCGCCAACCGCCTCGCCTCGGCGCTCTGGCGCGAGGCGGTGCATATGGTGGCCGAGGGCATCGCCGATGTCAGCGCGATTGACGCGGCTCTGGTCAACGGCCCCGGTCTGCGCTGGTCGGTGGTGGGGGCGCATATGGCCTATCACCTGGGCGGCGGGCCGGGCGGGATCGGGCATTACCTGACCCATCTGGGCCCCAGCCAGCAGCGCCGCTGGGAGAGCCTTGGCAGTCCTGAGCTCACGCCCGAGGTTTGCGATCAACTCGTCGCGGGTATCGCGGAAGAAGCAGCAGGCCGCAGCATCGCAGACCTGGAGGCGCAGCGCGATGCCGGTCTGATCGCCGCCCTGAAAGCCCGCGCGCATGTCTGATACCCCCCGCATCGCCCTGATCCACGCGCTGGAGGAATCGATCGCGCCGATCCGCAAGGCCTTTGCCGAGGTCTGGCCCGAGGCCCTGTGCTTCGATCTGCTGGACACCTCGCTCGCCGTCGACCTCGCCGATGCGGGAGAGTTGGACGCCGCGATGATGGCGCGGTTTCAGACCCTGGCTGCTTACATGGCCGGCGTCACCGGGAAGGGCGGGCAGGCGCAGGCGATCCTCTTCACCTGTTCCGCCTTCGGCCCGGCGATCGAGGCGGTCCGGCAGGCCCAGACCATCCCGGTGCTGCGCCCGAACGAAGCGGCCTTTGACAAGGCGCTGGATCTTGGCGACCGGCTGGGGCTGGTCGTGACCTTCGCGCCCTCGCTGCCCGCCCTGACTGCCGAGTTGCAGGCGATGGCCGCGGCGCGGGGCCGCAAGATCACCATCACCCCGGTATTGGCCGAGGGTGCCCTAGCCGCGCTGAAGGCGGGCGACGGCGCGACCCATGACCGCCTGGTTGCCGAAGCCTGCAAGCATCTGGCCGGGCTTGATGCCCTCATCCTGGGCCAATTCTCGCTCGCCCGCGCCGCACCTTTGCTGCAACTGCTGTTCGCCTGCCCGATCCTGACCACCCCCGCCTGCGCCGTGGAAGCCCTGCGCGCCCGGCTGACCCTTTAGGAGCCCAAATGGACCTGCAACCCAATTACACCGTCGCCGACATGGACAAGGCGAGCCTGCTGCATCCGGCCTCCTCGATCGCCGATCTGCAGGCCAATGGCCCGGCGATCTATGCCAGCGCCCAGGGGGTGGAGGTGACCAATGCCAAGGGTCAGACCCTGATCGACCTTGGCGCGGGCCTCTGGTGCGTGAATGTGGGCTATGGGCGCGAAGAGCTGGCCCAGGCCGGCTATCAGGCGCTGAAATCGCAAAGCTATCAGCATCTCTTCGGCGGCGCTTCGGTTGAAAGCTCGGTCCGGCTGGCCGACCGGCTGCTGACCCTCTTCCGCGATACCGTGCCGGGGTCCGACATGGCGCGGGTGTTCTTCGGAAACTCGGGGTCGGACGCCAATGACACCGCCTACAAATTGGTGCGCTATTACAACAACCTGCGTGGCAAGCCTGCCAAGAAGAAGATCATCTCGCGGATCGGGGCCTATCATGGCGTGACCATGGCCAGCGGCAGCCTCACCGGCATCGCCGCCTATCACAAGGCTTTCGACATGCCGCTGCCCGGCGTGCTGCACACCTCCTGCCCGCATCACTACGCCTATGGCCAAAAGGGCGAAAGCGAGGCCGCCTTCACCGCCCGCATGGTCGCCGATCTGGAGGCGATGATTGCCGCCGAGGGTGCCGAGACCATCGGCGGTTTCATCGCCGAGCCGGTCATGGGCACCGGCGGCGTCTTCCTGCCGCCCGCAGGCTATTTCGCCGCGGTTCAGGCGGTGCTGGACCGGCACGACATCCTGCTCATCGCGGATGAGGTCATCACTGGCTTTGGCCGCACCGGCCAGTGGTTCGGCTGCGGCACCTATGGCATCCGGCCGGATATCGTCTCGCTCGCCAAGGGGCTGACCAGCGCCTATTTCCCGATGTCGGCCTCGCTCATCTCCAACCGGGTGTATGAGGTGCTGAGCGCGACCTCGGCCCAGACCGGGGCCTTCATGCATGGTTTCACCTATTCCGGCCATCCGGTCGGGGCGGCCATCGCGATGGCGAACCTCGATGTGATGGAGCGCGAGGATCTGGTGGCCAATGCCGCACGGCTGGAGCCGGTCCTGATGGGCGCGCTGCGCAAGGCGCTGGGGGACCATCCGTTCATCGGCGACATTCGCGGCGTCGGCCTGATGGCGGGGGTCGAGTTCGTGGCCGACCGGGCCACCAAGGCCGCCTTCCCCGCCGGCACCGTGCCGCACCGAATCGTGGCCAAACATGCGATGGCGGCGGGGGTGCTGACCCGCGGCTTGCCCTATCTGCCGGTCAACTCCTTCTCGCCGCCGCTGTCGATCACCGCGGCGCAGATCGAAACCGGGATCGCCCGCTATGCCACGGCGCTGAACAGCGCGATGCCGGAGCTTCAGGCATTGCTCGGCTGAGAGGACAGCGCGCCGTCGTGGTGTTCGCAGAGGGCATGGCAGATCACCTGCCCATCCAGCCGGGCGATCTGCACCCGGCCCGGCGCGGCTTCGACCATCAGCGCCTCGCCGGCGTTGAGGTTGCCCAGATAGGTCACCTCGCGCCGGGCCAGCGCGGCCATGCTGCGGTGCAGCGCCCACTCTGCCTCGGCCGCGATGCGGGAGAAGGCGGGGAAATACATCAGCCCGACCGCGTTGAAATCCAGCGCTGGATTGGGGGTGATGCTGGGCGCGGCGTTCAGCGGCGGCGCCTGCCGCAGGGCGCGGGCCCGCTGGCGCGACCTTTCGGCAAGGTCGGTCAGGGCGGCGGGCGCCGGAGGCAGCGCCGCCTCGTGCTGCGGCAGGCGGCGCAGGATGCGGTGGTTCGACCGCGTCGCATCATGGCCGACGAAGGTCGAGATCATCGAGAGTTCGGCCAGAAGGGTGCCCCCCGCAACAAGCTGGTGGATCGATCCGGTCTGGCTGCCGCTCACCGCAAAAAGGCGGGAGTGGAGCATGGCATCCGCGCCCAGAAGGCCGGGCTGCGGCGGGCCTAGCCGCAGGTCGGTGGCGCAGAAGGCGGCATAGATCGGGCGGCCCGCCTCGTCCTGAAAGACCGCCCTGTCCTGCCCCATCGCCCCGGCCAGAAGCGCCCAGTGCTGGTCGCCGCAAAAGCGCAGCAGCCATTGTTCCGACACCCCCTGATGCCCCAGTTGCATCATGCCCAGCCGAACCCGCTCGGTCAGGGCGGGGAGGGGTCGCGGCTGGGACGGGCGGTGGAAGGCCAGCACGCTCATTCGGCGGCCTTCAGCGCGGGCGCTTCGGCCAGTTGGGCGGCGATGGCATCCGCGAGATAACGGCTGTCCTCGCCGATCCCGAGGAAACGGCCCGAACCCCAGGTGTTCAGCCAGCCAAGCCCGATGAAGTGAAAGCCCGGCACCTCGGTCACGCCGCGGTGAAACTTCGGCTTGCCGCGCTCGTCGAAGACATCGACATGGATCCAGGAATAATCCGGCCGAAAGCCGATCGACCAGATCACGCTGGTGATGCCAAGGGCTGCGGTGTCGATCTCGGTCACCTCCGCGGCGGGCTCCCACAGCTTGACGAAAGCCGGCTCTTCCGGCGCATCGATGCCTTCGCGGGCGATGTAGTCGTCGATCACGCTGCGGATGCCGAGATAGCTTTTGTCGGCGTCATCAAGGTTCTTCGCCAGATCGGGCAGAAAGCGGATCGTGCTGCCCGCCATGCCGGCGACCGAGCCGTAAAGCGAGATGTCATCCTCTGCCACGAAACGGCGCAGGTCGATTTCCTTGCCGCCATCGCGGCCTGACATGTAATGGTTGGTCTGGGACAGCGCCTTGATCGGGTCGGGGTGGGTGTCGATGGTGATGGCGTAATGGCCCATCTCGTACAGCCAGTCCGTCGCATCGCGGCCCCGGTACTTGCGCGGGCTGCGCGGGGCGGGGCCGACGGCGAGGTGGACCTTGCGGCCATCGCGGACCAGATCCTCCATGATCTGCACGCCGGATTGCCCGGTGCCGATGACGAGGGTCGCGCCTTCGGGGATCTGGCTCGGGCGGCGGTAATCAACCGAATGGATCTGCGCAATCGCCGGGTCCAGATCTGCGGCATAGGGCGGCATGATCGGATTGTCATAGCCCCCCGTCGCGATCACCACCTGATCGCAGGTCCAGCTGCCGATCGAGGTTTCAACCTCATAGCCGCCTTCGGGCGCAGGGGCGACGCGGGTCACGGTCACATTCTCATGCAGCGGGGGCGAGAAGCTGGCGGCGAAGGCGTCGAGGTAATCGGTGATTTGATCCTTCAGCATGAAGCCGTCAGGATCGTCGCCGGCATAGGGAAAGTCCGGCAGGCGGCATTGCCAGTTGGGGGTGACAAGGCAGAACGTGTCCCAGCGGTTCTGCCGCCAGGAGTGGAACTTGCCGTACCGCTCGAACACGATGTGGTCGATGCCCTTCTGGCCGAGGCAATAGCTGACCGACAGGCCGGCCTGACCGCCGCCAACGATCACGACGGGAATATGCGGGGTCTTGGTCATGGCCTTCTCCTTCATTGGGTGATGGCGAGGCAGGTGACATCACCTTGCCCGCGGAATGTTGCGGCCCTTGTCTCGATCGCCTCCAGCTGCGCCATGGCAGAGGAGCAGGCGAAGCCGTATTTCGCCGCCACCCGGTCCGAGGCGCGGTGCAACCCGATGCGGACGCGGCTGAGGAAGGCGTCGAGTGGATAGCTGGTGCCGGGCGACAGGAAGTCGGTGATGACGGTGGAGGGGGAATAGCAGCGCTCTTCCGTGCCATCGGGCCAGCGCAGGGTGAAATAGGTCTCAGGCATCGGCATGGTCCTTTTGCGCAAGGCCAAGATAGGGGGCGGCGGCGTGGTCCCAGAAAGTGGCCATGGTGGTGCCATCGGTCAGGCGGACAGCGCTGCCTTCGGTGATTTGCCCGATGATGCCGGCCGTGATGTCACGCGCGGCAAAGCGGGCGCAGACCTCGGCGGCACGCTGCGGCGGGGTGGAGAGGAGGAAGCCAAAGCTCGGAAAACTGCGCAGCCAGCGGTCCAGGACTATCCCCGTGGGCGGGGTGATGCGGGTGAGGTCGAGGTCGATGCCCACGCCCGAACATTCGGCCAGCATCAGCGCGGTGCCGAGGATGCCGCCCTGGCTGATGTCCTTGCCCGCCCGCACCAGGCCCGCCTCGGCCAGCGCCGGCAGCAGCGCCAGATCGCCGCGCAGGCGGGCGGCGGGGGCGTCCAATGCTGCGCAGAAATTATCGAAGTTGCGGTAGCTGCCGCGCTGGTCGATGGCGGCGATCAGGACCTCGCCCGGGCGGGCGGCAAAGCTGCTGATCAGCGCCTCGGCCCGGCCCATGACCGATACGGCGAGGCTTAATTCCTTGGCCGAAAAGTTGGTATGGCCACCGACGAGGGGCACGCCGTAAGCCTCGGACGCTGCGCGCAGACCGGCGAGGAGGGGTGCAGCATGTGCAGCATCGGGCGCCCAGATCTGATCGATCAGCGCGACCCCCCGCCCCCCCATCGCCGCGATGTCCGACAGGTTGACCATCACGCCGCACCAGCCGGCAAACCAGGGATCATCCTGCACGAAGGCCGGAATGAAGCCTTCACCCGCCAGGAGGTCATAGCCACCCGCCCGCGCCAGCACCGCAGCATCATCGCCCGGCTGGCCCGCCGATCGGCCCGAAAGGCCAAGCGCCCCCGTCGCCGCCCCGATCGCCAGTTTCGAGCGGATCGAGGGATGGCTGCGCAGCGTCATGGCGAGGGTTTCCGGCGTCATCGCGCGATGCCCCGCCGCATCGGGTGGTACCAGCCCGCTGCCGGATCGGCGAGCGGCGGGTAGACCGACAGATCGGCCTGCATCTTCACATGGACCACGCCATGCAGCGTGACCTCGCCCAGGCTTTGCCAGTGCAGGCGGCGGAACAGCACCTCGTTCTGTTTTTGCACATGGGCAAGGAAAGTATGGCAGCCCCGCGTGGTGGCGGTGCGCACGGCCAGCCGGATCAGCTCGGTCCCGAGGCGCCCCACCTGGCGAAAGTCGCGGTCCACGGCGAGGCGAGAGCCCCACCAGAGGCCCGGTTCCGCCTGATGGATCCGCACCGTGCCCACCACGGCATCGGCCTCATGGGCATAGGTCGACAGGGCGGCCAGATGGGTGGCGATCAGGTCGATCTCGTCGCGGTCATGGGCGTGGAAGATCGCCTGTTCCTCGACAAAGACGCGGTGGCGCAGGTCGGCCACGCCTTTCGCCTCCCAGGCGGTGGCGGCCTCGCGGATGTAATAGCCGGGGCATTGGAAGTGGGAGGGGGCAAGCTCCATCACGACACCTTGAACTTTTCATAGGTGGACAGCGCCGAGCAGGCGCCGCATTTGCCGCAGCCGGCCTTGATATCCTCGCTGCGCATGCCGGCCTTGACGATCATCTGCCCGAGGGGCCGCAGGATGGCGGCCATGAACTCGGGGCGCGGGGCGGGGTGGCTTTCGAGGGGCGTGCCCGAGATCGGGACAAAGGGCACGACAAAGGGGTAAACCCCCATGGCGCACAGCTTTTCCGACATCGCGAGGATGGCTTCGGGCGTGTCGCCAAGGCCTGCCAGGATATAGGTCGAAACCTGGCCATGCCCAAAGACCTTCACCGCGGCGGCGAAGCTGGAGAAATACTTCTCCACCGGGACCGAGGCCTTGCCGGGCATGATCCGGGCGCGGACCTCTGGGGTCACGGCCTCCAGATGCATGCCAAGCGTGTCGATGCCGGCGTCGAACATGCGCTGATGCCAGATGTCATCTTCGGGCGGTTCGCATTGCGCCTGCAGGGGCAGGTTGACGGCGGCCTTGATGGCAAGGGCCGATTCCACCATCACCGCCGCCCCGCGATCCGACCCGCGCGGCGTGCCGGTGGTCAGGACCATATGCTTGACGCCGTCGAGTTCGACCGCCGCCTTGGCGACCTCGGCCAGTTGCGCCGGGGTCTTGTGGGCCACGGTGCGGCCGGCGGCCAGGCTTTGGCCGATGGCGCAGAACTGGCAGGTTTTCTTGCGGCTTTCGTAACGGATGCAGGTTTGCAAGACCGTGGTCGCCAGTACGTCGCGGGAATGGAGCGTGGCGATATGGCTGTAGGGGATGCCCTCGGCGGTTTTCAAATCATAAAAGCGCGGACGAAGGGGGAAGCGGATCTTGGCGACCTCCTCCCCATCGCGCAGCACGCGTGACCGGCCATCGGCGGCGGGCACTTCGACCAGAAACGGGCTTTCAAAGGCCGGGGCGGTATGGACGGGGACCATCACCGTCGTCTCGCCAATCGTGATGGCCTTGTGGTCAGACGGGCCGGCGCCGCCGCGCCGCGCCTCGTGGCCGACGCGGGGATCGACCAGCCGCATGCCATGGGTTTGCAGATCGTTGATCAGGGCGGCGTCAGACATTCTCGCTCTCCTCGGAGGGGAAGGACACTTCGGCGCGGGTCACGGCGGGGCGGGTGTCATGGACCAGATGCAACAGCTCGGGGCGGGCGTAGTGGCCGACGCTGTCCATCATCCGCTTGCGTTTGGTGATCAGGCGCATGTCAAGATCGGCGATCAGGATGCCCTCGCCCTCCGTCAGGGGCGGCGCCAGATGGCGGCCCTCGGGCGAGATGATGCAGGTCATGCAGCCGTCCCGCAGACCCTTTTGCAGCTTGGGATCGGGGTGGATCTGGGCGATCTGTTCCTCGGTCAGCCAGCCGGTGGCGTTGACGACGAAACAGCCGGCCTCCAGCGCGTGGTGGCGCATGGTGACTTCGATCTGCTCGCCGAAGATCGGGCCGACGAGGCTGCCGGGGAAGTGTGCGGCGTGAATCTCCTCGTGCTGGGTCATCAGGGCATAGCGGGCGAGGGGGTTGTAATGCTCCCAACAGGCGAGGGCACCGACGCGGCCGACCTTGGTCTGCACCACCTTCAGCCCCGCGCCATCGCCTTGGCCCCAGATCATCCGCTCGTGATAGGTGGGCGTGATCTTGCGGCGTTTCAGGGCCAGCGAGCCATCGGCGTCAAAGATCAGCTGGGTGTTGTAGAGCGATCCGTGGTCGCGCTCGTTCACCCCCAGCACCACCACGACCCCGCGCTTGCGGGCGGCATCGGCCACGGCTTGGGTTTCGGGCGAGGGGACGGTGACGGCCTCCTGGTACAGTTCCAGATGCGCCGGGCCCTGCTGCACCGGCGGCAGGACAAAGGAGAAATAGGGGTAATAGGGCACGAAGGTTTCGGGAAAGACGATGAAGCCCGCGCCCTTGTCCGCCGCCTCGGCAATGGCGTTCAGCACGCGTTCGATGGTGCCGGCGCGGCCCGAAAGATCGGGGGCGATCTGGACGGCGGCGGCGCGGATGATGTCGGTGCGCATCGGAAAACCTGTTGGCTGGTGGGGGGGGGAGGAGCCGGGCCTGTGGCGGCCCGGCCAGGGGGTCAGACGGTCCAGGTGTCGATGATGACGGCATTGGCCTTCTTGTGCAGAAGGATGCAGTCCAGCACGTCCTGCGGCGCGATCGGTGTGATGCCGGGGATCAGCGAGCCCTCGCCATGGCCGTACAGCGCCTGAAGCGCGAAGCGGCAGGCATAGACCTTGCCGCCTTCGGACATGAAGCGCTTGAGGTTGTTGTTGAAATTCAGATGGCCGGGGAAAGCCTCGTCCCCCAGCGTCGGGAAGCCGCGCTGCAGGCCGAGGGTGACGCCCGGGCCGTAAAGCAGGATCGAGGTCTCGTAGCCCTTCCGATTGAGGCGGATTGCGTTGAGAATGTTGACAAGCCCGATGGAGCCTTCGAAGGCCACTGTATGGAAGGTGATCAGGGCCTTCTCGCCCGGATCGGCCTTCACATCCGGGAAAACCTTGTTCTCGTAATCGACGAGGAAGTCGCCATCCTTGTTCGGTTCCTTGGTAACTGCCGGCATATCGCGCTCCTTTTCTGCTGGTGAATCAGGGATGCCGCACGGGGATTGTATGAATCAATATGCAGTTCAATCTACATACAATAATAGCGGCAATGGGCGGATTGCCCGCAGAAAACTTGGGCGGCAGGCGGCAAATCCGCTTAAATTATCGACGCGGCGCGAACGCGATACCTACAATTCGACATATTCGCCGGGCCTCCGGTCGCCCAAATCCATACAATCTGCTTCAATGTTCCGAATCATCCCGCTAGAAAGCGGGAAAGGAGCGCCGCATGATTGACTGGATTCCCAAGATCGCCTCTTCGGGCAAACCCCGCTATCTCGCCATCGCGGATGCGATTGCGGGGGATATCCGCGCCGGGGTCCTGTCGGTGGGCGACCGTCTGCCGCCGCAGCGCAGGCTGGCGGCAGGCCTCGGGATCGACTTCACCACCGTCTCGCGCGCCTATGCCGAGGCGCAGGCGCGGGGTCTGGTCGAAAGCCATGTCGGGCGCGGCACTTTCGTCGCCGGGGCGGCGCCGGTGGACCGCCAGCCCGATCCGGTGCGCGACCAGCAGGAAGACCTGTCGATGAACATGGCGCCGGAGCCGACCGATCCTGCCCTGATCGCCAAGATGCGCGAGGGGCTGGACTATGTCTCGGCCAACCTCGTGTCCTTGCTGCGCTACCAATCCGCAACCGGGAGCGAGAAGGACAAGGTCGCGGCCTCCACCTGGCTGTCGCTGCGCGGCATGGTGCCACGGCTGGACCGGGTCGCCGTGACGCCGGGGGCGCATCCGACCATGATGGCGATCCTGTCGATCCTGACCAATCCGGGCGATGTGATGCTGTGCGAAAGCATCACCTATCCCGGCATCCGCAACATTGCCGGGCGGATGCGGGTGCGGCTGGAAGGGGTGGCAATGGACGGCGCCGGCATCCTGCCCGACGCGCTGGATGCGGCGATCCGCCAGCACGGGCCGCGGGCCTTGTACCTCAACCCAACGCTGCAGAACCCGACGACCCTGACCATGCCGACCGAGCGCCGCCTTGCCGTGGCCGCGATCCTGAACCGCCATGGCCTGCCGCTGATCGAGGACGACGCCTATGGCTTCATCCCCGCCAAGGCCCCGGCGCCGCTGGCGGTTTCGGCGCCGGATCTGACCTGGCACATCGGCGGGTTGGCCAAATGCATCGGCGCGGGGCTGCGGCTGGCCTATACCGTGGCGCCCACCGGCAAGGACGCCTATGCGCTGGGGCAGGCCCTGCGGGCGGTGTCGGTCATGCCTTCTCCGCTCGCGACCGCGCTGACGACCCAGTGGATCGAGGATGGCACCGCCGACCGCATCCGCCGCTTTGTCCGTCAAGAAACCGCCGCCCGCCAGAAGCTCGCCGCCGAGACGCTGGCGGGCTTCGACTTTGCCGCCGCCGAGAATGCCTTCAACATCTGGCTGCGCCTGCCCGCAGGTTCCAGCCGGGCCGATATCATCGCGCGGATGTCGGGGCGGCATATCGGCATCATGCCCTCGGACGCCTTCACCGTCGGCGGCACGCCGGACGAACACCTGCGCATCTGCCTTGGCGGCTCGATCACGCGGGAGACGTTGAAATCCGGCCTGAATTTCCTGTCCCATGCGATGGAGCCGGAAACCTTCATGGGCTAGCGCAGCAGGGGCGCGAGGCTGGTTTGCAGGGCCAGAAGATCCCGCAGATAGGCGTCGCGCAGACCCTCGGGGCTTTGGTGAAAGGCGCTGGCGCCGATGTTCAGCGCCGCCACCGTCTGGCGATGCGCATTGCGGATCGGCACGGCGATGGAGCGCAGGCCCAGCTCCACCTCCTGATCGATCAGCGCATAGCCTTCGGCGCGGACCCGGGCCAGTTCCATCAGGATGGCTTCGGGGTCGGTGCGGGTAAAGGGGGTGCGGGCCGGCAGGGGTGCCGCCTCCAGCAGGGCGCGCGCCTCGGCCTCGGGCAGGGCGGCCAGCATCACCCTGCCCATCGAGGTGCAATAGGCCGGCAGGCGTGACCCCGGCATCAGGCCGATCGACATGACCTTGCGCTGCGCGGCGCGCGCCACATAGACGATCTCCGCCCCGTCGAGGATCGAGACGGAGGAGCTTTGCCCGATCCGTTCCGACAGGGCATCCAGCAGGGGTTGCACGATCTGCGGCAGCGGCATGGTGGCAAGGCAGGCGGTGCCCAGCCGCAGAACCCGCGGCCGGAGGGTGAAGAACTTGCCGTCGTAATCGGCATAGCCGTGGTGGGCCAGCGTCAGCAGACAACGCCGCGCCGTGGCCCGGTCCAGCCCACTGGCCGCAGAGACCTCGGCAATCGACTGGCGCGGGCGTTCGGCGGTGAAGGTCTCGATCACCTGCAACCCCTTGGCGAGGCCCCCCATGATGTCGCGCTCGCTGATCGTCATCTGCCCACCTTGTGCGATATGTCAACAAACGCAGCATATCGCACAAACCGCATGGACGAAAGCCCCCGCCTGCCCCTATCTCTTGCGCCAAGCGGGTGCGGAATCGCCCGGTTGGAGGCTTTGATGGACAAGACACTTCCAGACCTCGCCAGCGCCGTGGCGGGGATCGCAGACGGGATGACCGTGATGATCGGCGGCTTTGGCGGATCGGGGGCGCCGATCGAGCTGATCCATGCGCTGATCGACCGCTTCCTTGCGACCGGTCACCCGAAGGATCTGACGGTGGTCAACAACAACGCCGGCAATGGCCATGTGGGTCTGGCGGCGCTGATCGAACAGGGCATGGTCAGGAAGCTGATCTGCTCTTTCCCGCGCTCGGCCGATCCGGTGGTCTTCACCGAACGCTATCTGGCCGGCCAGATCGAGCTGGAGCTGGTGCCGCAGGGCACTTTGGCCGAGCGCATCCGGGCCGGGGGCGCGGGCATCCCGGCGTTTTACACGCCGACCAGCTTTGGCACCGACCTCGCCAAGGGCAAGCCGGTGGAGGTCTTCGAGGGCCGGTCCTATGTGCAGGAACGCTGGCTCAAGGCCGATTATGCGCTGGTCAAGGCGCATCTGGGCGACCGGCTGGGCAACCTGACCTACCGGATGGCGGCGCGCAATTTCAATCCCTTGATGTGCATGGCCGCCGCCACGACCATCGTACAGGTCAGCCAGATCGTGGCGCCCGGCGCCATCGACCCGGAAGCCGTCATCACCCCCGGCATCTTTGTGCACGGCGTGGTCGAGGTTCCCGAGCCCGCGCAGGAAGAAGATCTGAACCGCGCCAAGGCGGTCTATCCGGAGGTGGCGCAATGAGCCTCAAACTCTCTCCCACCCAGATGGCCTGGCGCGCGGCGCAGGACATCGAGGATGGCGCCTATGTCAACCTCGGCATCGGCTTTCCCGAGATGGTGGCGAAGTTTCAGCCGCCCGGCAAACAGGCGATCTTTCACACCGAAAACGGCATCCTCGGCTTTGGCGAGGCCCCCGCGCCGGGGGAAGAGGATTGGGACCTGATCAACGCCGGCAAGAAGGCGGTGACGCTGAAGCCCGGCACCGCCTTCTTCCACCACGCCGACAGCTTTGCGATGGTGCGCGGCGGCCATCTGGATGTGGCGATCCTTGGCGCCTATGAGGTGGCCGAGACCGGCGATCTGGCGAACTGGTCGACCGGGCCGAAGGGCGTGCCCGCCGTGGGTGGCGCGATGGACCTGGTGCATGGCGCCAAGCGGGTGGCGGTCATCACCGACCACGTCACCAAGGATGGCAAGCCAAAGCTTCTGACCCGTTGCGCCCTGCCCTTGACCGGGGTGGGCTGCGTGACCCGGGTCTATTCCTCGCTCGCCGTGATCGACATTGTGGCCGGCCATTTCGTGCTGCGCGAAAAGCTCGCCTCGCTGTCCTTCGACGATCTGCAATCCCTGACCGGCGCCACGCTGCACCTTGAAGGTGCCGTGGCCGACCTGACCGTACCGGAGCTTTGAGCCATGATCGAGGTTTTCATCTGCGACTATATCCGCACGCCGATCGGCCGCTATGCCGGCAGCCTGTCCGCCGTGCGCCCGGATGATCTGGGCGCCGTGCCGCTGCGGGCCCTGATGGCGCGCAATCAAGGCGTGGATTGGGAGGCGGTCGATGACGTGATCTTCGGCTGCGCCAATCAGGCGGGCGAGGATAACCGCAACGTGGCCCGCATGTCCCTGCTGCTGGCGGGGCTTCCGGTCGGCGTCAGCGGCACCACGATCAACCGGCTTTGCGGCTCGGGCATGGATGCGGTGCTGACGGCGGCGCGGCAGATCGCCTCGGGCGAGGCGGGTCTGATGATCGCCGGGGGCGTCGAAAGCATGTCGCGCGCGCCCTTGGTGATGCCCAAGGCCGATACCGCCTTCAGCCGCGAGGCCGCGATCTATGACACGACCATCGGCTGGCGTTTCATCAACCCGGCGATGCACAAGGCTTACGGCACCGATTCCATGCCGCAGACCGGACAGAACGTGGCGGGTGACTACGGCGTGTCGCGGCAGGCGCAGGACCTGATGGCGCTGGACAGCCAGGCCAAGGCCGCCGCCGCCCAGGCCAACGGACGGTTGGCGCAGGAGATTACCCCGGTGACCATCCCGCAGCGCAAGGGCGATGCCCTTGTGGTCGACCGCGACGAACACCCCCGCGCCACCACGCCCGAGGCCCTGGCCAAGCTGCGCCCCCTGTTCGAGGGCGGCTCGGTCACCGCGGGCAATGCCAGCGGCGTCAACGACGGGGCGGCGGCGCTGATCCTCGCCAATGCCGAGACGGCGGCGAAATATGGCCTGACGCCGATCGCCCGCGTGCTGGGCGGCGCCACGGCGGGGGTTCCGCCGCGGATCATGGGGATCGGCCCCGCCCCCGCCTCGCAAAAGCTGATGGCGCGGCTGGGCCTGACCCCCGCCGATTTCGACGTGATCGAATTGAACGAGGCCTTCGCCGCCCAGGGCATCGCCACCCTGCGGCTTCTGGGCCTGGCCGATAATGACGCCCGGGTCAACCGCAACGGCGGCGCCATCGCGCTGGGCCATCCCCTGGGGATGAGCGGCGCGCGCATCACCGGAACCGCCGCGCTGGAGCTGAAGCTGACCGGGGGCAGAAGGTCGCTCTCCACCATGTGCATCGGTGTCGGCCAGGGCATCGCCATCGCCCTGGAGCGGGTCTGACCCAGGGCTCGCACGGTCCCCTGCGCGCAACGCAGGGGAGACTGAAGTCACCAGTGCGTTACTTTTCAACAATACCGCTGCCGCAAAGAAGGACATAATCCCGTCGAAAGGCGTCACGCCACCCGCATCCCTGCCGCAAGGAACCTGCCATGCCGGACACTCCAGAGATCAAGATGGCGTCGCCCATGCCGATGCTCTTGCTGATCCTTTCCGTCACGACCGGGATGATCGATGCGATCTCGGTTCTGGGTCTGGGCAAGGTCTTCACGGCGAACATGACGGGGAATGTCGTCTTCCTTGGCTTTGCGGCGGGCGGGGCGGAAGGGTTCAAGCCGGTGCCGCTGGCGATGGCGCTGCTGAGCTTTCTGATCGGCGCCCTGATCGCCGGGCGGGCGGCCAACTGGCACCGCGGCAAGCCGCTGCACCGCTGGCTTCTGACGGCGGCGGTGATCGAAAGCCTGTTGATCTGGGCCGCTTCGCTGGTGGGTCTGAACAGCGGCGTTGCGGCGGAAGGCATGATCCAGCTGGCGATGATCGCCCTTCTCGGCGGGGCGATGGGCCTGCGCAACGGGACGGTACGACGGCTGGGCATCCCGGACCTGACGACCACCGTCCTGACCATGACCCTGACCGGCATCGCCGCCGACAGCACCCTGGCTGGCGGGGCCAATCCCAACATCGCACGCCGCTTTGGCGCGGTTGTGGCGCTTTTCGTCGGGGCCGCCCTCGGCGCGCTGCTGATCCGGCTGTCGGGCGGACTGACCCTGCCGCTGATCGCCACCGGCGCCATCGTTCTGGTGGGCACGCTGGCCTTCGCCCGCCATCCCGCCCTGCAGGCCCTGGCGAAATAACCCGATCCCGAAAGACCGCGCACGATCGTCCAAGACCCGTCCCGGGCGATTTCCAGATCCGAAACCAAAAAACAGGAGATAAAGATGGCCCCCAAAGCAACGGCAACCCCCGGTAAATCGCTGCTGTCGCCGACCGACCACACCCTGATCATGATCGACTTCCAGTCGCAGATGGCCTTTGCGACCAAATCCATCGACGCCGTCAACCTGCGCACCAATGCCGGCCTCGTCGCCGCTGCCGCTGCCAGCTTCAAGGTGCCGACGATCCTGACCACGGTCGCCGCCAAAAGCTTCTCCGGCCCGATGTTCGATGAAGTGACAGCCCCCTTCCCCGGCCAGGCCCTGCTGGACCGCACCTCGATGAACACCTGGGAAGATGCCCCGGTCATCGCCCGCGTGAACGAGATCGGCAAGGGCCGCATCGTACTGGCGGGCCTGTGGACCAGCGTCTGCATCGTCGGCCCGGCGATTTCGGCGCTGGATCAGGGGTTTGAAGTCTATGTGATCGCCGATGCCTGCGGCGATGTCACGCCCGAGGCGCATGACCGGGCGATGGACCGGATGGTGCAGGCCGGCGCCCGCCCGATGACCTCGGTCCAGTATATGCTGGAGCTGCAGCGCGACTGGGCCCGGGGCGAGACCTATGCCTCCACCACCGGTATCGCGCAGCGTCTGGCGGGGTCCTATGGCCTGGGCATCCAATACGCCAAGTCGATGTTCAACGCCTCGGAAGGGCACTAGGCCCTTCCCCCTCCCCCTGCCTTACGGAGCTTGCCCATGACCCCCGACCTGATCCTGCACAATGCGCGGCTGACCACGCTGGACCGCGAAAATCCGCAGGCGACTGCCGTGGCCATTCAGGCCGGGGTGTTCCAGGCCGTGGGCGAGGAGAAAGAAATCCTCGCCCTCGCCGGGCCTGCGACGCGGGTCATCGACCTCAAGGGCCGGTCGGTCTTGCCGGGGTTGATCGACAACCACACTCATGTCGTCCGCGGCGGGCTGAATTATAACCTTGAACTGCGCTGGGATGGCGTGACCTCGCTGTCGGACGCGATGGCGATGCTGAAGGCCCAGGTCGCCATCACCCCGCCGCCGCAATGGGTGCGGGTGGTGGGCGGCTTCACCGAAAGCCAGTTCGAGGAAAAGCGCCTGCCGACGCTGGCGGAAATCAACGCCGTGGCGCCGGAAACCCCGGTGTTCCTTTTGCACCTTTACGACCGCGCCCTGCTGAATGGCGCGGCCTTGCGGGCGGTGGGCTATACCAAGGACACGCCCAACCCGCCGGGGGGCGAGATCCAGCGCGATGCCGCCGGCAACCCGACCGGGCTTTTGCTGGCCCGCCCCAATGCCGGCATCCTTTATGCAACCCTGGCCAAGGGGCCGAAGCTGCCCTTCGATTACCAGGTGAACTCCACCCGCCATTTCATGCGCGAGCTGAACCGGCTGGGCGTCACCGGCGTCATCGACGCGGGCGGTGGCTTTCAGAACTATCCCGACGATTACGCCGTGATCCAGAAACTGGCCGACGAGGGCCAGATGACGGTGCGGCTGGCCTATAACCTCTTCACCCAGAAGCCGAAGGAGGAGAAGGCCGATTTCCTCGCCTGGACCAGGTCGGTCAAATACCGCCAGGGCGACGATTACTTCCGCCACAATGGCGCCGGTGAGATGCTGGTCTTTTCCGCCGCCGATTTTGAAGATTTCCGCGAGCCCCGCCCCGATCTTCCCGCCGCGATGGAGGAGGATCTGGAAGGCGTGGTCCGCATCCTGGCCGAGAACCGCTGGCCCTGGCGGATGCATGCCACCTATGACGAGACCATCACCCGGGCGCTGGATGTCTTTGAAAAGGTGAACAAGGACATTCCCTTGCAGGGGCTGAACTGGTTCTTCGACCATGCCGAGACGATCTCGGACCACTCGATCGACCGGATCGCGGCCCTGGGCGGCGGGGTCGCGGTGCAGCACCGCATGGCCTATCAGGGCGAGGTTTTCGTCGACCGCTACGGCGCCGCAGCAGCCGAGGCCACGCCGCCGATTGCCAAGATGCTGGACAAGGGCATCCACACCTCCGCCGGGACGGATGCGACGCGGGTGGCGTCTTACAACCCTTGGGTTTCCCTGTCCTGGATGGTCACCGGGCGCACGGTGGGCGGCCTGCGCCTGACCCCGCAGCGCAACTGTCTGGACCGCGAAACCGCCTTGCGGATGTGGACGGAAAAGGTCGCCTGGTTCTGCAACGAGGACGGCAAACGCGGCCGCATCGCGCCCGGCTACCTCGCCGATCTGACCCTGCCCGACCGCGATTATTTCGCCGTGCCGGAGGCCGAGATCACCCATATGACCTCTGACCTCACCATGGTCGGCGGCAGGATCGTCTTTGCCAAAGGCGATTTCGCCCCCTTGGATGACAACCCGGTGCCGCCCGCCATGCCGGACTGGTCGCCGGTGCGCACCTATGGCGGCTATGGCGCCTGGGGCCTGCAACCCGATGTGGCGCAAACCGTGGCGAGCACCTGCGGCTGCGCCAGCGCCTGCGGCGTGCATGGCCATGACCATGCCAGCGCCTGGGGCGCGCGTCTGCCGACCTCGGACCTCAAATCCTTCTGGGGGGCGCTGGGTTGCGCCTGCTGGGCGGTCTGAGATGGATCAGATCACCGCACTTCTGCACAATGGCATCGTGCTGCATCTGTGCCTTCTGGCGCTTTGCGCGGCCTATATCCAGGGGCCGGTGACCAAGATCCTCGACTTTCAGGCCGCGACCGAGGAGATGATCGCGCTTGGCCTCGCCCCGCCGCGGCTTCTGGCGCTGGGGACGATCTGTTTCGAGCTGACCACCTCGGCCATGGTGATCTTCGGCTGGTACCGCCCGCTCGCGGCACTGGCGCTGGCGGGCTATACGATGGTCGCCACACTGATCGCGCTGCGGTTCTGGGAACAGCCCAAAGGTTTGGCGCGGACCCAGCAGATGGACGCATTCTTTGAACATATCGGCCTGAGTGGCGCCTTTGTGCTTGTGGCGCTGATGGGATTTTGACGAGTTGCCGTGACCGGTGAGGCATTTCGAGGTAGCTTGACCGGCGTTCCTCATGCAGGACATTTGCGCGACATGCGCCCGAACAGTCTGACACGACTGCAGGAAAGGACGAGACCGATGGATTTCAACACCAATCCGCCGCAGGCAAGCGATTTGGTCGTGCGGGATTCGCTCGGCTGTGGCGTGCACGAGCTGCTTTATGACCACAGCCTGACGGTTGGCGGCATGACCTTCCGCCGCAAGACCGCGATGGGGCCGCATGTCGCCCGGATGGAGACCCCGCCCGAGGACCGCGGCCTGCTGATCGGCCTGTCGCTGCGCGCGGGCCACCGGCGGCGGTCGGTTCAGGGGCGCGAGGTGCGGGACGAGGTCTATGCCAAGGATTCGACCTATATCCGCGATTTCGAGAATCCCTATGCCTGTGACGTCGAGGGCAGTTTCGATTTCTTCCTTCTGGAACTGAACCGCGAATTTCTGGCCGAGATTGCCAACCGGGGCGAAAGCCGGCGCCTGCCGCAGCTGACACGGCTTGCCGCCCAGAACGACCCGGTGCTGGGCCATCTGGCCCAGGCGCTTTTGCCCTCGCTGGCCGATCCCAAGGCCGCCTGCCCGCTTCTGGCCGAACAGATCGGCACCGCCATGGTGACCCATCTGTTTCGCAGCTATGGCGCCGAAAGACCGCGCGCGCCGCGCCGGGTGCCGCGGCTGCCCGACCCGGCCCTGCGCCGCGCGACCGAGATGCTGATGGAGGAGACCGGCCCCGAAGCCTCGATGGGCACGATCGCCGATGCGCTGAACATGTCGCGCGGCCAGTTCTTCCGCGCCTTCCGCGAGACGACGGGGACCACGCCCTACCAATGGGTGCTGAACCAGCGTCTGGACCATGCCCGCCAGATGCTGCGCACCACCGACCTGCCCCTGGCGCAGATTGCCCTCCACTGCGGGTTTTTCGACCAAAGCCACCTGACAAGGATCTTCAGCCGCGAGGTCGGCGTCTCGCCAGGGCGCTGGCGCCGCGATAACCAGTAGGGCTGCCCTGCCGGCGCACGATCGTGAAAAACCGACCACGAAGCTGCAATAACCCGCCCCCCGGGCCCGTTATCCTTGCCCTGCGGCTGGGGAGGGCGCGCGGAAAAGCCTGAGCCATGTACGCTTCCTTAATCGCGTTGGCAGGACATTTCCCATGGCTTTTCTGAAGACTTCCGATGGCATCGACCTCTTTTACAAAGACCAGGGCAAGGGTCAGCCCATCGTCTTTTCGCATGGCTGGCCGCTGTCGGCCGATGCCTGGGACACGCAGGCGCTGTTCTTCGGCCAGGAGGGCTACCGCGTCATCGCCCATGACCGCCGCAGTCATGGACGGTCGACCCAGGTCTGGGATGGCAACACCATGGACCGCTATGCCGACGACCTGCACGAGCTGATCGAGAGCCTCGACCTCAAGGATGCCATCCTGATCGGTCATTCGACCGGCGGCGGCGAGGTCGCGCATTACATCGGGCGTCACGGCACCGCGCGGGTGGCCAAGGCGGTCCTGGTCGGCGCCGTGCCACCCCTGATGCTGAAGACCCCGGCCAATCCGGGCGGCGTGCCGCTGGATGTCTTCGACGGCATCCGCGCCGGCACCGCCTCCAACCGCTCGCAATTCTTCAAGGACCTGAGCATCGCCTTTTACGGTTTCAACCGCGCGGGGGCGGCGGTCAGCCAGGGTCTGATCGACGGCTTCTGGCTGCAGGGCATGGCCGGCGGGTTGAAGGGGCTTTACGACTGCATCCACGAGTTTTCCGAGGTCGATTACACAGAGGACCTGAAGAAGATGACGATCCCGACGCTGATCATCCATGGCGACGACGACCAGATCGTGCCGATCGCCAATTCCGGCGAGAAGGCGGCGAAGATCGCGCCGATGGCCCGGCTTCTGACCTATCCCGGCGCGCCGCATGGCCTGGTCGAAACCCTGCCCGAGAAGTTCTTTCACGATGTCCTGGACTTCATCCACAGCTGAAACCGGCCCCTAATGCCAAAAGGGCGGCCCGGTGTGGGCCGCCCTTTTGCGTGACAGAAGGCCAGGGCCTCAGACAGCGCCAGCCACCGGCGCACCGTGGCGGTGATGGCTGAGCCAGACCAGCATCAGCCCCCCCGCCGCCAGCAGACCGCCGACCACCGGCACCGCGGCATAGCCAAGGCCCGCGCTGATCACGGCCCCACCCGCGGCAGCGCCGATCGCATTGCCCAGGTTGAAGGCGCCGATATTGACCGAGGAGGCCAGACCCGGCGCATCGAAAGCCGTCTGCATCACCCGCATCTGGACCGGCGGCACGATGGCGAAGGCCGCAGCACCCCAGAAGGTCAGCACGATCGCCGCACCGACATGGCTGCCCAGAACCAGCGGCATCGCCAGGCTGATCACCGCCAGAGCGGCGAGGAACAGCGCGGTGGCCCCCTCCAGCGACCAGTCGGCCACCCGCCCGCCGATCCCGTTGCCCAGGGTGAAACCGAGGCCGATTAGAACCAGCGCCAGCGTCACGAAGTTGCCCGAGGCCCCGGTCAGGCTTTCCAGCATCGGCGCGACATAGGTGTAGACGGCGAACATCGCACTGGCGCCGAGCGTCGTGGTCAGAAGCGACAGCAAGACCTGCGGCCGGACCAGGACCTGCAGCTCACGCTTCACATCCGGCCGTTGCCCCGCGCCGACCTTCGGCAAGGCAAGGCCCAAAGCGGTCATCGCGATCAGCCCCAGCACGGCGGTCCCGGCAAAGGACATCCGCCAGCCGATCTGCTGGCCGATCCAGGTGGCCATCGGCACGCCGCCGATATTGGCGATGGTCAGGCCCATGAACATGGCGGCGACGGCGCTCGCCTGCTTTTCCTTCGGCACGACACTGGCCGCCACGACCGAACCGAGGCCGAAGAAGGCCCCGTGGTTCATGCTGGTCACGATCCGCGAGGCGAGAAGCGTCCAGTAATCCGGCGCCAGGGCCGACAGCGCGTTGCCGATGGTGAAGATCGCCATCAGGCACATCAGCGCCGCCCGCTTGCCGAAGCGGCTGAAGACCAGCGTCATCAGCGGCGCGCCGACCATCACGCCGATCGCATAGGCGCTGATCAGAAGCCCGGCCTGCGGGATCGAGACGCCGACGCCATCGGCGATCACCGGCAAAAGCCCCATCGGCGAAAACTCGGTCGTGCCGATGCCGAAGGCGCCGATGGCGAGGGCCAGCACCGGCCAGTTGAAACCTGTCTTGTCTTGCATCTGTGTCATGGTTCTATCCTCAAGCCGCCCAGTCGGGCGCAAGACCCTTGGGCGAGACGATGCGGCCATCGGGCCGCGCAAGGGCGGTGATCGTGGCCATCTCGGCCGCGGTCAGGGTGAAATCGAAAATGGCGAAGTTCTCGGCCAGACGGTTGGTCTTGGCGGTCTTGGACAGGGCGATGCAGCCCTTCTGCAGCAGCCAGCGCAGGGCGACCTGGGCCGCGGTCTTGCCATGGGCCGCACCGATCGCCTGCAGCACAGGATCGCGCGGCACCGCCCCGTCGGACATGCCGTAATAGGCGGTGACGGTGGCGCCGGAGGCCCCGGTCAGTGCCAGCATCGCCGATTGGTCCAGATAGGGATGCATCTCGATCTGGTTGGTGAGGATCGGCGCCTTGCTTTGCGCCACCGCCTCGCGGAACTGCGACAGGTTGTAATTGCTGACCCCGATGAAGCGGGTCTTGCCGGCGGCCTGCACCTCGTTCAGCCAGGCGATCTGGTCGGCCACCGGCACCGTGTCACCCGGCCAATGCGCCAGAAGCAGGTCGACCTGGGCGACCTTCAGCTTCTCGAGGCTTTCCTCGACCGAGGCGGCAAAGCGGGCGGCAGAGTACTGGTCGACCCAGACCTTGGTGGTCAGAAACAGATCCTCGCGCCGCGCGCCGACCTTGGCCAGCGCCCGGCCCAGCGCGGCCTCGTTGCGGTAGATCTGCGCGGTGTCGAAGTGGCGGAAACCCGTGGCAAAGGCGGCGGGGACCACCTCTTCGACCTCGGCCTCCGACATGCGGAACACGCCGAAGCCCAGCGCCGGAATCCTTGCGCCATGGGGATTTACAAACTGCATCTTTCTCTCCTGATCGGGTGACAAGGGGCAGGTGGCTTGGGCGCGGATGGTCCAGCGCCCGAGGCCGTCGCGGCAGATCGGGCAGGGCCAAACAGGTCCGTGTTGCTTACCTTGTTTACAGATCAGGACATAAGCCAGTGGTGCTGTCTTGATAATCCATGCCAAAAGCACATGATCTGTGAAACCAGTTCATAAAGCAGGCCGTTGATGGATAATCGTGCAGGAGAAATGCAGATTTTTCTGCGGGTGGTCGACAGCGGCAGCTTTTCCGAAGCCGCCCGACAGGTGTTGATGACGCCTTCGACCATCTCGAAGCTGATCGACCGGATCGAGACCCGGCTGGGCGTGCGCCTCCTGGAACGCTCCACCCGCCGCCTGTCACTGACGGCCGAGGGGCGGATCTATTACGCGCGCAGCCAGAGCCTGCTGGCCGAGCTGGAGGATATCGAACATTCGCTCTCCTCCGGCGCGCACAACATGGGGGGCAAGGTGCGGGTCAACGCCTCGGTCGTCTTCGGGATGGTCGCGGTGGAGCCGCTTTTGCCGGCGTTCTGGGCCGAATACCCCAATGTCGTGGTCGATCTGTCGCTCTCGGACGAGATCATCGACCTTTATGTGGATCAGACCGATGTGGCCTTCCGGATCGGCGCGCTGGAAAACTCCAGCCTGACGGCGCTGAAGATCGGCACGACGCCACGCAAGATCGTGGCCGCGCCGGAGTACCTCGCGCGGCGTGGTGTGCCGCAGCGCCCGGAGGATCTGGCCCGCCACGCCTGCCTTGGCTTCAACTTCCGCCGCTCGGCCCCGGTCTGGCCGCTGCGCGAATCGGGGCGGATCGTCGACCGGACGGTGGCAGGCCCGCTTCTGGCCAACAATGGCGAGACGGTGCGCCGGATGGCGCTGGCGGGCATGGGACTGGCCCGGCTGGGAGAGTTCCACATCCGCGACGACCTGCAGTCAGGCACCTTGGTCGAGGTCATGGCCGATGCCGTGGAAAGCGAGGTCGAGGATATCCACGCGCTGTTTCTGGGCGGCGAGCGTCTGCCCCACCGCGTGCGCGCCTTCGTCGATTTCATGGTGCCGCGGCTGCGCGACTTTCTGGAGGGCCGGTAAGGCCCGGCTTGGTCACCGGGCCTTTGACGCGCCGTTACAGGCGTTCCAGCAGCACGGCGATACCCTGCCCGCCGCCGATGCACAGCGTGACCAGCCCGCGTTTCAGCCCGTCGCGCGCCAGGCTGTGGATCAGCCGGGTGATCAGCACCGCGCCGGTGGCACCGATGGCGTGGCCATGCGCGATGGCGCCGCCTTCGACGTTGATCAGATCCTCCGGCAGGCCCAGTTCATCGGCCACGGCCAAGGGCACGGCGGCGAAAGCCTCGTTGATCTCGGCCCTTTCGATATCACCGATGCTCCAACCGGCGCGGGCTAGCGCCTGACGGACGGCGGGCACCGGGCCGAGGCCGAACATCCCCGGCTCCACCGCGCCGATGCCCCAGCTGACGATGCGGGCAGCCGGTTGCAGGCCGATCTTCTCGGCATGGGCGCGGTCCGCCACCACCATCGCCGCCGCTCCGGCGTTCAGCCCCGGCGCATTGCCGGCGGTGATCGTGCCGTCCTTGCGGAAGGCGGGCTTCAGCTTGGCGAGGGTTTCCAGCGTGGTCTCGGGGCGCGGCGCCTCATCCGTCAGGAAAGCGCGCTCGCCCTTGCGGTCGCGCAGGGTGACGGGCGCAATCTCTGCCGCGAATAGCCCGGCGTCGCGGGCAGCAGAGAAGCGGCTTTGCGAGCGGTGGGCCCAGGCATCCTGCCGGGCGCGGCTGAGGCCCTTGGCGGTCACCAGATCCTCGGTATGCCAGCCGGAATGTTCGCCCGAGAAGGCGTCGTTCAGCCCATCAGTCAGCATGCTGTCGAGGATCTCTGCCGGGCCCATCCGATAGCCCTGCCGGCCCTTGGTCAGAAGATAGGGCGCGCGGTCCATGTTCTCCATCCCGCCGGCGATGGCGAGGGGATGCAGCTCCAGCAGGATATCCTGCGCCGCGGTGACCACCGCCTGCGCGCCAGAACCGCAGACCCGGTTCACCGTCATCGCCGGCACGGAGACCGGCAAGCCCCCGCCAATGGCCGCCTGCCGCGCCGGGTTCATCCGGTTGCCGGCCTGAATGACGTTGCCCATCACCACCTCGCCCACCGAGGCCGGGTCGATGCCCGAGCGTTTCAGCGTCTCGGCGATCACCACCGCGCCAGGCTCGGTCGCGGGCGTGTCCTTGAGGCTGCCGCCAAAGGTGCCGATGGCGGTGCGCACCGGATGGCAGAGAACGATTTCAACAGGTTTCATGGCATCTCCCTGGCCGGGTCGCGCAGCGCTTCCGGCCTGAATTGGATTACGATAGTCATATATTTACGCCAAACCGCGCCGTCAAGCGGCGCGCCCGTTGCAAAGGTATGGGGTCAAGGGGGCGGCCGCGGGCGATGAGCGGACCTCATCCGCCTCAGGGCAGCTTGATGCCGTAGGCCTCGATCTTGCGGTACAGCGTCGGGCGCGAGATGCCCAGCGCGATGGCGGTCTTGCTGAGGTTGCCGTGATGGGCCTGCAGGGCGCGTTCGATCAGGCGGACCTGGGCATCCTTCAGCGAGGCGTCGGGCGCCGGGCGGGTTTCGGGTGCGGGATCGGGTTTGGCGGCGCTGGGGTTGGTGATTTCCAGCGGCAGGTCGGACAGCGACAGGCTGCGCGATTTCGCCAACCCATGCAGCCCCACCATCAGATTGCGCAGCTCGCGCACATTGCCGGGCCAGGTGTGGCGCATCAGCGCCTCCTGCACCTCTGACCCGAGGATCAGCAGGTCGCGGCCGGATTCGATGCTGATCTTGCGGTTGTAATGTTCGGCGATCAGCAGGATATCCCCGCCCCGCGCCTTCAGTGGCGGGATGGTCAGGATCACGGCGCTCAGGCGGTAGAACAGATCGCGGCGGAAGCGCCCGGCCTCGACCTCGTCCAGCAGCACGCGGTTGGTCAGCGACAGCTGCAGCTGGGGCGCCTCGGGCTGGGTCGGGTCCTGCAGGCGGGTCATCCGTTCTTCCAGCACCCGCAGCAGGTAAAGCTGGGTTTCGGGCGTGGCCTCGCCCACCTCGTCGAGGCAGACCAGCGCCCTTGTGTCGCGCAGAAGGTCCGAGCCGAACATCTGCGGCGCCATCGCCCCGCAATTGATCAGCCGCAGGCGGTCTGCGCCATCGGGGTCCAGACGCGAGTGGATCAGCCGGGCGAAAAGCTCCTTGCCCACGCCGGTCTGCCCCTCGATCAGGGCCGGCGCATGGACCGAGGCGATGCGCTCGGCACTTTCCAGCGCCTCGAGGATCACATCGCTTTTGCCGACGATCTTCAGCCCGGTCTTGCCGATCTCGACCCCGGGCAGGGGCCTGATGATCGGGCGCGACAGGGCGGGCGAGGGCAGGCTGGCCTTGGGCTTGAAGACCAGGGCAGCACCTTTCACCGCGCCGTCGATCTCGATCAGGCGGATATCCTCGCAGACATTCTCGCGCGGCAGGGCGGCGAGGATATTCTCCTCGGATATCCCGTCCGGCAGCTCCAGAAACCGCGCCCCGAGCCCCAGATCGCGGTCCGAACAGCCGACATCCAAGCCGCTGTTGCGGCTGAAGATCAGCCGGCCGAAACGGTCGACGATGGCGAGGCTGTCGGACTTGCCCTGCGGCTCGGACGGGAATTTGCCGATGATGGCCTCCATCAGGCGGATGTTGAGCAGGGATTGCTCCTGCTGCAGCACCAGTTCGATGTCGCGGGCGGCGGTGGCGGCGAAGGCGGCGTTGTGTTTCTGGAAGATGCTGGTCAGGCCCGAGAGGTTGACCACGCCGATGATGCTGTGGTCGATCGGGTCGCGGATCGGGGCTGCGGCGCAGCTCCAGGCTTTCATGCCCTCGCAGAAATGCTCCTCGCCATGCACATAGACCGGCTGGCCGGTCCAGAGCGCGGTGCCGATGCCATTGGTGCCCGAGGCGTCCTCGCTCCACACGCCGCCCACGGTCAGGTTGATCTTGCCCGCCTTGGCGAGGGTGGAGCGGTCGCCCACCGTTTCCAGGATCACCCCGTCGCGGTCGGTCAGAAGCAGCATCGCCTCGGCCCCCGACAGAAGATCACCGATCCGCGCCATCGAGGCCTGGGTGGCGCGGCGCAGCTCGGCCTGATCGAAGGTCGATTTGGCCTGCGGCGCGCTGCGCGGCAGGGAGGGGGCGGCAAACTGCTCGGGCTTGATCCCGGTCGAGGTGGAGCGGACCCAGGATTGATAGATGAGCGAGCGGACCCCCGGCATCGGCAGGCTGGGCGCATTGCGGTTGGCGAGGAACCGGTTCCAGGCCTTCGATGTCTCGCGCGGGTCGACATCGGCGAAATCGAACCCCAGTCGTGGGGGTCGTGGCGCAGAGCGCTGATCTGAAGTCATCATTAAGTCCCCTCCCGTGAACTTAACTTTCCCTGTCGGGCCCAAGGCAAGGACCCGTCGCAGACAAGGCCGCGGCAGCGATCAGGTGATCTGCAGCCGCTGGCGGATGTCCTCTGCAAGCGTCTCCTCCGGATAGTCCCGGGTGATCGGTCGATGGGCCAGATCGGCGATCTTAGCGGCAATCTCCTCCGCCAGGGGCGTGAAGAAGCCGTTCTCCTTGCTGGCGATCACGAAGCATTTCGCGCCGTTGATCCGTTTGATCTGGCCCAGAAAGTGCAGCTGGATGCCTGAATCGGTATCTGCCAGCACCACCCGGCCATTCATGCTGATGCGCAGGTAGGGCACCGGCGCATCGGGCAGCCGGGGTCGGGCCTGGTCGATGATGATCAGGCCCTGCGCCTGCGGCGGCGGCGCGGCCTTGCGGGCCTTGTCGGCGGAATATTTGCCGCCGCTGAGCGTATCGGCCAGTTTCTCGATCGTCCCCCAATTGCGCCGCAGATGTTCCTTGGCGTGCTTGTCTTCTTCCCTCGGGCCGCTATGTCTGGAGTGGATATCCAAGTGACGTCTCCTCAGTTCGGGCTGGCATGTCACTTTGCGCAGAAGATTCGGAACCGTATCACGGGGGATGGTTTCTGTCGCATCCGATGTGTCGGGCCTGCGCAAAGCCGGATTTTCGTAACGAAACGTTACAAGCGGACCGCGCCGGGCGCCGTCAGTTCGCGCGCGGCGTGGCAGTTTCGGCCTTGGGCCTGACCTTGGCCCCCATCCGCCCCTCGCTGATCCAGCGCGCGGCCAGAACGAAGGCCCCGGTGGCGAAATCCTTGCCATGGGCGGCGATCATCTCTTCCCCGATCAGGGCGATGCGCTGGAAGAAGGCATCCTTGCTTTTCTCTTCCTCGGTCAGTTCGGCGGTCTGTGGGCTGGTCATGGTGACCCTCTCTGCATGGGTTTCAGGATTTGAACATGGCGTCAGGAAATTCGACCAGCGCGGCAGAGCCATCCTCGCCGGCCAGCGCGAGAAAGCGGCCGTCGGGCGACCATTCCAGCGCGGTGATCGCGGCCCCGGTGTCCTCGCGCAGCAGGATTTCGGAGGGCTGGCCGATCTCGGCCAGGCTCAGAAGCCCGTTGGCATAGCCCACCGCCACCAGGTTGCGGTTCGGGCTGGTGGCAAGCGCGTTGACAAGGACGAGGCCCGGCCTGCCGGTCATCACATCGCCCCCCGTCGCCAGCGACCAGGCCGCGACCCGGTAGGCGCCAGAGGCGACGACCGTGCCAGTGGTCGGGCTGTAAAGGGCGCGTCCGACCGGGGCAGGGAAATTGCGCCGCGTCGTGGTGGTGTTGCTGACGGCGTCGATCAGGCAGAAGCCGTCCGCGCCCAGCGCGGCGGTCAGGCTGGTGCCCTGCGGATGCCAGACAAGGTAGGAGGGCGTGCCGGTCAGGGCAGTTTCGACCGGCGGCGCCTCGGGTTCGGTCAGCGACCAGCGGCAAAGCCCGTTGGCATAGCCCACCGCCAGCGTCGCGCCATCGGGCGAGAAGGCCAGCGCCCGCACCGGATTGGCCGCCGGAATGCTGCGCGGCGCGTCCCGATCGGTGGGCGAGATCAGCACCTGCATCCCGCAGGCATAGGCCAGCGTCTTGCCATCGGGTGCTGCGGCCAGAACCGTGATCCCCTTCGGCGCGCGGGCGGGCAGATGGGCCGCGATGCCGCCGGGGCTCAGCGAGTTGATCCGCCCGGTGTCCTTGGCAAAGGCAAAGCCCGCAGCCCCCAGGGGCACCACATCCGAACTGCGCCCCGCCGAAAAATCGGCCGGCTTCAGCGGCAGGAAGGGCTTTTCGCGTGGCGCGATGGTCAGCCGTCCGGTGTCCAGCGCCCGCTTGGTCCGCACTGCGACCGACGCCTTGTCCGCCGTCGCCGCCAGCATCACCGCCCCATCGGCGCAGGCAAAGGCCACGGCAGAGCTGTCGGCGGTGAAGGCGATCTGCCGCACGGGCGAAGCCACCGTCCAATCACGGGCGATCAGGTCGAAAAGCTGCAGATGCGCGCGTTCGTCTCTCATCGGTATCTCCTTCTCAGGATTGGCAGAGTGCGGCGATGTCGGCGTCGATCTTGACCATCAAAGCCTCCATCCGCGTGATTTCATCCTCGGTTTCCTGCAGGGCGGCGCGCAGGGCGGTGTCCTCGACATAAAGCGCGGCGAGCAGCTTTTCCGAGGCCCGGCCCGCGGCCATGTCGCGTTCGGCCGTCATTACCTCGATCTCCTTGCCGGCGACACGCTGGCGGCGACTCAGCAGCTTGGAATTTTCCTCGCTCAGCAGAATCACCAGGGCGACCCGCAGCTTCTGCAGCTCTCCCATCTTTCCTGAAAATGCCGCTGCATCAGCCACTTGAGTGCTCCGTCCCTGACAGGGTCCCTGTTCGCAAATCCAAGGGTAACGGCGTGCGAAAAGATTGCGACAGAAACCGGGAACGTAAATTTCCGTTACATATTGTCGCAGTTCGTTACGGAAAATTATCCGTTTGGCCGCGCCGAACTTCCGGCCCTAGGTTTCCTCATCGAAGAAAAAAGACGGCTGCCGCCCGGATGCGGTGGTTCAAGAACGAAGGAAGGGAGGCCTGCGTTGCGACCGAGATTCACATCCCGTGAAGCTGATCCGACGTGCTGGATGGCGGCGTCATGCCGTTCTCTGACCTTTGCCGACGGTCCTGCCCACATCAACCTTAACCAAAAAGGTGAGCACACATGTCGACTTTGACACTCAACAAGATCACGGCGCAGAAGGGCATTTCGGTGGCCGAAGCCACCAAGAAATGCGCGGACCTGGGGTGGAATCCTTCCTATGTGCAGGAAGCGATGACCTATCCTTCGGATTACAAGATCACCAAGGCCCCCCGCGACCCGATGAAGCAGGTGCTGCGCTCCTACTTCTCGATGCAGGAGGAGAAGGACAACCGGGTTTACGGCGCGCTGGACGCGGCGCTGCGGGGCGACATGTTCCGCAATGTCGAACCGCGCTGGGTGGAATGGATGAAGCTGTTCCTGGCGATCATCCCCTTCCCGGAAATCTCGGCGGCGCGGTCGATGGCGATGGTCAGCCGTCTCGCGCCGGGTGAGGATCTGCGCACCGGCTTCACCATGCAGATGGTCGACGAATTCCGCCATTCCACGATTCAGATGAACCTGAAGAAGTGGTACATGGAAAACTACATCGACCCGGCCGGTTTCGACATTACCGAAGAAGCGTTCGGGAAGTGCTATGCCACCACCATCGGCCGGCAATTCGGCGAAGGCTTCATCACCGGCGATGCGATGACCTCCGCCTGCATGTATCTGACTGTGGTCGCGGAAACCGCCTTCACCAACACGCTTTTCGTCGCCATGCCCTCCGAAGCCGCGCGCAACGGCGACTATGCGCTGCCGACCGTCTTCCTGTCGGTGCAGTCGGATGAAAGCCGTCACATCGGCAATGGCCACTCCCTGATGATGGCCGCGCTGAAAGAGCCGGAGAACCACCTGCTCATCGAACGCGACATGAAATATGCCTTCTGGCAGAACCATGCCATCGTCGATGCGGCCATCGGCACCTTCATCGAATACGGCACCACCGACCGCGACAAGAACAAGGAAAGCTATGCCGAGATGTGGCATCGCTGGGTCTACGAGGACTACTACCGCACCTACATGCTGCCGATGGAAAAGTACGGCATCAAGATCCACCATGATGACGTGACGGCGGCCTGGGAGCGGATCACCAAGAAGAACTATGTCCACAAGGTCGGGCAGTTCTTTGCCGTCGGCTGGCCGGTGAACTTCTGGCGGATCGAGGCGCAGACCGAGAAGGACTTTGAATGGTTCGAACACAAGTACCCCGGCTGGTACGCAGAGTTCGGCGAATTCTGGAAATGGTACGCCAAGCTTTCGAAGCCCGGCCAGCAGGTCATCACCTTCAACCAGGATGTGGGCTACGTCTACCCGCACCGCTGCTGGTCCTGCCTCGTGCCCTGCCTGATCCGCGAGGATATGGTCACCGACACCATCGACGGCCAGCTGCACACCTTCGCCCATGAGATCGACCGCTGGACCGCTGTCGAGGCCTTCTCGGACGAATACCAGGGCCGCCCGACCCCGGCGATGGGCCGCTTCTCGGGCAAGCGGGAATGGGAGACGATCTATCACGGCGTCGACCTTGCCGATGCCATCGTGGATCTGAACTTCGTCCGTTCTGACGGCAAGACGCTGGTGCCGCAACCGCACCTGCGCTTTGACGACAAGGACATGTGGACGCTGGATCATGTGCGCGGCAACACGCTCGCCTCGCCGCTGATCACCCTGCGCGGCATGGATGAGGCCGCCCGCAAGGCGCACCTGGCGGACTACGCCAAGGGCTTCACCATCAACCCCTGCAACTGAACCCCTGACCCTGGGCCGGATCTTCCGGCCCAGTTCCCCCAGCCGGCCCTTCGCGGGTGCCGGGTTGAAAGACATGGCCAGAAAAGGGGCTCGCAGATGACAGAAACCTTTACCGTCAGGCTGGAACCCGTGGGCGTCGAATTCGACGTCGAAACCGGGGAAACCATCCTGAACGCCGCCTTCCGCCAGGGCATCTCGCTGCCGCACGGCTGCAAGGAGGGCCAATGTTCGGCCTGCAAATGCAACCTTCTGGAGGGCGATGTCGAACTGATGAAATATTCGACCTTCGCCCTTTCGGATGCCGAGAGGGAGAATGGCGGCATCCTCTTGTGCCGGTCCCTGGCGCAGGAAGACCTGGTGATCGACCTTCTGAACTTCGACGAAGAGCTTTTGTCGAAATCCATCGCGGTCAAGGACTTCAAGGGGCGGATCACCGCCAAGTCGAACCTGACGCACGACATTCGTTCCATCGAGATCACACTGGAAACGCCGATCAAATTCTGGGCCGGGCAATATGTCGACATCACCGTCAGGATCAAAGATGGGGAGGAGATTACGCGCTCGTTCTCCATGGCAAATACGCCGGACCAAGCCAAAAACCTGCGTTTCATCATCAAGAAATACCCCGACGGAAAGTTCAGCAATGAGCTCGACGCCGGAGGAATCGAAGTCGGCGCCAGCGTCTCCGTCCGCGGACCCTATGGGTCCTGCTTCCGCCGCGAAGGACGAGACGGACCCATAGTCCTGGTCGCCGCAGGCTCGGGCATGTCGCCGATCTGGTCGATCCTGCATGACCATGTGGCCAGCGGCGAGGCGCGTCCGGTCTACTTCTTCTATGGGGCGCGGACGCAGGCCGACCTCTTCTACCAGGCCGAAATCGCGGCCATCACCGCAGCGCACCCGGAAGTGACCTTCATCCCGGTCCTGTCCCATGCCGGCGACGATGCCAGCTGGAAGGGCGCGCAGGGCTTTGTACACCAGGTCGTGGGCACGGAACTGAAGCGCCTCGGGATCGAGGGCGGCGGCGATGCCTATGCCTGCGGCCCGCCGCCGATGATCGACGCGCTGAGCCCGATCCTCTTCATGCTCGACTTCGACCCTGACCGCACCTTCTACGACAAGTTCACGCCGTCCACCGCGCCGGCGCCGATCAAAGCACACTGACACCAGGGGGTTAGCCCCATCACCACAAGGGAGAGAGACATGGTTGCCACTTCAAGCTCGGTCGGTTCCGGCGCCGCAGGGGCCGCGATTTTTGCCGACAGCGAAAGCCGCCGCTACCGCTATTTCGAGCCGCGCGCCAAGCGCGCCACCCATTACGAAGACGTCACGGTGGACGTGCAGCCCGATCCGGAGCGCTATCTGATCCAGAACTGGATCATCAACTTCTCCAACGGCAAGGGCGCCTACGAGAAGGACAATACCCATGCCAAAAGCTCGAACTGGCATGCCTTCCGCGCCCCGGATCAGGAATGGGAGCGCACGCATTACCAGCGCCAGTCCCGCATCGAGGTGATGGTGCAGGCCGTCATCGCCAATGGCCGCAAATCCGGCGCCCAGCACGCCTTCGACGCCGCCTGGGCCAAGACGCTGCAAAAGCACCTCGGCGCCTGGAAACATGCCGAATTCGGCCTTGGCACCAGCCTGATGCAGGCCCAGCGCTACGGCTATACCCAGATGATCAACAACGCGACCCTGACCAACTCCAGCTACAAGCTGCGGCTGGCGCAGGACATCACGCTCTATCTGGCCGAGATCGGCATGGATATCCCGGGTTGGGATGACGAGGTGGGCAAGACCGCCTGGCTGGAAGACCCGATGTGGCAGGGCACCCGCGAGGCGGTGGAAACCATCATGGGCTGCACCGACTATCTGGAGCAGTACTTTGCCATCAACCTGGTCTTCGAACCCCTGGTGGGCGAGCTGTTTCGCTCGGGCTTCCTGATGCAGTTCGGGGCGGCCAACAACGACTTCATGACGCCCTCGGTGATCGCGGCGGCGGAAGGCGATTACGAACGCAACCTCGCCAACACGATCGACCTGATGTGGCTTCTGGCCAATGACGAGACGTTCGGCGCGCAGAACCGGGCGCTGTTCCAGACCTGGGTCAAGAAACACGCCGCCCTCGCCGACAAGGCCGCCAAGCAGCTGCAGCCGATCTGGTCGCAGCCGCATTCCAAGCCGCTCAGCTTCGAAGAGGCCCGCGCCGTGTCCGAAGAACGCTTCGCCAAGATCCTTGGCGAACTCGCCCTGTCCCGCTGACCCAGTCCGCTGAAAGGAACACCCATGTCCACGATTGCACGCGACAATTCGCACGACAACATCTTCAAGGCGATGAAGGACATCACCTTTGAAAAAACCGTTTCCCATCAATGCGGTGTCACCATGTCGGATTCGGTCGAGGCCCGCGCCATCGCCGAATTCATGGACCAGAAGCCGGGGGTGACGGTCACTTACAACCCCGCGCTGATCCGCATCGACGGTTCGGGCAAGCTGATCTTCAAGATGGACGAGATCAGCGAATTCCTGGGCCGCGAGATGACGGCGGAACTGTTCGAGGTCAACTCCTCCACCCACTACGGCCGCATGGTCCGGATCGACGACAACACCGTCATCCTGTTCGGCGACATGAACGAGATGCTCGAGTTCATCTGACCCGGCCCCTCTGGCGCGAGGGCGCTCCCCCCTCGCGCCGCCCCCTTCCTTGCCAAACCCATTCCGAAAGGCATCCCAGATGTATGTAACCCCCGAAGGCAAAGAGATCTTCGTTCTCGACGGCCACACCCATTTCTGGGATGGCAGCCCCGAAAACCAGAAGAACATCCACGGCAAGCAGTTCATCGACTGCTTTTACGCCTATCACACCGGCCTCTCCCCCAAGGAGCAGCTGTGGGAGAAGTCGAAGTTCGAGAAATACTCCGCCGATGACCTTTACAACGACCTCTTCATCGACGGGCCGGACGATATGGCGATCCTCAATTCGACCTATCTGTCGGATTTCTACAAGACCGGCTTCAACAACATCGAACGCAACATGTCGGTGGCCAAGAAGTTCCCCAACCGCTTCATCGTGAACGGTGCCTTCGACCCGCGCGATGGCGAGAAGGCCCTGGAATACATCCATTTCATGAAAGAGACCTACGACATCAAGGGCGTGAAGATGTACACGGCCGAGTGGAACGGGTCCTCCAAGGGCTGGCGGCTGAACGACCCGGACGCCTACAAATGCTTCGAGCTTTGCGACAAGCTCGGCATCAAGAACATCCATGTCCACAAGGGCCCGACGATCATCCCGCTGAACAAGGATGCCTTCGATGTGCATGACGTGGACTATGCCGCGACCGATTTCCAAAACCTGAACTGGATCATCGAACATTGCGGGTTGCCGCGCCTGGACGATTTCTGCTGGATCGCAACGCAGGAGACCAATGTCTACGGCGGTCTGGCCGTGGCCCTGCCCTTCATCCACTCCCGCCCGCGCTACTTCGGCGAGATCATTTCCGAACTCCTGTTCTGGCTTGGGCCGGAGAAGATCATGTTCGGCTCGGACTATGCGATCTGGACGCCGAAATGGCTGGTCGAGAAGCTTTGGGCCTATCAGATCCCGGAGGATATCTCGGCCGAACGCGCCGGGGTGCAGCTGACCGACGAGATCAAGGAGAAGATCCTCGGCCTCAACATGGCGCGGCTCTACAACATCGACGTGGCGGCGAAGAAGGCGGAACTTGCCGCCAGCCCCATGTCCATCGCGGCGGAGTAAGTCCGATGACCGCGCCCCTTTTGGACGATGCGCAACTCAACCAGGTGTGGGCGCGGCTGGATCTGGTGATGGACCCCGAACTGGATGAGCCCGTGACCGACATGGGCTTCATCGAGGCGGTCGCCGTCACCAGCCAGGGCCAGAACACGGCCACGGTGCAGGTCAGCTTCCGCCTGCCGACCTATTGGTGTTCGCCCAACTTCGCCTTCCTGATGGCCGAGGACATCAAGCGCCAGGTCGAGGCCCTGCCCTGGGTCGCGCAAGCCGTGGTCACCCTGCACGACCACATGGCGGCGGAGGAGATGAACGCCGCCGTGAATGCCGGCGCCAGTTTCGGTTCGGTCTTCGCCGATCTGCACCCCGATGAAGACCTCGCCGCCCTGCGCGAAAAGTTCGACATCAAGGCCTTTCAGCGCCGGCAGGAAAGCGTGATCAAGGCCTTGATCGCGATGGGCTTCCTGCCCGACGAGGTTACCGCCATGCCCCGCGCCCTGTTGGAGGCGACCGATCTGCCGGACGCGGAGGCCGCGCGCCAGAAGGTCCGCTACCTTGCCATCCTCGGTCAGAAGGGCCTGTCGCCCCGCCCGCAGGACCGGGCCTTTCCGACCTATCAGGGCGCCGCAATCACCGATTACCCGGCCTATATGGGCCTTCTGCGGTCGGTCCGGATCAACATGGAGTTTTCCGGCTCGCTCTGCCGGGGGCTGAAACGCTCCCGCTACATGGAGGCGGACCTGTCGGGCGATGTGCCCGTGCTGGTCGATTTTACCAAGCCTGAACCTGCTCACGCCTGCCGCTGACAGGCGATCCCAAAAACACTGCAAACACCGGCTTTGGCCGAAGGAGGAACTATGCCCAAGATCATGATCCACGGCAACGATGCCCGCCGCGCTTTGGCGCATGGCGTGCAGAAACTGTCGGCGGCGGTTGAATCGACCCTCGGCCCGATGGGCATGAACGCGATGATCGACCGGCCGATGGGCACGCCTCTGATCAGCCGGGATGGCGTGTCGATCGCGTCCGAGATCGAGCTGTTCGACCGGTTCGAGAACATGGGCGCCCAGGTGCTGCGCGAGGTCTCGATGCAGACCAATGACGTGGCGGGCGACGGCACCACGACCTCGATCGTGCTGGCCAACGGCATGATCCAGTCGGGCACCATCCTGATCGACAAGGGCGCCAAGCCGGTGGAACTGTGCCGGGGGATTTCCCTGGCGGTGGAGGCCACGACCCGCGCCCTGCGCGCCGTGGCCAAGCCGGTCAAGGACCACGCCATCCTGTCGGCGGTGGCACGAATCTCGGCCTCGGACGCCGATCTGGGCGGGCTGGTGGCCGAGGCGTTCCGCCGTGTCGGCGCGCAGGGCGTCATCACCACCGATTACGGCACCGGCACGCAATCCAGCCTGCAGGTGGTCGATGGAATGGCCTTCGACCGCGGCTATGTCTCGCACCACATGGTCACCGATCTGGAGGCGATGCGCGCCGTCGTCCAGAACCCCTATATCGTGCTGACCGACATCAAGCTGAAATCCCCCGCCCAGCTGGACGCCGCCAAGGCGATTGCCGCCGAGGACAACCGCCCCCTCGTCATCATCGCCGAGGAAATCGCGCCGGAGGTTCTGCTGACCCTTCTGGGCAAGGACGGCCCCGGCAAGTTCCTCGTCGTCCACCCGCCGGAATTTGGCCACTGGCGCCGCAACATGATGGAGGATCTGGCGATCCTGACCGGCGGCAAGGTTCTGGCCCGCGATCTGGGCGACAGTCTGGAGGCGATCACCCGTCTGGACCTTGGCAGCGCCGAAAGGGTCGAGGCGACCCATACCGACACCATGATTATCCGCGGCAATGGCGACCCGCAGGCGATTGCCGCCCGTCGCGCTCAGGTGCAGCGGCTGTACGAGATCGCCCCGCCCAACATCGACAAGGACAAGCTGCAGGAACGCCTGGCGAAGCTGTGCGGCGGCACGGCGACCATTCTGGCGGGTGGTGTGACCCCGGTGGAGCAGAAGCGCACCATCCAGTTGATCGAGGACTCGCTCAACGCTGTCCGTGCGGCGGCGGAAGAAGGTGTGCTGGTCGGCGGCGGCGTGGCGCTCGCCCGCATCGCCCCGGCGCTCGCCGATCTGGCGAAAACGGTGGAGGGCGATGTGCGCAAGGGCGTCGAACTGGTGCAATCGGTGCTGACCCTCCCCCTCGCCCGCATCGCCTTCAACGCGGGGGCCGAGCCGAATGACGTGGTCCGCAAGGTCTGCGCCCTGCACGGCGACCATGGCTTCAACGCGGCGACGGGCACTTACGAGGATCTGATGGCCTCCGGCGTCATCGACCCGGTCCGCGTCACCTGTTCGGCCCTGATGAACGCAGGCTCCGTCGCCACGCTGATCCTGACGACCGAGACCCTGATCGCCGATCTGGCCGAGGATGAAGACCCCACCGCCGGCGGCGCCCTTGGCGGCGGCGCAGAGAAACTCGGTCGCAAGTAACCACTTCAGGAAAGGGCGCGCCATGAAAGCCGCAAGACTTTACGAATACGACCCGACGATGAACGTGCAGCTGAAGATCGAGAACGTCAAAGCCCCCACCATCATGGGGCCCAACGACGTGATCGTGAAGGTCGGCGCCGCGGGCCTGTGCCGCACCGATCTGCACATCATCGAGGGCGTCTGGAAGGACATCATGGATCAGGGCGGCAATCTTCTGCCCTATATCATGGGCCATGAAAACGCCGGCTGGGTGGAGGATGTCGGCTCTGGCGTCACCTCGGTCAAGCCGGGCGATACGGTGATCTGCCACCCGCACCGGACCTGCGGCATTTGCCTTTCGTGCCGCTATGGCGACGACATGCATTGCGAGCACAGCCTGTTTCCGGGTCTCGGCCTCGACGGCGGTTTTGCCGAGTATTTCCTGACCTCGGAACGCTCGCTGATCAAGCTGAACCCCAATATCACGCCGCTCGACGTGGCGCCGATGGCCGATGCCGGGATCACCGCCTACCGCGCGGCCAAGAAGGCCGCCAAGGGGCTGCGGCCGGGGGCCTATTGCGTCATCGTCGGCGTCGGGGGCCTCGGCCATATCGCCCTGCAATGCCTTCACGAAATCTCCGGCTGCCGGATCATCGCGGTGGACCGCGAACCTGCGGCGCGGCAGCTGTGCAAGGAGCTGGGGGCCGATTTCGTCCTCGATGGCGGCCCGAATGTGGTGGACGAGATCAAGCAGATCACCGGCGGCGGCGCGCAGGTGGTGATGGATTTCGTGGGCGAACTCGGCGTCGAAAACCTCTGCTGGAAGATGGTCCGCCCGGGTGGCGAGCTGATCATGATCGGCTACGGCGGCAAGATCGAGGTGCCGACCGCGCATCTGGTGATCAACGAAATCAACATCGGCGGCAGCCTCGTCGGCAATTACACCGAACTGGTGGAGCTGATGGAGCTGAACGCCGATGGCAAGGTCAAGATGCACTATGCCCAGTACAGTCTCGACAACATCAACCAGGCCCTGGACGATTTCAAGAACCGCCGCTTCACCGGGCGCGGGGTGATCGTGCCGTAAAGGCGTCAGGGATGGCTTAAAAGGGGGGCGAGGCAACTCGCCCCCCTTTTTTGTCACCCATGTCCCGCGATCCGCGCCCCCGCCGTCAGCCCGGCCACGCGCTCCACGATGCTGCGGGTGTCGATGCCGAAATGGCGGTAAAGGTCGCCGATCGTGCCGGTCTGGCCGAAATGTTCGACCCCGAGCGACACGGTCCGATGCCCGCGCACCCCGCCCAGCCAGGCGAGCGTGGCAGGATGGCCGTCGATCGCCGTGACCAGCGTGCAATGCAGCGGCAGGTCGGCCAGCAGCCGTTCGGCCTGCGACAGCGCCGCCGTGTTGCCCCGCGCCCGCGCACGCTGCGCCGCCGTCCAGCCCGCGTTCAACCGGTCGGCCGAGGTGACCGCTAGCACGCCGACATCGCGCCGCCCTTCCGCGATCAGGCCCGCCGCACGGATCGCTTCCGGCGCCACGACGCCCTGATAGGCGATCACCACATCGCAATTCGGCCCCGGCTTGCGCAGCCAATAGGCGCCGTCGATGGCGCCTTGGCGGAAGGCATCGTCAACACGCTTGCCCGGCTGCTCGATCGGGTTGGTCGACAGGCGCAGATAGACCGAACCGCCGGTCTCGTCGCGCAGCCAGGTCCGCTCGTCGGGGTCCGCCGCACCGTCGCGTTGCAGATAGTCGAAGGCCCATTCCATGATCACCGCAAGCTCATCGGCGAAGGCCGGCTCGAAGGCCGCAAGCCCATCCTGCGCCAGGCCGATCAGCGGGGCAGCGATCGACTGATGCGCCCCACCTTCCGGCGCCAGTGTCACACCGGAAGGCGTGCCCACGATCATGAAGCGCGCATCCTGATAGCAGGCGTAGTTGAGCGCATCCAAACCCCGCGCCACGAAGGGGTCATAGACCGTGCCGATCGGGATCAGCCTCTTGCCGAACAGGGAATGCGCCAGCCCCGCAGCGCCCAGCAGCAGGAACAGGTTCATCTCGGCAATCCCAAGCTCGATATGCTGGCCTTCGGGCGCAAATTCCCATTTCGCGGTCGAGGGGATCTTCTGGTCCTGAAAAATATCCGCCTGCGCCTTGCGGGCGAAAAGCTTGCGGCGGTTCACCCAAGGGCCAAGGCTGGTGGTGCCCGTCACATCGGGCGAGGTGGTGACGATCCTGGCCGCCAGAGCCGAGTCACCCTTGGACAGATCGTCGAGGATCTTGCCAAAGGCCATCTGGGTGGAAATGTCCCGCTCCGCCCCGGTCGACAGCGCGGGCACCGGCAGCCGGGCATCCTGCCAGCGCCGGGGGTACTTGGCGAAGAAGGGGGCGCGAGACAGAAAGTCCTTCAGTCCCGCCACATCCGCCACACCGGCGAAAGGATCCCACTCCTGCCCCTCGGGGATGCCCATATGTGCCTGCCATTCGGCCATCTGCGCCTTGGTCATCAGCCCGCCGTGATTGTCCTTGTGGCCGGCAATCGGCGTGCCCCAGCCCTTGATCGTATAGGCGAGAAAGCAGGTCGGGCGGTCATGGGAGATGGAGGCGAAAACCTCGGCCATCGTTTGCACGCAATTGCCGCCGAGGTTTTCCATCAAGGCGGCGAGGTCCGCATCGCTGCGCCGGTCGATCAGCGCGCTGACCTCGCCCTGATCGCCCAGATCCTCCATCAGGCGTTTGCGCCAGACCGCCCCGCCCATGAAGGTCAGCGCGGCGTAAAGCTGGTTCGGGCAGGCGTCGATCCAGTCGCGCAGCGCGGCACCGCCCGGTTCGGCAAAGGCCGCGCGTTGCAAAGCACCGTGCTTGATGCGCACCACCTCCCAGCCGAAGGCGTCGAAGATCTTCTCCACCCGCTGGAACAGACCCTCGCGCACGATGCCGTCCAAGGACTGCCGGTTATAATCGATCACCCACCAGGTGTTGCGCAGGTCGTTCTTCCAGCCCTCTTGCAGGCATTCGTAGATATTGCCCTCGTCCAGTTCGGCATCGCCGACCAGCGCCACCATCCGGCCCAAAGGCAGACCCTCGCCCCAGGACTTGGCCGCGATGTAATCCTGCACGATCGAGGCAAAGGAGGTGATCGCCACCCCCAGACCAACCGACCCGGTCGAGAAATCCACATCGTCGCCGTCCTTGGTCCGGCTGGGGTAGCTTTGCACGCCATGGTAGCCGCGGAAATTCTCCATCTTCTCGCGGCTCAGATGCCCCATCAGATAGTGGATCGCGTGAAACACCGGCGAGGCATGCGGCTTGACCGCCACCCGGTCCTCGGGCCGGAGCGCCGAGAAGTACAGCGCCGCCATGCTGGAGACCAGCGAGGCGGAAGAGGCCTGATGCCCGCCGATCTTGATGCCATCCACCTTGGGGCGGATGTGGTTGGCGTGGTGGATCATCCAGTGCGACAGCCAGAGCAGGCGCTGTTCGATGGTCTTGAGGTGGGACATGGCGGCCTTCCAGCTGTGCAGGGGTCGGTGCAGACTATCGGCAAGGATCGGACGAAACCCGGCGTTCTCTGGCAGGGATTGGCGACGGATCAGTGGAAAACGCCAAGAATCGCGGCGTGGCTGGTGGATGCCACCAAGGCGCGGAAAGCGGCAGGGCGACTCGGGGCGGGCGCATCGCCGTCACCCGGCGCCGGGTTGGGGCAGGCAGGCCAGATGGCGGGCCCAGGCCGCCTGGATATGGCTTTCCATGATCTGTGCTGCGGCTTCGGTCTCGCCCGTCAGAAGGTGGTCGAGGATCGCGCCATGTTCCTGCCAGATCGGGACGACCGCCGCCGGATCGCGCAGCACCTCGGCCATGGCGCGGCGGATGTGGTGCCAGTTGGTGCGCATCGCGGCCTGGATGACAGGATTGCCGCTCCAGGCGTAGATCATCTCGTGAAACTGCACATCGGCCTGCACGAGTTCGGCCAGATGCCCGCGTTCTATGGCCCTTTGCCCCAGTTTCATCACCCGCGCCGCCTCCTTGCGGTGCAGATCGCCCAGGGCGCGCCCGGCCAGCCGTACGGCAAACGGCTCGATCACCCGGCGGTAGTCGTGGATGGCGCGCAAGAGGCCGGTGTCGATGCGGGTGACGATGACGCTGCGCCGGCCGGTATCCTCCACCAGGCCCTGCGCCTTCAGGATCACGATGGCGCTGTTGACCGGCTGGCGCGACACTTGCAGCCGTGCCGCGATCTCGTCCTGGTTGAGTCGGGTGCCCGGGGCAAGCTCGCCCATGCAGATCGCCTCGACCAGGATCTGATGGGCCTCTTCGACCAAGGACCGCTTGGGCTTTACCGCTTCCATGCGCCGGCTCCCTGCAAGGACTGGACTGGTAACGACGGGACGGGCAGACTTGTCACATCATGGTCGGAGGCGTAGGCTTGGACCTGCATCTCGCATACGAAATGCAAAGCAGTGACTCGCTGCAAAGGTTTTCGCGTCTTTGGCAGCGGGCGGTTTCGGGGAGGAAATCGGATGTGCCAAGTTTTCGCCGGGCAGGACCCGCACAACTATGCCAGCACGACACGCAGGTTGCGACTGAATGGTCAAAGCACCAGCATCCGGTTGGAGAATGAATTCTGGGGCGTTCTGGACATCATTTCGCGCAATGACGGCATGACCACCCCGGCCTTCATTTCAAAGCTGCATTCGGAAGTGCTGCAATTGCGCGGTGAACCGGAGAATTTCACCTCGCTCCTGCGCTGTGCCTGCCTCAAATTCATGGAAACATCCTCGGCGCAAATCTCGATGGCGGTTGCCGCAGAATAGGCCCCTGCGCCGATGATGCCCCCTGAAAGAAAAGCAGGGGTAGTACGTCCATACTACCAGCCGCTTCGGCGGTAAACTTAGCCTGACCTTGCGGGCATGCAGGGAGGGCTTCCATGGCCAAGACCATACATTCGATGATCCGGGTTCTTGAGGAGGAGCGTTCGGTTCATTTCTACCAGAAGGCCTTTGGCCTGTCCGTGGCGGACCGTCTCGACTTTACGGGGTTCACGCTCGTCTATCTGAGCAATCCCGAAAGCGGCTTCGAGCTTGAGCTGACAATCAACAAGGGGCGGACCGAGCCCTATACCCTCGGCGACGGCTACGGCCATCTGGCGGTGTCGGTGGATGACCTTGACGCGGAACATGTCCGCTTCGAGGCCGAGGGGCTGGCCCCCCGCAAGCTCGTGGCCTTCAGTCCCGACGGCACGCTCGTCGCGCGCTTCTTTTTCGTAGCCGATCCAGATGGTTACCAGATCGAAGTGCTGGAGCGGTCCGGTCGTTTCAAATGATGATCCAGGGAGGATGAGACATGCTAGACAAGGCAGGCCCGAAAGGGCTGACCCGCCGCCAGCTGTTGTCGCGGGCGACGGCAGTGGGGGCGACTTTCGTGATCGGGGCGGGATTCGTCGCCGCTCCCGATGCGGCCTGGGCCGTGGAGGCCACGGCGCTGAAGCCCGAAACCCTCGCAACGCTCGTGCAGATGGCGCGGGACATCTACCCGCATGACAAGATCGCCGACGAATATTACGTCATTGCCGTCAAGGGCTATGACACCGCCGAGGCGGCGCCGGGAATTGAGGAAGGAATTGCCGCGCTGAATGCGGCGGCCGTAGGCCAAGGATTTGCCAGCTATTCCGCCACCGGTTGGGAAAGCGACCGCGTCGCCATTCTGCGCGGCATGGAAAAGAGCGCCTTCTTCCAGCAAATCCGCGGTGGTCTGGTGACCGGCCTTTATAATCAGAAGGCGGTCTGGCCGATATTCGGCTACGAGGGCGAAAGCTATTCGAAGGGCGGTTATATCAACCGCGGCTTCAACGACATCAACTGGCTGTAGGGGAGAACGGATATGGTTGCGAAATTCGACCTGACAGACAATTCCGTTGTCGTGATCATCGGCACCGGTGCCGGGGGCGGCACCCTGGCCAATGAGCTGGCGCAAAAGGGCATCAAGGTGGTGTCGCTGGAAGCCGGCGGGCGCTATCTGCCCGAGGATTACATCAACGACGAATGGGAAAGCTTCGGCCAGCTCGCCTGGCTCGACAAGCGTACCACCAGCGGCGACTGGCGCGTGGCGCATGACTTCTCGGGCCTGCCGGCCTGGATCGTGAAGGCGGTGGGCGGGACGACGACCCATTGGGCCGGCGCCTCGCTGCGCTTCCAGGATCACGAATGGAAAGCGCGCACCAATTACGGCCCCGTCGATGGCGCCAATCTGCTGGACTGGCCGATCGATGCGGCCGAAATGGCGCCCTGGTACGAGAAGGCCGAAGAGAAGATGGGCGTCACCCGCACCGGCAAGCGCCCCGGCCTGCCCGGCAACAACAATTACAAGGTGCTGGAAAAGGGCGCCCTCGCCGTGGGCTATACCAAGGTCCACACCGGGCGCATGGCGATCCAGTCCGACGATTCCGGCAACCGCACCTCCTGCCAGCAGACCGGCTTCTGCTTTCAGGGCTGCAAATGGGGCGCCAAATGGTCCACCGCCTATACCGAGATCCCGGATGGCGAGGCGACCGGCAATCTGGAGGTGCGCGAGCATTGCCATGTCGCCAAGATCAACCATGACGACAAGGGCAAGGTGACCAGCGTCACCTATTTCGACAAGGACGGAAAGTCGCAGACCCAGATGGCGCGGATCGTCTGCGTCGCCGGCAATTCGATCGAAAGCCCGCGGCTTCTGCTGAACTCGGCGTCGGAGATGTTCCCGGATGGTCTGGCCAATTCCTCCGGCCAGGTCGGGCGCAATTACATGCGGCATGTCACCGGCTCGGTCTATGGGGTCTTCGACAAGCCGGTGAAGATGTGGCGCGGCACGACGATGGCCGGGATCATCCAGGACGAGGCGCACCTCGACCCCTCACGCGGGTTCGTCGGCGGCTACGAGATGGAGACGCTCTCGCTGGGCCTGCCCTTCATGGCGGCCTTCCTCGACCCCGGCGCTTGGGGCCGCGAGTTCACCACCGCGCTCGACAGCTATGAGAACATGGCCGGGATGTGGATCGTGGGCGAGGACATGCCGCAGGAAACGAACCGCGTCACCGTCAACAAGGACAAGCTGGACCAGTTCGGCCTGCCGACGCCCAATGTCAACTTCTCGGACCATCCGAACGATGTGGCGATGCGCAACCATGCCTACAAGCGCGGGGCCGACATCTACAAGGCGGTGGGGGCCACGCGGATCTTCCCGACGCCGCCCTATCCTTCGACCCACAACCTTGGCACCAACCGGATGTCGGAAAATCCGCGCGACGGGGTGGTGAACAAATGGGGCCAGACCCATGACATCGCCAACCTCTTCGTCTCGGACGGGTCGCAGTTCACCACCGGCGCTTCGGAGAACCCGACGCTGACCATCGTCTCGCTGGCGATCCGGCAGGCCGATCACATCGCGAGCGAGATGGCCAAGGGCACGCTCTGACCGCTGCATGAGCACCAAAAGGGCGGGCCCCCTCCCCGGGGCCCGCCCTTCGCCTTGCCCGTCAGGCGGCGGCGGCAAGGCCGCGCGGCTGCGGCTTGGAAAGGGTCAGGATCGACAGCGCCGCGATCAGGCAGAGGATGCCGGCGGCGAACAGCGCCGGCATATAGGTGTCAAACCCGGTGCGCACCGCCCCCGCGATATAGGCGGCAGAGGCGGCGCCCAGCTGGTGGCCCATGAAGACCCAGCCGAAGACCATCGGCGCCCGCTCCGGCCCGAAGCGTTCGGCGGCAAGCTTCACCGTGGGCGGCACGGTCGCGACCCAGTCCAGCCCGTAGAACACCGCGAAGACCGACAGTTCCGCGATCGAAAAGCTGCTGAACGGCAGATAGATCAGCGACAGCCCGCGCAACCCGTAAAAGCAGAACAGAAGCCAGCGGTTGTCGTAGCGGTCCGACAGCCAGCCCGAGGAGATGGTGCCGATCAGGTCAAACACCCCGATCACCGCCAGCAGACCCGCCGCCCCGACCGCCGCGATGCCGAAGTCGCCGCAGATCGAGATCCAGTGCATCTGGATCAGCCCATTGGTGCTGAAGCCGCAGACGAAGAAGGTGAAGAACAGCACCCAGAAAACCATGCTCCGCGCAGCCTCGGCCAGGGCGCGCAGCGGTTGCAGAAGCAGGGCGCCGAGGCTTGCGGCGCGCATCGGGGCCGGGGTCAGCGCCGTCTCGCCAAAGCGCGGCAGGCCAAGGTCCGCCGGGCGGTCGCGCATGAAGAGAAGGATCATCAGGACGACCGCCGCAAGGAAGGCCACCAGAACCGCAAGCGCGCTGCGCCAGCCGACCGCCTCGGTCACCGCCGCCAGCATCGGCAGGAAGACCAGCGATCCGGTCGCATTGGCCGCCGTCATCAGCCCGACGACCAGCCCGCGCCGCGCCGCAAACCAGCGCGTCGCTACCGTCGCCCCAAGGACCAGCGCCGTCATCCCGGTGCCGATCCCGATCACCACGCCCCAGAGCGCGATCAGCTGCCAAAGCTCGGTCATGAAGAAAGAGGCGAAGACCCCGCCCATGATCATCGCCAGCGCGAAGGAGGCGACCTTGCGGATGCCCCATTGGTTCATGAAGACCGCCGCAAAGGGCCCGAGCACGCCGTAAAGCACCAGCCGCAGCGCCAGCGCGGTGGAGATCTGCTCGGTCGTCCAGCCGAACTCCTTCTCCAGCGGCTGGATCAGCACGCCAGCCGATCCCATCGCCCCCGCGGTGGCCAGCATGGTCAGGAAGGTGACCCCGGCCACCACCCATCCGTAATGGATGCGGCGGGAGGCCAGCGCCCTCGACAGCGGTTGTGCGATCATCACGGCTCCTGCGGTTGAGATACATGCATATGCTGGTATTGCGGCATACACCAGCATATGCTAGCACTTCAAGACCAATTCGGAGGGGAAGATGGCAGATCGCGGCGTCAGGGGGGTGAAATGCTATGCCACGGCCTTGCGCAAAGCCTCGCGGCTGATGTCGCAGGCCTATGATGCGGCTTTGGACGGCAGCGGGCTGAAGACCACCCAGCGCGCCATCCTGGCAACGCTGGAACGCGACGGGCCGATCACCGTGGGCGCGCTGGCCCAGGTAATGGTGATGGACCCCGGTGGTCTGGCCCATACGCTGAAACCCCTGATCCGCGACGGGCTGGCAGAAACCTCGGTCGACCCGGAGGACAAGCGCAACCGGCTGATCGCCGCAACGGCAGAGGGGGTCCGCCGCCTGCGCGCCTCGGATTCCGGCTTTGCCGCGGCGCAGGCGCGGTTTGAACTGGCTTTCGGAGTGGAGGAGGCCGCCCGTCTGCGTGCGGCGCTGAACCATCTGATCTCGGACCCGGTGCAAGAGGCCCTGCGCGGCTGAGGCCAAGCCTTGGAATTGGGCAACCTTCGGCGCGGCGGGCGGAAGGTGGCGCTGCAGGTGACCGGGTTCTTGGCAGGAACGGGAAAGCTGGTGCATCCTCGCCCCAACCAGCCAGCCCGCAGGATGCCCATGCACGACGCCCCGCCAACCCGTTCGACCTTCGACAATGCCCGGATGCCGGATGGCAGGCTGGTCCGCCTCACCGTGGAAAGCGGGCGCTTTGCAGGCTTTGCCCCGATGGAGGGCGCAGCCCCCGTCGCCACGGCGCAGGATCTGGGCGCCGCACTCGTGCTGCCGGCTTTCGTGGAGGGCCATATCCACCTCGACACCAGCTTCTGGGGCGACACGTGGATCCCGCATCAACCCTGCACTGCCGGCTTCGACGTGCGCGAGAGGGTGGCCTTCCAGGCGCAGAACATCGCGAAGGCCGCCCCGATGCAGGACCGCGCCCGCGCACAGCTCGAACTGTGCCTTGCCAATGGCTCCACCGTGATCCGCAGCCATGTCATGGTCTCGGCCGAGGTCGGCCTGTCGCATGTCGAGGCGGTTCTGGCGGTGCGCGACGAATACCGCGGCCGGGCCGAGGTGCAGCTGGTGGCCTTCCCGCAAAGCGGCATCCTGTCCAGCCCCGGTACCGCCGCCCTGCTGGATGCGGCGCTGGGCGCGGGCTGCGATCTGATCGGCGGGCTGGACCCGGGGTCCTTCGACCGCGACATCGCCGGGCATCTGGATGTGGTCTTTGGCCTGGCCGAGAAACACGGCTGCGGCGTCGACATCCATCTGCATGACCACGGCTCGCTCGGCATCTATCAGATCGAGGACATCGCCCGCCGCTCCCGCGCTGCCGGGATGCAGGGGCAGGTGGCGATCAGTCATGCCTATGCGCTGGGCGAGGTCGATGCCGACACGCTGGCGCGCACCGCCGCGACGCTGGTGGCGGGCGGCGTGGCGATCATGACCAATGCGCCGGGCTCGCACCCTTTCCCGCCGGTCAAACCGCTGAGCCATCAGGGCGTGACGGTCTTCTCCGGCAGCGACAATATCCGCGACAGCTGGTGGCCTTACGGTGATGGCGACATGCTGGGGCGGGCCATGCTGATCGGCTATTGCTCGGGCTTTTACGAGGATGAAGATCTGGAACTGGCCTTCGATTGCGTCACCCGCGCCGGGGCCAAGGCGTTGGATCTGGGCGCCTCTGGCCTGACGCCCGGCGCGCCGGCCGATTTCGTGGTGCTCGACACCGCCCATATCCCGCAAGCCGTGGTCACCCCGCCGAAATCCCGCCGGGTCTTCAAGGCTGGGCGGCTGGTGGCCGAAGGCGGCAAGGTCCTGCCCCTGTGAGTGATCTTCTGCTGACCAACCTCGCCCTGCCGGGCCGCGACGGGCTTTGGCACCTTGCCATCCTGGGGGGGCGCATCGTCGGGATCGAACGTCAAATCACCGCCGACCTGCCGCAACAGGATGCGACGGGCTGTTTCGCCTTCCCCGGCTATGTCGAGGCGCATATCCACCTCGACAAGGCGCATATCCTTGACCGTTGCGACATGACGGCGCCCAGCCTCGCCTCTGCCGTTCGCGAAACCGCCCGCGTCAAGGCCGAGGCGAGCGTGGAAGACGTCTACGCCCGTGCTGCCCGCGTGGTCGAGGCGGCGATCCTGCACGGCACCACGCTGATGCGCAGCTTCGTCGAACTCGACCCCCGCGCCGGGATGCGCGGGTTTGATGCGTTAAGCCAGATCAAGCGCGACTATGCTTCGGCGATCGAGATCCAGATCTGCGCCTTTGCCCAGGAGGGTCTGACCAACGAACCCGAAACCGAAGCCCTGCTGGTCAAGGCGCTGGAGGAAGGGGCCGATCTGGTCGGCGGCTGTTCCTACCGCGACCCCGACCCCTTGGCGCATATCGAGCGGATTTTCCAGCTGGCCAGGCGCTTCGACGTCGATGCCGATTTTCACATCGACTTCGACCTGAACCCCGCGGCCGGCGACCTGCCCGCGCTGATCGCCGCCACAAGGGCGCATGGCTATGAAGGCCGGGTCGTGGCGGGCCATGTCACCAACCTGTCGGCGATGGCGCCGGACAAGGTCGAAACGATGGGTCGGGAACTGGCCGAGGCGGGGATTGCCGTGGTGGCCCTGCCCGCGACCGACCTTTTCCTGCTGGGGCGCGAGGCCGACCGGCTGATCCCCCGCGGCGTGGCGCCCTTGGGGCGGCTGGCCGCGCTGGGCGTCGGCGTGGCGGTGGCGACCAACAATGTGATGAACCCATTCACCCCCTACGGCGATGCCAATGTGCTGCGGATGGCCAATCTTTACGCCAACCTCGCCCATCTCGCCGCCCCGCAGGACCTGAGCGCCTGCTTTGACATGGTGGCCGAAGGGGCAGGGCGGCTGATCGGCAAGAGCCGCGCCCTAACCGTCGGTTCCAGCGCCGATCTGGTGCTGATCGCGGCACCCGACCCCGCCACCGCGGTCCGCAGCCTCGCCCCGGCGCGGGCCGGTTGGCGCGCGGGCAAGCCCACCTTCACCGCGCCCGCCGCGTCTCTGACCCGGGCATGACCCCCGACTGCGGCTTGACTTCACGGCCAAGCCCTGACGCACTGCGCCAGATGCCAAGACCCGAGGCGAGATGGAGAAGACCGAGAGCCGCCCCTATTACCTGATCGTCCAGGACTGGCTGGCCGAGAACATCGCGCGTGGCACCCTGCCCGCCGGGGCGCGGCTGACGGTGGCCGGCGTGGCGCAAAGGCTGGCGGTCAGCCGCTCGCCGGTGATGCGGGCGATGGAAAATCTGGTGGCGAGCCGCACCCTGACCCCGCAGGGCCGGGCGGGCTATCTGGTCGGCCCCGAACCGGCCGAGGGCGCGGGGCCCTTGCGGGCCGAGGTGCTGAACCTCTTCTCCCTTCCCGTCAGCCTGCCGGAAACCGATGACCTGCTGAACGCCCCGCCGGAATGGGAGCGTGTTCTGGCCGAGGTCGCGCTGGCGGTCGAAAGCTGCATCCCCTTCGGCATCTACCAGATCTCGGAAAGTGCGATGTGCGAACATTTTGCCGTCAGCCGCACCGTGACGCGCGAGGTGCTGGCCCGGCTGCACGAACGCGGCTCGATCCTGAAGGACCGCGGCGCGCATTGGACGGCGGGGCCGCTGTCGGCCCGCGCCCTGGACGAACAGCACGAGGTCCGCCGCCTGCTGGAGCCTGCCGCCCTGCAGAAGGCCGCCCCTCTATTGGCCCGCGCCACGCTGGCCGAGATGTCGGCGCGGCTGGATGCGGCGGCGGCGGTCGGGCCGACGATCCCGCCCGATGTGATGGCGTCGCTGGAAGCCGATCTGCACGACACCTGTCTTGCGACCCAGCCCAACCGGCGCATCGGCGGCCTGATCGCGCAAGTGCAAAGCGCCCGGGTCGTGAACCGGCTTTTCGCCACCCATGTCGTCCAGCACGACGAGACCGACCTTCTGGCCGAACACCGCCTTGTGCTGGCGCATCTGCGGCTCGGCGATGCCGCAGGTGCCGCCGCCGCCCTGCGCTTTCATCTGGATGCCGACCACGACCGCACCCGCGACCGGCTCAAGGTCCTTTCGGTCTTTGCCGACCCTTCGGTGGCGCCCTATCTCCTCCGGGTGTTCTGACATGCCCGCGCGCCCCCCGAAACTCCGCGTCCTCGGCCGGTCGGAAATCATCACCCTGCCGATCCGCAAACAGGCGCAGGCCGATCTGGGCTTTCCGATCGAGTTCGAGATGGTCGACAGCATCGAAGGCCTGCAACGCGTGATTACAAGGCCCGAGAGTTTTGATCTTTATCATCAATGGCATACCGTCGATCTGACCTGGACGGCGCGCTGCATCCAGCCGATCCGGCTGGACCGTCTGACCCATGGCGCCGAGATCCTGCAGACGGTGCGCGGCAAGTCCGGCCCAAGCCGGGCCATCGACACGGTCTTTGACCGGCTTTTCGTGCAGGAGGATGGCCGCCTTGGCCCGGCACCCACGGCGGAACTGTCGATGCTGCCCCTGTTGCACGGCGTCGACAGCTTTGCCTATGGTGCGGGGCTGCGCGACCTGATCGGAGAGGAGGCCGAAAGCTGGGGCTGGCTGCTCGACCCGCGTCTGAAAGGTCGGGTGGCACTCATCAACGACCCGGTTCTGGGCATGATCGAGGCCGCCCTGGCGGTCGAGGCCGAACGCGGCGCCGCCTTTGCCAATATCGGCAACCTGACGCTGGAAGAGGTGGACGAGGTCGCAGAGGCGCTGATCTCGCGCAAGCGGCTCGGCCATTTCCGCGGCTTCTGGAACTCGGTCGAGGATTCGGTGAAGCTGATCTCGAAGGGCGTGATGATCGCCTCGGTCTTCTCGCCCGCCGTGGCGCAGCTGCGCAGCAAGGGGGCGAAGATCACGGTGTCGACCCCGGTGGAGGGCTGTCGCGGCTGGCATGCCGACCTCTGCCTGTCGCAGGCCTGCGAGGGGGAGCAGCGCGATATGGCCTATGCCTATCTGAACTGGTGGATGCAGGGCTGGGCCGGGGCCTCTGCCGCGCGGCAGGGCTATTACGCGACCTTCCCCGCCCGGGTGCGCGCCCATCTGGAGCCGGGCGAGTGGGACTATTGGTACGAGGGCCAGCCCGCGCCCCATCCGCTGAAAGACCCCTATGGCCGCGTCTCGATCCCGGCGGGCCATCTGCGCGAGGGCGGATCGCACCGCGACCGGATGAGCCGCGCCCGGGTCTGGAACAGCTTCATGGACGAACACACCCATGTCGTCCGGCGCTGGCGCGAGTTTCTTTCTGCCTAAACTTTGCATCCATAGTGCATTCATAAGGGACGCTCACGGGCGCTGCACGATAGCTGGACTGCAATTTGAGTGTCTATTGATCAAGAATCCACCGCTGCCGCGAATCACCCCTTCCGCGCCCTGATGCATTTCTTGTCCAAAATTCATGCAAAAGCCGATTTCCCTGCCTGAAATATTTCCTGCGGCAAAGCGGCCGCATCGCCGCGGCCAAGACGGCGCAGACGGCGCTTGGTGAGGAACGGGGGCGGCAAGCTAGGCTGACGCGTGACCCATCCGGCGCTGGAGCATCCACCTTGCGAACCCCCCATGATCTGGAACTCGTCCATGTGACCAAACGCTATGCCGGGGGCGCGGTGGCGGTGTCCGACGTGAGCCATCTGTTCCGGGGCGGCAGCTATGTCTGCCTGCTCGGGCCTTCGGGCTGCGGCAAATCCTCGACCCTGCGGATGGTGGCGGGGCACGAGACGGTCAGCGAAGGCCAGATCGTTCTGGCCGGCAAGGAAGTCACCAACCTGCCCCCCGCCAAGCGCGGCACGGCGATGATGTTCCAAAGCTACGCCCTCTTCCCGCACCTCAGCGTCACCGACAACGTGGCCTTCAGCCTGAAGATGAAGTGGGTGGAGGCTGACGTGCGGCGCAAGAAGGCGCTGGAGCTTCTCGAACTCGTCGACATGACCAAATACGCCGACCGCCTGCCTGCCCAGCTGTCGGGCGGCCAGCAGCAGCGCGTGGCCCTGGCCCGGGCGCTGATCACCAATCCGCAGGTCCTGTTGCTGGATGAACCGCTCTCGGCGCTCGACCCTTTCCTGCGCATCCGGATGCGAGCGGAATTGAAGAAGCTGCAGCGCGAGCTGGGGATTTCCTTCCTGCACGTCACCCATGGCCAGGACGAGGCGCTGGCCTTGGCCGATGAGATCGTGGTGATGAACAACGCCCGCATCGAACAGGCCGGCACCGCGCGCGAGGTCTTCAACGCGCCCACCACCGAATTTGTCGCCAAGTTTCTGGGCGGCCACAACGTCCTGTCCCTGCCCCAGGGCCGCTTTGCCTTGCGCGCCGATGAGGTGCGTCTGGGCGCTGCCGGGACCGAGGCCGTCGTCACCTCGATCGAGTTTCAGGGCGCCCATGTCGCCCTGACCGCCCGCGCCGCCGGCGATCAGGAGGTTCTGGCCCTGATCCCCGAAGCGATCTTCTACGCCGACCCCAAGGCGCCCGGCGACACGGTCGGCCTGACCTGGGACCCGCAGCGCCTGCACCCGCTTTCTGCCTGAAACACCAGCCAAAAAACCAACCAACAGCGAGGACATGATGAAGAAGAACCACTATTCCCGCCGCAGCCTGCTCAAGGGTGGCGCCGCCGCCGTGGCGGCCTCGGCCTTCCCGGCACCGATGATCTGGGCGCAGGACATCAAGGACATCACCCTGCGGCAGGCCGGGACCGGCGTGTCGGCCTTCAACGAGGTGGCGGCCAAGGTGAAGGAAGACCTCGGCTTCACGCTGGAGATGACGGCGCTGGATTCGGATTCGGTCACGCAGAAGGTCGCGACCCAGCCCGACAGCTATGACATCGCCGATATCGAATACTGGATCTGCAAGAAGGTCTGGCCGACCGGCAACCTGCAGGCGATGGATGTGTCGAAGATCAAGAATTACGACAAGATCGTCGGCATCTTCATCGACGGCAAGCTGACGCCGGAATCCAAGATCGCCCAGGGCACCGCCCCCCATACCGTGGGCTTCGTCGATGCGGTGGATGGCAAGACCTTCGCCAAGGCGCCGACCGGCTGGATGACCCTGATCCCGACCATCTACAACGCCGACACGCTCGGCATCCGCCCCGACCTGATCGGCCGCCCGATCGAAAGCTGGGCTGAACTGCTGAACCCCGAGTTCAAGGGCAAGGCCTCGATCCTCGACATCTCCTCGATCGGCATCATGGATGCGGCGATGGTCTGCGAGGCGATGGGCAAGATCAAATATGCCGACAAGGGCAACATGACCAAGGACGAGATCGACCAGACCATGGCGATCTTCACCGAGGCGAAGAAGGCCGGCCAGTTCCGCGCCTTCTGGAAGAGCTTCGACGAGTCGGTGAACCTGATGGCCTCGGGCGAGGTGGTGATCCAGTCGATGTGGTCGCCCGCCGTGACCGCCGTGCGCTCCAAGGGTATCGCCTGCAAGTTCCAGCCGCTGAAGGAAGGCTATCGCAGCTGGGGTGGCGGTCTGGGCCTGTCCTCGGGTCTGAAGGGCGTCGCTTTGGATGCCGCCTATGAATACATCAACTGGTATCTGTCGGGCTGGGTCGGCGGCTTCCTGATGCGTCAGGGCTATTACTCGGCCGTGCCGGAAACCTCGAAGAACTTCATGACCGCCGACGAATGGGGCTACTGGTTCGAAGGCAAGCCCGCCGCGGGCGACATCACCAACCCGCAGGGCCAGGTCATGGAACATGCCGGCGCGGTGCGCGATGGCGGCTCCTTCGCCGACCGGATGGGCCATGTCGCCTGCTGGAACTCGGTCATGGATGAGAACCAGTACATGGTCCGCAAGTGGAACGAATTCATCGCCGCCTGAGGCTGTGATTGAAACCCGCCCTTTCCCCGCCCGGGGGAAGGGCCTTTCCGGGCAATGAGGGCGCGCGTGGAGCGGTTGATGAAATCTCCCAACCTACTGGGTTGGCTTCTGGCCTTGCCGCTGGTCCTGGTGCTGGTGGTCTTCCTGGTCATTCCGGTAATCATGATCGTCATCGTCAGCTTCTGGCAGGCGACCGAGTTTTCGATCGTTCCGGCCTTCGACCTGGGCAATTACGAATTCCTGTTCGGCTCTCCCGTCACCTATCAGGTGTTCTTCAACACCCTGCGCTATGCGGCGATGACCTGGGCGCTGACCTTGGGGATCGGCTTTGCCGTGGCCTATTTCCTTGCCTTCCACATCCGCAGCCAGACGACGCAGATCGCACTCGCCCTGATCTGCACCGTGCCGTTCTGGACCTCCAACATCATCCGGATGATTTCGTGGATCCCATTCCTCGGGCGCAACGGGCTGGCCAATTCGGCGCTGCTGTCGATGGGGGTGATCGACAAGCCCTTGGAGTGGCTTCTCTTTTCCGACTTCTCGGTCATGCTGGCTTTCGTGCATATCAACACGATCTTCATGGTGATCCCGATCCTCAACACCATGATGCGGATCGACAAATCCCTGATCGAGGCGGCGCGTGACAGTGGCGCATCCGGCGCGCAGATCCTGTGGAACGTGATCATTCCCCTGACCAAGCCCGGCATCATGATCGGCACGATCTTCGTGCTGACGCTGGTGATGGGCGATTTCATCACCGTGCGCTTCATGTCGGGCAGCCAGAGCGCCAATGTCGGGCGGCTGATCTCCAACGACATCGGGCTGCTGCAATACCCTTCGGCCTCGGCCACTTCGGTCGTGCTGTTGCTGTCGGTGCTGGTGATCGTCGGCGGCCTGTTGCGTGTCGTCGACATCCGGAAGGAGCTGTAAATGGAACCGCGTCCGCGCAGCTTCTACATCCTTGGCGCCTTCTTCTGGCTTTACGTCCTGTTCCTGTACGGCCCGACCATCACCATCGGCATCCTCAGCTTTCAGGGCCCGACCGGTGGCCTGACCTTCCCGATGCGGGGCGTTTCGCTGAACTGGTTCCACGAGCTTTTCAAGCAGCAGGCGGTGGGTGACATCTGGGGTTCGTTCCGCCGCTCGCTGGCCCTGGGCCTCATGGTCATGGTGACGACGGTGGTCGTCTCGGTTATGGGCGGGCTCGCCTTCCGCAAAAGGTTCAAGGGCTCGGGTGCCCTCTTCTATCTGGCGGTGGCGGGGCTGGTGATCCCGTCGATCCTCGTCTCGCTCGGCGTCGGTCTGTTCTTCTCGCAGGCGGGGATTCCGGTGCATTGGGCGACCTCGGCCTTCGGGGCGCAGCTGACCTGGACCCTGCCCTTCGGCCTGCTCGTGATGTTCGCCGTCTTCAACCGCTTCAACCCGGCGTATGAGGAAGCCGCCCGCGATCAGGGCGCCACGCCGTGGCAGACCGTGCGCCATGTGGTGCTGCCGATGATCGCGCCCTCGCTTCTGGGGGTGGCGCTCTTTGGTTTCACCCTCAGCTATGACGAGTTCGCCCGCACGCTGCTGACCTCTGGCAGCAAGAACACCCTGCCTTTGGAGATTTTCGGGATGACGACCAATGTGACGACCCCGGTGATCTTCGCGCTCGGCACGCTGACCACGGTGTTTTCCTTCTTCGTCATCGGCGTCTTCCTCCTGTCGGTCTGGGCGATGAACCGCCGCCGCAATCGCGCCGGGTCGGATGCCGGCAAGGGCATGATCTGATGCGAATCTCTGTGATCAACCCGAACTCCACCGCCTCGATGACCGAAAAGATCGCCGCCGCCGCGCGCCTTGCCGCACCGGAGGCCGAGATCGAGGCGCGGACCTGCCACGGCGCCCCGCCCGCCATCCAGGGCCCCGCGGATGGCGCGGCCGCCCTGCCCTTCCTTCTGGCAGAGGTCATCGCGGCCGAGGCTGCCGGCGCCGATGCCGCCCTGATCGCCTGTTTCGACGACACCGGCCTGGCCGAGGCGCGACAGACGGTGTCCATCCCCGTTCTCGGCATCGGCGAGGCCGCCTTTCATGCCGCGATGATGCTGGGCAAAAGCTATTCGGTGGTCACCACGCTGTCGGTTTCGGTCCCGGTGATCGCGGGGAATATCGCGACCTACGGCCTTGCCTCGCATTGCCTGAACGTGCGCGCCTCGGACGTGCCGGTGCTGGAGCTGGAACGGACAGGCTCCGACGCCCGCGCCAAGATCTCGACCGAGATTGCCCGCGCCATCTGCGAGGATGATGCCGGCGCCATCGTGCTCGGCTGTGCCGGGATGGCCGACCTTGCCGCCGCGCTGGAGGCTGAACACGGCGTGCCGGTGATCGACGGGGTGGCGGCCGCCACGGCCTTTGCCGCGGCGCTGGTGCGGATCAGACCCCATTCACGCCTTTAGGAGACGGATATGCCCAAGAAAATCCTCTGCGCCTTTGGCAACGATATCGACTCGGTCGCGGGCTGGATCGGCTCTTACGGCGGCGGCGACAGCCCCTCCGACATCCAGCGCGGCATCTTCGCCTCCGAGGTCGGCATCCCGCGTCTTCTGCGCCTGTTCAAACGCTATGGCCTCAAAACCAGCTTCTTCATCCCCGGCCATTCGCTGGAAACCTTCCCGAAAGAGATGGAGATGATCGTCAAGGATGGCCACGAGGTCGGCGCCCATGGTTACCTTCACGAAAACCCGATCGCGATGACGCCCAGCCAGGAAGAGGATGTGCTGGTCAAGTCGATCGAGCTGATCAAGGACCTGACCGGCGCCGCCCCGCGCGGCTATGTCGCGCCCTGGTGGGAGATGTCGAATTCCACCGCCGCCCTCCTTTTGAAACACGGCTTCCAATACGACCACAGCCAGGGCTACCGCGATTTCCAGCCCTTCTATGCTCGTGTCGGCGACAGCTGGACCACCATCGACTATTCCAAGCAGGCCAAGGACTGGATGAAGCCCCTGAAGCACGGCGCGGAAATCGACCTCGTGGACATTGCCGCGAATTGGTATGTCGATGACCTGCCGCCGATGATGTTCATGAAGAAAGCGCCGAACAGTCATGGTTTCGTCAACCCCCGCGACATCGAGGAGATGTGGCGCGACCAGTTCGACTGGGTTTACCGCGAGATGGATTACGCCGTCTTCGCCTTCACCATCCACCCCGATGTGGCGGGCCGTCCGCAGGTGTTGCTGATGCTGGAGCGGCTGATCGAGTATATCTCCAGACATTCCGGCGTCGAATGGCTGCCCTTCGAGGACATCGCCGCCGATTTCCGCGCCCGTTACCCCTTTGGCGGCACCGCGCGGCCCGAGGTCATCTGATGTGCAACGCCTGCGGCTTTCCGGCCCGGCCCGGGCATTGGACGGATGCGGGGCTCATGACGCCACACGACCGCCTGCGCGCCCGCTTTCGCCGGGCGGAGGTTCTGGCCCGGGTGCTGCGGCCCTATGGGCTGACCGCGCATGACGATGGCGTGACCGAGGGGATCACCCTCTCGACCCTCTCGGGCGCCAGTGAGATCGTCATCCGCCCCGACGACCTTTGGCCCACGGTCGAACGTCTGGCGGGCCGTCCGCTTGATGTGCTGCATGGCTGATGGCCGCCTGCCGCTGAACCTGCTTGGCGGTTTTCTCGGCGCGGGCAAGACGACTTGGCTGCGCCACCAGCTGCACCATGGGCTGCGTGCCCATGTCGTGGTGAACGAGGCTGCGGGGGTTTCGGTCGACCATGCCCTGCTTTCCGGGGCCGCCGGGATCACCGAACTTGCCGGCGGCTGCGCCTGTTGCGAGGGGCGTGGCGCCATGGTGGCGGTGCTGCGCGATCTGGTCGACCGGCGCAGCAGGGGGGAGCAGATCGCCGATCTGGTGCTGGAAACCTCGGGCCTCGCCGATCCCGCGGCGGTTCTGGCGGCCATCGCCGCCGACCCGGTTCTGGTGCATCACATCCGGATGACCGGCACTGTGGTTCTGGTCGATGCGGTGAACGGGCTTCTTGGCGCGACGATGTCGCCCCTCGCTTTGGCGCAGATGCGGGCGGCGGATCGGCTGATCCTGACCAAGACCGATGCGGTTGCCTCCGACCGGGTGGCGCGGCTGGCGGCGACCCTCAGCCGGATCAACCCAATGGCCGAAATCTCCGCCGCCGTGGCGGGCCAGCCTGTCGCCCTGCCGGAGGGCAAGGCGCTGCCGCTGGATCTGCCCACCGCTGCCGAGACCCCATTGCACGCCCTGACCCTAGCCCTGCCACCCGGGGCGGATTGGGCAGCGCTTTCGCTTTGGCTTTCCGCACTTCTCCACCGCCACGGCGACCGGCTGTTGCGGATCAAGGGCGTGGTGGACAGCCCGGCCGGGCGGCTTCTGATCCAGACCGTGCGCCACAGCGTGCAGCCCCCTGAGGTTCTGCCCGAGGGTCATGGCACCAGCAACCTGCTGGCGGTCATCGGCACGGTGGAGGATGCGGGGCTGCTTTCCGCCTCTTTGGCGCAGTGGTGCGGGGAATGAAAAAACCCGGCGCCTTGGCACCGGGTTTTTCCGCAGACCAAAGGAAGGCGCCTCAGCCCATCCGTTCCGACGCGTAGGAACCGGGCGAGGCCGGGAAGACCACGGTCTTGTTGCCGTTCTGGAAGACGCGGTGGTGGATATGGGCGTGGATCGCGCGCGACAGGACCTGCGCTTCGACATCACGGCCGAGGCTGACGTAATCCTCGGCGCTTTGGGCATGGGTGATGCGGACGGTGTCCTGTTCGATGATCGGACCCTCGTCCAGATCGGCGGTGACGTAATGGGCGGTGGCCCCGATCAGCTTCACCCCACGCTCATAGGCCTGCTTGTAGGGATTGGCGCCCTTGAACGACGGCAGGAAAGAGTGGTGGATGTTGATGATCCGCCCCGACATGCGCTGGCAGAAAGCATCCGACAGAACCTGCATGTAACGCGCCAACACCACCAGCTCGGCCCCGGACTCATCGACCACGGCCAACAGACGCGCCTCGGCCTCGGCCTTGTTTTCCTTGGTCACCTTGATGTGGTGGAAGGGCAGGTCATGGTTCACCACGACCTTCTGATAGGTCAGGTGGTTGGACACCACGCCCACGATGTCGATCGGCAGCGCGCCGATGCGCCAGCGGTAGAGAAGGTCATTCAAGCAATGGCCGAAGTTCGACACCATCAGCAGCACCTTCATCCGGTCCTTGCCGGCATGCAGCGCCCATTCCATCCCGAAGGCCTCGGCCACCGGGGCAAAGCCGTCGCGCAGCGCCTCGGGCGTCGCACCGGTTTCGGCGCGGAAGGAGATGCGAGCGAAGAACATGCCGGTCAGATCGTCGTCAAACTGCGCGGCATCCGTGATGTTGCACCCCTTGTCGGCAAGATAGGTCGAAATCGCGGCCACGATGCCGCGGCGTGAGGTGCAATGCACGGTCAGAACATAGGTCGTCATGCCGGTAGTCCCTTGTCTTTCTCTGGAGGGCGAGCGTGGGTGATGGAGCCAGGGCAAGCGCCCCTGCTTTCGGCCGGGATCCAAACAGAGCGGCCCGGGGAAGACAAGCGCAGAAGCGATTTCCGACCGATTCCGCCGCATTTGGCGCATCAGATTGCACAGCATTGCAGCGCCCCCGCCGCCCCTCCCCGCAAGACCCCGGGTGGTGCGGCGCGATTGACAGCGACCTGCTTCCCCGTTTGACTGCGCGGGGCAACGACAAGGCACTTCCCCATGACCAACCAGACCCCGATCCCGCCTGATGCCCTGCTTCAGCCGCCCTTCGCCCTGCTGCTGGACATCCGCATCGTCTCTGCCGCGCCCGACCGGGTGGAGGCCGAGATGCGCGCCAGCCCGAACCTGATGAACCGCAATGGCGTGCTGCATGGCGGGGCGATCATGGCGCTCGCCGACAATGTCGGCGGCGTGGCGGCGAGCCTTGGGCTGAAGGAGGGGGCGATGACCACGACGCTGGAAAGCAAGACCAACTTCTTCCGCTCGATCCCCGAGGGGGACCTCGTGCGCGCCATTGCCGTGCCGCTGCATCAGGGCCGCAAGACCGAGGTCTGGCAGACCTCGATCCTGCGCAGCGACGGCAAGCTGGCGGCGCAGGTGATCCAGACCCAGATGACCCTGCCGAAAGACCGCAACGCCTCCTCCGGCGCGTGAAAGGATCGGGCGGATGCCTGTCATCGACTGTCACGGAACCGGCCTTGCGCGCGGGATTGCCCATGGCGAAAGCGCCCGCGACCTGATCGGCGCGGCGCTGGCCCGGTGGGAGGCGGCGACCCTTTCGGCCCTGCCCGGCAGGATGCGGATCGCGGATTATGCCGAAGGCTTCCTGTCGCGCACCGGGCTTTTCGCCCATGTGCGCCGCCAGCTGCCCGATCTGGCCGAAGAGGTGCGCGGCATTGCGCTGGGTGCCGGCGTGCCCGAGGGTCTGATCGCCGCCTATAACCTGATGGACGAACAATGGTGGTATGACCTCGCCCCGCCGGCCCGGGCCGAGCCGGGCTGCAGCCTGATCGGTGTTGCGGGCGCGGGGGAAAGTGTTCTGGCACAGAACATGGACCTGCCCGCCGATATGGACGGCGCGCAGGTCATCCTGCGCCTCAGCGGCCCCGACCTGCCCGAGACGCTGCTGCTGAGCGCGGCGGGCATGATCGGGCTGACCGGGGTGAACCGCGCCGGGGTGGCGATCTGCGTCAACACGCTGTTGATGCTGCGCCACCAGACCGGCGCGATGCCGGTGGCCTTCGTGCTGCGCGCCGCCCTCGCCCGGCGCAGCGCGGCCGAGGCCCTGGCGGTGCTGCGCGGCCTGTCCCATGCCAGCGGGCAGCATTACGCGGTGGCAGATGCCTTTGGCGTGACCGGGCTGGAATGCAGCGCCGGGGGGGCGGTGACCAGCAGCGCGGGAGGGCACCTTCTGCTCCACACCAACCACCCGCTGCGCAGCGCCGATCTGGATGGCGCAGCGCTGGCGCTTCTGACCGGGCGCGGCAGGATTGCCAATTCCGAACAGAGGCTCGCCTGCCTGCAGGGCCGGGCCCGTGCCACGACCACCGCAGCGGAGGTCGAGGCGCTGCTGTCGGATCAAAGCCTGCCGATGTGCATGGTGGCCGATGCCCCGCACCGCAGCCAGACCTTCGGCACGGTCGTCTTCCGGCTGGGCGCCGAGGTGGGGGCGCGGTTCCGCTTGGGCCTGCCGGGAAGCGCGCCCTGGCAGAGCCTGAGCTTCGCGGCCTAGGATGCGCGCGGTCCGCCAGCGCCTCGCCTCCTTCCGCCACGCGGGTCGCGGGATCTGGCTGCTGCTGGCTCAGCCCAATGCGCGGATTCATCTGGCGGCGGCGGTCTTTGTCGTCGCCCTCGGCTGGGTCTTGCGGATCAGCGGCGGGGACTGGGCGCTTCTGGTCCTGGCCATCACCGCCGTCCTGGCCGCCGAGGCGATCAACACGGCGGTGGAGCGGGCCGTCGATCTGGCCAGCCCGCAGTGGAGCAGCCTTGCCCGCGATGCCAAGGATCTGGCGGCGGCCTGCGTCCTGATCACCGCCATCGGGGCGGCGGTCGTGGGGGTCTTGGTGTTTCTGCCCTATCTCTTCGTATGATCCGGCCCCACGCCCCCTGACCAAGCCCTTGTAAATCGCCGCGAAACCGCCTTCTACTTTGACCCGGACCCGCAAGGGCCTTCTGCGACGGAGGGCGAAAGTGCCAAACAGCAAGACCTTCACCACCCTCCTCATCGCGGTGAGCCTCGGCTTTGCCTGGATGATCTGGCCGCTCTTCGGCGCGATCTTCTGGGCCGTCACGCTGGCCATCGTCTTCGACCCGATGTCGCGGCGGCTTCAGGCCCGGATGGGCGGGCGGCGCAACCTCGCCTCGGTCGCGATGGTCCTCGGCATCGTGCTGGTGATCATCCTGCCGATGCTGATGATCCTGGCCGCCGTGGTGCGCGAGGCGACCTCGCTGGTCGAGGCGGTGAAGTCCGGCCAGATCGACCTGCATGCGATGTTCCAGGACCTGATGAACATCCTGCCCGGCTGGAGCAAGGACATGCTGCTGCGCTTTGGCATCAGCGACCTGACTACACTGCAGGACGGCATCCCCGCCGCCGCCAGCGACTGGCTCGCCGCAAATGGCACCGCCTTCCTGACCTTCGGCCGAAGCACGGCAGGGGCCGTCGTCGAACTCTGCGTGATGCTTTACCTGACCTTCTTCCTGTTCCGCGACGGCGACCTGGTGCTGGCCCGGATCAAGGCCGCCATCCCGATGGAGCGCAGCCTGCTCGACGACCTTCTGCAGACCTTCACCGTCGTGGTGCGCGCCACGGTGCGCGGCGATATCGTCGTGGCGCTGTTGCAGGGCACGGTGGCGGGCCTTGGCTTCTGGGTGCTGGGCGTCCATGCCGTGCTGCTCTGGATGGTGCTGATGTCGGTGCTGTCGCTGTTCCCGGTCTTCGGCGCGGCGCTGGTCTGGGTGCCGGTCGCGATCTATTTCCTGGCCAAGGGCATGATCTGGCACAGCCTTGCGCTGACGCTGTATGGTGTGTTGGTCGTAGGCCTGATCGACAATATCGTGCGGCCCTGGCTGGTCGGGCAGGCGACGCGGATGCCGGATTACCTGGTGCTGATCTCGACCCTCGGCGGGATCACCACCTTCGGCATGCAGGGCTTCATCACCGGGCCGGTGATGGCAGCGCTGTTCCTCGCGGTCTGGACGACCTGCCTCGCCCGCCCGCGGGACTGAGGGCGGAGGCCAGCTCAGCCCTCGCGGGCGCCATAGTAGCCAAGGAACATCGCGGTGGCGCTGGTGGCATTGCGGGTGATTTCCGCCTCGGTCGGCAGGGTCGTCACCTTGCCGAAAAGACGCCGGCGGAACAGGCCCGCGGTCGCGAGTTCGACGAATTGCGAGGCGGCGAAGTCGACATCGGGGATGGCAAGGATGCCCTTGTCGATCTCGGTCTGCAGGACCGAAGCCAAAAGCCGCACCGTCCGCGCCGCGCCGCGATCGAAGAAGCGCATCCCAAGTTCGGGCATCCTTTCGCTGACCCCGATCACCACGCGATGCGCCCGGATCACCGTGTCCGAGCAGAGGATGCGGATCACCGCCGCGGCAAGGCGCTGCAGCCGTTCTTCCAGCGTGCCACTGCCTTGCAGCGCCGCCTCGACCCCGGCGAAAAGCACGGCGCGTTCGCGTTCGATCAGCGCCTCGAACAGGTCTTCCTTGCTGTTGAAATAGACATAGATCGTGCCCTTGGACACCTGCGCCTCGCGCGTGATGTCGTTCATGCTGGCGGCGTCATAGCCCATCGAGGAAAACACCCGATGCGCGCCCGACAGGATCTGCTCGCGCTTGTTCACATCCTGCCCTGCGGCACAGCGCCCCCCGGTCGCCGCCATCGGCTTCTTGGGGCAGTCGCGCGCCACCGGAACGTCTGGATCGGTCATCAGAACACTTTCTGTAAATAAATCGAACTGAGCGGTTCGATTTCAGTTGATTTTGCCGCGCACCCGTCCTACCTGCTGAACCGAACCAATCAGTTCGATCTGGACAGAGATAGACACATGTCGCTTGATGATCAACCCCAGCCCAACGTCGGAACCGGCAATGCGCGCCTTGCCCTTGTCCAGACCCCCGCCGTTCAGTCGCCCGCGTTGAAAGAGACGCAAGCCCCCGTCGCGCCCCCCGTCGCTCCCCCTGCCGCACCCGTGGCAGAGGCGCCGCCGAAAGCCGCCGAACCCGCCAAGCCGAAGAGCCGGCGCAAGACCGTGATCCTTGGCATCGTGGCGCTGGCGCTGGTCGGCTTTGGCGCGACCTATGGCCGCGACTACTGGATGGATGGTCGTTTCATGGTCTCCACCGATGACGCCTATGTGCAGGGCAACATCGCGCAGGTCTCGGCCAAGATCCAAGGCTATGTCAGCGAGATTCCGGTGCAGGAAAACCAGAAGGTTCAGGCTGGCGATGTGCTGGTGCGTCTCGATGACGGCGATTACCGCATTGCGCTGGATCTGGCGAAAAGCAAGATCGCGACCCAGACCGAGACCCTGAAGCGGATCGACGCCCAGACCCAGGCTGCCAAGGCCGCCGTGCTGCAGGAACAGGCCAACAAGGACGCGATGATCGCCGCGTTGAAGAATGCCAAGCTGGTCGATGACCGCGCCCGCAGCCTTGCCGCCTCCAATGCGGCGACGCGGGCCCAGGTCGATTCGGCCGATGCGGCACTGGCGCAGGCCACCGCCGATCTCGCCGGGGCCGAGGCCAAGATCACCAGCGCCGAGGCGAATGTCGCGGTGATGCAGGCCGAATATGCCGAAACCCAAAGCGGGATGCGCGCCCTTGACCTCGCCGTGCAACAGGCCCAGCGCAACCTGGACCTGACCCTATTGCGCGCGCCCTATGCCGGCACCTTCACCAACCTGACGCCGCAACAGGGCGACCTGGTCAGCCCCGGCCAGATCCTCGGCGCCATCGTGCCGACCGATCAGCTTTATATCGAGGCGAACTTCAAGGAGACCCAGCTGGACGGGATCAAGACCGGCGCCACGGCGAAAATCGCCGTCGATGGCCTGCCGGGTCAGGAATTCACCGGCACGGTCACCTCGATCTCGCCCGCGACGGGCTCGATGTTCTCGCTGCTGCCGGCTCAGAACGCGACCGGCAACTTCACCAAAGTCGTGCAACGCGTTCCGGTCCGGATCAGCCTGCCGGCCGACGTTCTGGCCAGCGGCAAGATGCGCGCCGGGCTGAGCGTCGTGATCGACATCGACAGCCGCACCGGTACGGCAGACAAATAAGGCTTTCGCATCATGGCTGGCCCCGCCGCCCCCACGACCATCAGCAAGCGCAAGGTCTTTGCCTTCCTGGCGATGGTCTTCGGCATGTTCATGGCGATTCTCGACATTCAGGTCGTCTCGGCATCACTGGCCGAGATTCAGGCCGGCCTCAGCGCCAGTTCCTCCGAGATTTCCTGGGTTCAGACCGCCTACCTCATCGCCGAGGTGATCATGATCCCGCTGTCGGGGTTCCTCAGCCGGGTGCTGTCGACGCGGATCCTGTTCACCGTGGCAGCGGCAGGCTTCACCGCCTCGAGCTTTCTTTGCGCCACGGCCTCCAACATCGACCAGATGATCGTCTACCGCACGCTGCAGGGCTTCCTCGGCGGCGGCATGATCCCCAGCGTCTTCACCGCCGCCTTCACGATCTTTCCGAAGTCGAAACAGGCCATCGTCTCGCCGATCATCGGGCTGGTGGCGACCTTGGCACCCACCGTCGGCCCTACCATCGGCGGCTATCTCAGCCATACCCTGTCCTGGCACTGGCTGTTCCTCGTCAACGTGCCGCCGGGCATTGCGGTCACGATTGCCGTCTGGATGCTGGTCGACTTCGACAAGCCGAACTTCGCCCTGTTCAAGAAATTCGACTGGACCGGACTTGTGGCCATGGTCGCCTTCCTCGGCTCGTTCCAATATGTGCTGGAGGAGGGCCCGGGCAACGACTGGCTGAATGACGAGACGGTGTTCTTCTTTTCGATCACGCTGGTGATCGGCGCGGTGGCCTTCTTCTGGCGGGTGCTGACGGCGGAAGAGCCCGTGGTGGACCTGCGCGCGTTCAAGGACGTGAACTTCGCCTTCGGTTCGACCTTCTCTTTCGTGATGGGGTCCGGCCTTTATGGCATGACCTATCTCTACCCGCTCTACCTCGGCCAGATCCGCGGCTTTGACAGCATGATGATCGGCGAGACGATGTTCGTGAGCGGCTTGGCCATGTTCTTCACCGCCCCCTTTGCCGGCATCCTGGCGCGCAAGGTCGACATGCGGATCATGATCATGATCGGGCTTCTGGGCTTTGCCGTCAGCAGCTGGATGCTGACCGGCCTGACCGGCGACTGGGACTTCCGCGAGCTGTTCCTGCCGCAGATCCTGCGCGGCGTGTCCCTGATGCTCTGCATGGTCACGGTCAACAACCTGGCGCTTGGCACCCTGCCGCCCGAGCGGATGAAGAATGCCTCCGGCCTCTTCAACCTGACGCGGAACCTTGGCGGGGCGGTCGGGCTGGCGCTGATCAATACGCAGTTGGTGGACCGGGGCCGGTTGCACTTTGCCCGGCTGGCCGATGATGTCAGCTGGTCCAATCCGGCGGTGGCACATCAGCTGGACACGATGGCGCAGGCGTTTTCGGCCAAGGGTCTGGATGGGCACAAGGCGGCGCTGGCGCAGATGATGGCGCAGGTCAATCAACAGGCGCGGCTTTTGTCCTTCATCGACGTCTTCTTCCTTCTGGCCTTCCTCTTCGCCTCGCTCTCGGGCTTTGCGCTGCTGATGCGCAAACCGGGCGGGCCGGTGGCGTCGGGGCACTGAAGCCGCCCCGGCGCTATCCCTCGATCGCCGCTGACAGCTGTTCTGCAATGGCACGGACCGTCTGGCCGTAACGGGCGGTGCGGTCCGGCGTGACCCGTGCGGCGAGGCCCGAGATCGAGATGGCGAACAAGGGCTCTCCCTCGGCCGACAGGACCGAGGCCGCAACGCAGCGCATGCCGGTGACGAATTCCTCGTCATCCACGGCATAGCCCTCGACCCTGATCCGGGCGATTTCCTCCAGCACATCCTCGGTCTTCATCAGGCTGGTCGCGGTCAGCGGACGCAGGCCGTTCCGCCGGATCAGAGCCACAATCGCCTCATCCGGCCAGGCCGCGATCATCGCCTTGCCCATGGCCGAATTGATCACCGGGGCGCGCCCGCCGGGCGGGGCGATGGCGCGCATGATCTCGCGGCTTTCGACCTGGGCCAGGGTGATCACCTCGCCATCATCCAGCACGCCCATGTTGGCCGTCTCGCGCGTCGCATCGCGCAGGCGGCGCAGATAGGGCAGCGCCACGGCGGCATAATTCACCCTTCGCGCATAGGAAGAGCCGACGAACCAGGCCCGCCGCCCCACGACCCAAAGCCCGCTTTCGGCCGAGGCCTGGGCAAAGCCGCGCTGTTCCAGCGTGGTCAGCAGGCGGTGGGTGGTAGAGACCGCCAGATCCAGGCTGCGCGCCAGATCCGACAGGCGCACCCCCTCGGTCCTTGCGGCAAGCGCCTCTAGGATCCGCAAGGCGCGTTCCACCGACTGGACGCCCTGCGCTTCGGAATCTTTCCCCATCCGGCAGCCCCTTTCCACATGGTGGAAAGCTTTGCGGATGTTTTGGCCGCGGGGCAAGGGCAAGCCTATAGCGGTCTTGCCATAGTTCGGAGACCCGCCATGCCAGATTACCTTCCCCGCGCCGGATTGCGCGTTGATGCCTCTCTTGCAACCTTCATCGAAGGTGCGGTGCTGGCCGGCACGGCGGTAGAGCCCCGGACCTTCTGGGCGGGCTATGCTGCACTTCTGGCCGATCTGGCCCCGGAAAACCGCCGCCTGCTGGCGCGGCGCGAGGCGCTGCAGGCCGAGATCGACACCTGGCTTGCGGCCCGACGCGGTGCGCCGCTGGACGCTGCGGAATGGCGCGGTTTTCTCACCGACATCGGCTACCTCGTGCCGGAAGGCCCCGCTTTCCGCATCGAGACCGGCCCGGTGGACCCCGAGATTGCCACGCTCTCCGGACCGCAGCTGGTGGTGCCGGTCTCCAACGCCCGCTTTGCGCTGAATGCCGCGAACGCGCGCTGGGGCAGTCTTTACGACGCGCTTTACAGTTCCGACGCGATGGGAACGAAGCCTGCCGGCGCCGGTCTGAACCCCGCCCGCGCGGCAGAGGTCGTGGCCTGGACGGCCGGTTTCCTCGACAAGGCCGTGCCGCTTGAAGGTGCCAGCCACGCCGGTGCCCTGGCCTATAGCATTGAAGACGCTGCGCTTTTGGTTCAGGCGGCGGATGGCAGGCGCGTGCCCCTCGCCAACCCCGCCCAGTTCGCCGGAACCGGGCAGCAGGGCAACCGCCGCCTGATCCTGTTGCAAAACCACGGGCTGCACATCGTGCTTGGCTTTGACCCCACCCATCCGGTGGGCGCGCAAAGCCCCTCGGGCCTGTGCGATGTGGAGATGGAAAGCGCCCTCTCCGTCATTCAGGATTGCGAAGACAGCGTGACCGCCGTCGATGCCGCCGACAAGGTGGCGCTCTACGCCAACTGGCTGGGCCTGATGAAGGGCGATCTGGCCGAGACGCTGACGAAGAACGGCAAGATCATCCACCGCCGCCTGAACCCCGACCGCCGCTTTGCCACGCCGGAGGGCGCGCCCCTCACCCTGCCGGGCCGCGCCGTCATGCTGGTGCGCAATGTGGGGCATCTGATGACCACCGATGCCGTGCTGTGGAACGGGGCCGAAACGCCCGAGGGCATGCTGGACGCGATGGTCACCGTCGCCTGCGCCCTGCATGACCTGGGCCGTGCCACCGGCCCGCGCAATTCGAGGGCGGGGTCGGTCTATGTGGTGAAACCGAAGATGCACGGGCCGGAGGAAGTGGCATTTGCCGACCGGCTGTTCGCCCGGGTCGAGGATATCCTCGGACTTTCCCGCCATACGGTAAAGCTCGGCGTGATGGACGAGGAACGCCGCACCTCTGCCAATCTGCGGGAATGCATGCGGGCGGTGAAGCAGCGCCTAGTCTTCATCAACACCGGTTTTCTCGACCGGACCGGGGACGAGATCCACACCTGCATGCAGGCCGGCCCCGTGGTCCCCAAGGCCGAGATGAAGGACAGCCCCTGGCTTGCCGCCTATGAGGCCGGCAATGTCGATGCGGGCCTTGCCACCGGCCTGCCGGGGCATGGCCAGATCGGCAAGGGGATGTGGGCCAAACCCGACGCCATGGCCGAGATGCTGGCCGTGAAATCCGCGCATCCAATCGCAGGCGCCAGCACCGCCTGGGTGCCCAGCCCGACCGCCGCCACCCTGCATGCGGTCCACTACCATCAGGTCGATGTCGCCGCCCGCCAGACCGCGCTGGCATCACGGTTGCGCGCCAGCCTCGACGCGCTTCTGACCCCGCCCCTTCTGACCGGGCGCAACCTTTCGGCGGAAGAGATCGGCCATGAGGTCGACCTCAACTGCCAATCCATCCTCGGCTATGTCGTGCGCTGGGTCGATCAGGGCATCGGCTGTTCGAAAGTGCCCGACATCGACAATGTGGCGCTGATGGAGGACCGGGCGACCCTGCGCATCTCGGCCCAGTTCCTCGCCAACTGGCTCTTGCACGGGCTGATCACCGAGGCGCAGATCGACGCGAGCCTGCGGCGGATGGCCCTGCGGGTCGACGACCAGAATGCCGGCGATCCGGCCTATGCGCCGATGGCGCCCGGGTTTGACGGACTGGCCTTTCACGCCGCCCGCGATCTGATCCTGCAAGGCGCCAGCCAACCCTCGGGCTATACCGAACCCCTGTTGCACCGCGCCCGCCGTATGGCAAAGTCCGCCATGACCCAAAGCCAGGAGGCCGCCCAATGATCACGATCACCCGCCTTGATATCGCCGATGCCCGCATCCTGATCGCCGGGGCCGCCGCCCGCGCCACGGCCATTGGGGTGCCAATGTGCATCGCCGTGACCGACGAAAGCGGCCAGTTGGTGGCTTTCGAGCGGATGGATGGCGGCAAGGTCACCTCCTCCACCATCGCGATCGACAAGGCCTTCACCGCCGCTGCCGCGCGCAAGGCGACGCATGAATATGGCGCGGCGAGCCAGCCGGGCGCCCCGGCTTACGGCATCGCCTCGGCGATCGGCGGCAGGTTGATGGTGGTGGGCGGCGGCCTGCCGGTTCTGGTGAAGGGCGAGGTCGTGGGCGGCATCGGCGTTTCTTCCGGCTCGCCCGCGCAGGATCAGGACGTGGCCCAGGCCGGGATCGACGCCTTCCTCAAAACCCTCTGACCCGGGGTTTCAGAGGAAGAGCGACAGGATCACGCCCATGATGGTGCAGCCGACCACGGCATTGACCGCGTCCAGAAGCGCAAGCTTGTAGGGTCGCCCGGCGAAGGCATAGTTCATCGTGACCCAGGGCGTGATCAGGAAGGTCCCGATGCCGAAGCCGCCCATCAGCCCCTCGGGCAGGGTGTCGAGCCCGGCCTTGACGAAGATATGCCGCATCATGCCGGCCACCAGCACTTCGGCCACAAAGCCCACGATGAAGGGCAAGGGGCTGCGGTTGCCCATCGGCTTGCCCGTCGCATCCAGCGGGATGCCTGCCGCCTGCATCCAGGGTTTCGACATCCGGATGTACCAGAAGGCCCCGAACCCATAGGCCGCCACGGCGGCGAGGATCACGGCGAAAATCTGCATCGTCTTCTCCTGTTCTTTCGGGGCAGCCTAGCGCGTCGCGGGGCAGCGCGGAACGGTTTTCACGGGGTCACGCCACCAAGGCCACAGATGATCCGCCATTCCTCGGGGCTGACCGGCTGGACCGACAGGCGCGAGTTGTTGATGAGGACCATCTTTTCCAGCCCCGGCTGGACCTTGCAGGTTTCCAGCGTCACCGGCGTGACGAAGGATTTCACCGCGCGGATATGGACGCAGTCCCAGCGCGGGTCTTCGGTCGTGCTGTCATGCGCGGATTCGGCGGAAACCTCGACCACGCCCACGATCTCCTTGCCGATGTTGGAGTGGTAGTAGAACCCCAGGTCACCGATCTTCATCGCCCGCATGTTGTTGCGCGCCTGATAGTTGCGCACGCCATGCCATTCCTCGCCCGCCGCACCGCGCGCCACCTGCAGATCCCAGCTCCAGGTGTCGGGTTCGGATTTGAAAAGCCAGTAGCTCATCCGATGACCTTCTTCCATTCGCGCAGCTCGACCGAGGCGAAAAGGCCGGCCTGGGCATAGGGGTCGGCGGCGGCCCAGTCCTGCGCCTGCTGCATCGTCTCGACCTCCACCACGACGAGAGAGCCGCACATGGCGCCATCGGCATCGAGGAACGGCCCGGCGAGTTCAACCACGCCGCTGTTCTTCAGATGCTCCACATGCGCCGGCCGGTTGGCGGTGCGGATGTGAAGCGAATCGGGCTTGTCGATGCAGATCAGGGCTACGCGCATGTCATTCCTCTTTCAGCGGGCGGGACATCAGGCTGCGGATGGCCTGATCCAGCGGGATATCCTTGGCGATCAACCGCGCCACCATCGTGGCAATCGGCATGTCGATCGACCGGCTTGCGGCAAGGTGTCTGACCGCTTGCGAAGTGGCAACCCCCTCCACGGTCATCTTTGCGTCAAAGCCTTGCCCGGCGCCCAACGCGAGGCCAAAGCGCAGGTTGCGCGACTGGGTCGAGGTGCAGGTCAGGACCAGATCGCCAAGGCCGGAGAGGCCGGAAAGCGTCTCTGACTTGGCCCCAAGTGCTGCGGCAAAGCGTTGCATCTCGGCAAAGCCCCGGGTGATGAGGGCGGCGCGGGCGGATTCGCCGAGGCCCGCGCCGATCACCACGCCGGCGGCAATGGCGATCACGTTCTTCAAGGCACCCCCGAGTTCCGCGCCGATCACATCGGCGGTGCGATAAAGCCGCAGGGTCTGGGTCGACAGCAGGTGCTGCAGGGCCTCGGCCTCGGGCCCCGCGCAGGCGAGGGTCAACGCGGTGGGCAGGCCCCGGGCGATGTCGGCGGCAAAGCTGGGGCCGGTCAGGATCGCGGCGGGGCTTTGCGGGCAATGCTCGGCGATCAGCGCCGTCGGGCCGCGCAGGCTGCTGAGGTCCACGCCCTTGCAGCAGGCCACCAGCGGCAGACCATCCAACGCGCGGCCCTGCTCCGCCAGAAACCCCGAAAGCGCCTGCATCGGGAGGGAGAGCAAGATGGCCTCGGCCCCAGCCAGATCCTTGATTTCCGCAGTGATAGAGACTGTTTCGGGCAGGCTAACCCCCGGCAACCGCGCCTGATTGGCCCGGCTTGCGGCGATTTCGGCAACCTGTGCCGCATCGCGTGCCCACAGGGTCACCGCATGCCCCTCGCGCCCAAGAGCGATGGCCAATGCCGTCCCGAAAGCTCCCGCGCCGACGACCCCGATCATGCCTTGGCCCCCTTCTTGCCCGAACCGATCAGGGGGGCGGCCAGCTTGTCCAAGGGCCAGCGCGGGCGGGCCACCAGGTCGCTGCCGCTTTCGGCACCCATCAGGTGACGCTCGATCCCGGCCCAGGCGATCATCGCGGCATTGTCGGTGCATAGCCGCAGGGGCGGGGCGGTGAACCGCACGCCAAGGCGGGTGGAAACCGTCTCTAATGCCGCCCGAATGGCCTTGTTGGCGGCCACGCCACCGGCCACGGCAAGCGCCGGGCTGGCGGGGTTCAGGGCGAGGTAAACCTCCAAGGCGCGGCGGGTTTTTTCGGCCAGAACGGCGGCGACGGCGGCCTGGAACGCGGCGCAGATATCGGCGCGGTCCTGCACCGTGATGCCGCCCTTTTCGGCCACCAGCGCATCGCGCACCCGCAGCACCGCCGTTTTCAGCCCGGAAAAAGACATATCGCAGCCCGGCCGGTCCAGCAAAGGACGCGGCAGGGGAAAGCGTTTGGCGTCGCCCTTGGCGGCCTCGGCCTCGACCCAGGGCCCGCCGGGCTGCGGCAGGGCCAGAAGCTTTGCGACCTTGTCGAAGGCCTCACCCGGGGCGTCGTCGATCGTCCCACCCAGACGCTGGAACAGGTCCGGCCCCTGCACGATCAGGAACTGGCAGTGCCCGCCCGAGACCAGCAGCATCAGATAGGGAAACGCCAGCCCATCGGTCAGCCGCGGCGTCAGCGCATGGCCCGCCAGATGGTTCACCCCCAGCAGCGGCAGGCCCGTCGCCGCCGCAATCCCTTTGGCGATCATCACGCCCGACAGGACCCCGCCGATCAGCCCCGGCCCCGAGGTCACGGCCACCGCGTCCAGATCCACCAGCGTCAGCCCGGCCGAGGCCAGCGCGCGTTCGACGCTGTGATCCAGCCGCTCGGCATGGGCGCGGGCGGCGATTTCCGGCACCACACCGCCGAAATCGGCATGAAGGGAAGACTGCCCTTCGACATCGGAACTCAGCACCTGGGCCGAGCCATCGGGAAAGCGGCGCACCACGGCGGCGGCGGTGTCGTCGCAGCTGCTTTCGATGCCCAAAAAGGTCAAGGTTGCGTCCATGGCATCCATCACGAATGTTCGGGCCAGATTGCCCCGGAACCTCTGCGCAGGTAACACCTTGGTCATGGCCATACAATCCTCTCGCCCCGTGGTTTTCCCTGTGGTTTTGCTGACCCGCCCGCAGGCGCAGTCGGAAAGCTTTGCCGCCGAACTGCGGCAGCGGGCGCCTCAGATGGCGATCGTGACCTCGCCCCTGCTGGAGCCGGCCCTGCTGAACCCGCCCGTGCCGCAGGGCAATTGGGCGGCGGTGATCCTGACCTCGCAAACCGGGGCCGAGGCTGCGGCGCGGATGAAGGCCGCCTTGCCCGACCTCGCCTTCTGCGTCGGGCGCAAGACCGGCCTTGCGGCGGAAGCGGCGGGCTTTGCGCCCATCGTCGCGGATGGCGATGCCGAGGATCTGCTGGCGCTGATTCTCTCGCAGCCCAAGGCCCCGCTTCTGCATTTGCGCGGGCGCGAGGCGCGGGGCGATCTGGCTCGGCGGCTTTCGGCCAGCGGCCTGCCCACCGAGGAGCTTGTGGTCTATGCCCAGGACCCGCGCCCCCTTGCGCCCGAGGCTGCGGCCGCGCTGCGCGGCACCACCCGCCTGATTGTGCCGCTGTTTTCGCCCCGCAGCGCCGAAATCCTTGGTTCAGAGTGTCGCCGGATCGCCGCCACTGCCCCACTGACCCTGATCGCGATGAGCGAGGCCGTCGCCCGATCCGCCGATTTCGGCCAGGGTTCGGTGCAGATTGTTGCCCATCCCGATGGAACGAAGATGCTGGATGCGGTGTTAGCCCATTGGTCGCAGGCCAGCGCGCTTGAATAGCGGCGCTGCCCGGCATTACCTTGAGTCGAGAAGTGCAGTGCGAAAAGGACGAACCATGGCCGATACGGATGACACGGGTGCTGCAGACCTGGGCAAGGCGGAACCGGTCAAGGACGAGCCCGTGCTTGCAGAAGCGCCCGCGCCAGTGCAGGCCGTGACACCGCAGAAGTCGCGTTCCGTCCTCTGGCCGATCCTCGGCGGGGTCGTGGCGGCGGCGGCGGGATTTGGCCTGGCGCAGGTGGTGCCGAACGGTTGGCCGGTTCAGGACACCACCAGCCTGTCCAGCCAGCTTGCGGCCGAGGTGAACGAGGTCAAGACGCTCAAGGCACAGATCGTCGAACTGGGCCAGCGGATCGAGACGGTCTCGGCCCTGGCCGACCGCGTCAGCAAGCTGGAGACGGCGCCCCCCGCCGCGCAAGGCGGCGATCAGGTGGCGGCGCTGGAGGCGCGGATTGCCACCCTGGAAGCGCGACCCAGCGGCACGACCGGCGACCCTGCCGCCCTGACCCAGCTGCGCGCCGAAGTCGAGGCGCTGAAGGCCAATGGCGCGGGCATCGTCTCGCCCGAGGTGCAGGCGGCGCTGGATGCCAAGGTCAAGGACACCGAGGCCAAGCTGGCCGCCATCGAAGCCGCTGCCCAAAGCAATGCCGAGGCCGTCACGGCACGCGCGGCGCTCAGCCAGATCGCGGCGGCGCTGGACAGTGGCGCGCCCTATACGGCGGCCCTGGCGGACCTGAAAGGCGCCACCTTGCCGGCCGTGCTGACCGACAATGCCAGCGCGGGCCTGCCGACGCTGCAAGGCCTGCAGGCCGATTTCCCCGCCGCCGCCCGCGCCGCCCTCGAGGCTGCCCTGCGCGCCCATATGGGCCAGACCTGGTCCGAGCGGGTCGCGACCTTCCTGCGCGCCCAGACCGGCGCCCGTGCGCTGGCCCCGCGTGAGGGCGACGACCCCGATGCCGTGCTGTCGCGGGCCGAGGCTGCCACCGCCAAGGGCGACCTCGCCACTGCCCTGAAAGAGCTTTCGGCCCTGCCACCCGAAGGGCAGGCCGCCATGGCCGACTGGCAGGCCCGCGCCCAGCTGCGGCTGGATGCCGCTGCCGCCCTGCAATCCTTGAACAAGGCGGGGTGAATCATGCTGTGGTCGCTGCTCCGCATCCTGTTCTTCGTCGTCGTGGTGCTGGCCCTCGCCTTCGCCGCCAACCTCTTGCTGCAGGCCGATGCCGTGATGCGCATCGCCTTTGCCGGGTGGGAGTTCAGCCTGCGCCCGCTGCAGCTGGCCATCTTCGCGCTGGTCGTGATGCTGGCCGTCTGGGTGATCTTCAAGCTGCTGGGCCTGCTGGTCGCCGTGCTGCGCTTTCTCACCGGGGATGAGACGGCCATCTCGCGCTATCTCGACCGCGACCGGGAACGGCGCGGCTTTCAGGCGCTGGCCGATGGCACGATGGCGCTGGCCGCGGGCGAAGGGCGTCTGGCCCTGATCAAGGCGCAGCGGGCGGCGGGCTATCTTGACCGGCCGGAACTGACCAACCTTCTGGTCGCCCAGGCCGCAGATTTCGCCGGCGACACCAAACGCGCCGGCGAAGCCTACAAGGCGCTGCTGGCCGACCCGCGCTCGCGCTTCATCGGGATTCGCGGGCTCTTGAAGCAGAAGCTGGCCGAGGGCGATATGGAAACCGCGCTGAAGCTGGCCGAGAAGGCCTTCGAGATGAAGCCGCGCAATGCCGAACTGCAGGAGATTCTGCTGAAGCTGCAATCCGGCGCCGCCGACTGGAAGGGCGCCCGCGCCACGCTGACCGCGCAATCGAAGGCGGGCCTGCTGCCCCGCGATGTCTACCGCCGTCGCGATGCCGTTCTGGCGCTGCAGGAGGCGCGGGGCATCATGGACGACAGCGCCAGCATCGAGGCGCGCGAGGCCGCCATCGCCGCCAACAAGCTGTCGCCCGACTTGATCCCCGCCGCCGCCATGGCCGCGCGCAGCTATATCGACAAGGGCGATGCCAAGAATGCGACCCGCGTGCTGAAGAAGGCCTGGGAGGCGCAGCCGCACCCCGACCTCGCCGCCGCCTTTGCCGAGATTGCGCCCGAGGAAACCCCCGAGGCCCGCCTGAAACGCTTCCGCACGCTGACCGCGATCCATCCCGACGATCCGGAAACCAAACAGCTCCTGGCCGAGCTCTGCATCGTCGCCGAGGATTTCCCTGCCGCCCGTCGCGCCCTGGGCGATCTGGCCACCAGCCACCCGACCCAGCGCAGCCTCGCCATCATGGCGGCCATCGAGCGGGGCGAGGGCGGCGATGACGCAACGGTGCGCGCCTGGTTGTCCAAGGCGATCATCGCGCCGCGCGGGCCGCATTGGTGCTGCGACAAGTGCCAGGCCGTCCATGTCGCCTGGGTGCCGATCTGCGACAATTGCCAGGGCTTCGACACGCTCAGCTGGCGCGAGCCGGTCGAGACCGCCGGGGCCAGCGCCACGGGGGCCGAGCTTCTGCCCGTCCTCGTCCAGGCCCCTCGCCCGGCAGAGCCCGATCCCGAACCCGTGCCGGAGCCGATCGACCTGGAAGCCATCGGCCGCCGCGCCAACTGACGCACCGCAAGGCATCGCACCACTTTCCGCGCGATGGAAACGCAAGAGAGCGGCGCAGTCCTCTGGACAACGGCGCGGACAGTGGTTACACGACGCTTCGTGCCCCAATAGCTCAGCTGGTAGAGCAATTGCTTCGTAAGCAATGGGTCGGCGGTTCGAGTCCGTCTTGGGGCACCAGTTCCTTTCCATCCCTTGCAGCGCGGCCCGGGTTTACCCGGCGTCCTTCCGTGCGGATCAGCCTGCACCGTTCCTGACAGGAATCGGCTGGCCATGCTCGTCCAGCGCCACGAAGATGAAATTCGCCTCGGTCACCTTTTCGCTGTCGTGCAATTGGCGCGGGCGGCGCCAGGCGTCGACATGGATGGTCATCGAGGTGCGGCCGACCTTGACCAGCGTGGCGTAAAGCGAGACCTCGTCCCCCACCTTGACCGGCCGGTGAAAGATCATGCCATCGACGGCGATCGTCGCACTCCGCCCGCCCGAGGTCAGGGCGGCGACATTGCCGGCGGCAAGGTCCATCTGGCTCATCAGCCAGCCGCCGAAGATGTCGCCCGCAGGGTTGGTGTCGGCGGGCATGGCCACGGTGCGGATCGTCGGGTTGCCCAGCGGCGGTTTATCCTCGCGGCCCATCGGCACTGTCTCCTTCTGTCTGGCGTCATCGGCTTTGCCCATCCTGTCCCCCGGCAACCGGCGCAAATCAAGACCGGATGGCCGGTTTCAGGGCCTCTGCCGGCAGATTGCCTTTTGGGGATGCGGTTGCGGGGGGTGCGGGCCTATTCCGGGTCGTCAAACCCGGCGGGGATTGCGCCATGCTGGCCCAGGGGCAGGCCGGCGTCCTGCATCATCTCTTCGGCCATGCTCTCTGCATTCGGTCCGGCGCCTGACAACTGGCGCCAGATCTCCTTTGCCGGGGGCAGGATGCGCGGCTCGGCCAGAGCGCGGGCGGTGTGAAGCCAGACGGTCAGCCCGTCGCTCTGGCCGTATTCCCGCTTCTTGCGCAGGGCGGCGATGTCCTTGGCGGCGGCCTTGGCGAAACGTTCCGCCTCTGCCGGGGGCCAAAGCGAGATCTCCTGCAGGTTGAGGCCACGGTTCAAGTAGACGGCGACCCAATAGCGGGCGGCGGCGGCCTGTTCGTCCACATGATGGCGCTTTGCCGCGGCGAGCTTGTCGGCCAGGGCCTGCGCCTCGTCGACCAGGGCGGTCTTCGCCTTCTCTTGCTGCCAATTGCTGAACATGGGGTCCTTTCTCGCCAGCGGGAAACCGGCGGAGCGCGGATCTGCCTAGCACGACAGGCAAAGGGACCCAAGCGCCAGCACGGGTCCTTTGCATTGCGATGTTAGGAGGGAGAGCAAATAAAATGAGGGGCCCCCACCCCTAGGGACCCCTCATCCACCCCACGCGCACCCAGCACCGCACGTGTTTGATAAAAGGTCCCGGACATGATGCCCTTGGGAAGAACATAGCAAGAATCAGGCGGGCAGGGCAAATCCGAAGAAGCGAAAACTTGAGGTTTAACCACGTCGCACAAAGGCCCGCTGTCGGGCGGGCCCTTGTCAGAAGGGGGCCGCTTCAGCCGAACATGGCCTCTTTGCCGAAATGCTTGGTCAGCATGTAATAGACGACGGCGCGGTACTTGTTGCGCTCTGACCTGCCGTAAGTGTCCAGGACGGCGGAAATTGCCTCGTCCAGCGCAGAGCCGTCAGACAGGCCCAGCTTCTTGATCAGAAAGTTCTTTTTCACGGTCTCAAGCTCGCCCGCGTCCGAGCCCGCAATGGTGGCGGAATCCGCATCGTAAATCGCCGGCCCGCATCCGATGGTGACTTTGGTCAAAAGTGCCATATCGGGATTCATCTTGCATTTGGTCTTCAGGTCTTCCGCATATTTCGCAATCAAATCATCTCTCTTACCCATCGTACTCTCCCTTTTCCTGGCAAAACCATCCAGCGCCCGCAGGTGGTGGATGGGGCGACAGCTTAGGTCCGGCCTCTGAACCCGCAAAGGGAATATTTGCCGCGCGCCCCGGATCGGCAGGAAGGCCGCAAGCAAAAGGCCCGCCGGGTGAGGGCGGGCCTTTTCAAACCTGGTGCCGCAGGCGGCTCAGTAGCGGTAATGCTCGCTCTTGAACGGGCCTTCGACATTGACGCCGATATAGGCGGCCTGTTCCGGCTTCAGCTGGGTCAGCTTCACGCCGATCTTCTTGAGGTGCAGGCGGGCGACCTTTTCGTCCAGCGCTTTGGGCAGGATATAGACGCCGGGGGCATAGTCCTTGCCCTTGGTGAACAGCTCCAGCTGGGCCAGAACCTGGTTGGTGAACGAGGCCGACATCACGAAGGACGGATGGCCGGTGGCATTGCCGAGGTTCAGCAGGCGACCCTCCGACAGAAGGATGATCCGGTGCCCGTTGGGCATCTCGATCATGTCGACCTGTTCCTTGATGTTGGTCCACTTGTGGTTGCGCAGCGCCGCGACCTGGATCTCGTTGTCGAAGTGGCCGATGTTGCCGACGATGGCCATGTCCTTCATCTCGCGGATATGCTCGATGCGGATCACGTCCTTGTTGCCGGTGGTGGTGATGAAGATGTCGGCAGTTTCCAGCTCATCTTCCAGCAGAGTCACTTCGTAGCCGTCCATCGCCGCCTGCAGCGCGCAGATCGGGTCGACTTCGGTGACCTTGACGCGGGCGCCAGCACCACGCAGCGAGGCCGCCGAGCCCTTGCCCACGTCGCCATAGCCGCAGACGACCGCGACCTTGCCGGCCATCATCGTGTCGGTCGCGCGGCGGATGCCGTCGACCAGCGATTCCTTGCAGCCATACTTGTTGTCGAACTTCGACTTGGTGACGGAGTCGTTCACGTTGATCGCCGGGAAGGGCAGCAGGCCCTTCTTGTGCAGCTCGTACAGGCGGTGGACGCCCGTGGTCGTCTCTTCCGACACGCCAAGGATATCGCCGCGCTGCTTGGTGAACCAGCCGGGCGAGGCGGCGAGCCGCTTCTTGATCTGGTTGAAGAGGCAAACCTCCTCGTCCGAGGTCGGCACCGCGATCAGGTCGGTCTCACCGGCCTCGACCCGCGCGCCCAGAAGGATGTACAGCGTCGCATCGCCGCCATCGTCGAGGATCATGTTGCAGGTGCCGCCCTCGCCGCCGAACTGGAAGATGCGGTCGGTATATTCCCAGTATTCCTCGAGGCTTTCGCCCTTGATCGCGAAGACCGGGGTGCCCGAGGCCGCGATCGCCGCCGCCGCATGGTCTTGCGTCGAGAAGATGTTGCAGGAGGCCCAGCGCACATCGGCGCCCAGCGCCTTCAGCGTCTCGATCAGGGCGCCGGTCTGGATCGTCATGTGCAGCGAACCCGCGATCCGCGCGCCTTTCAGCGGCTGCGCGGGGCCGAATTCCTCACGGCATGCCATCAGGCCGGGCATTTCGGTTTCGGCGATGGTCAGTTCCTTGCGGCCGAAGTCGGCCAGAGCGATATCCTTGACGATATAATCGGCGGCCATGCGGCGCACTCCTTGATCCTGTGGTTGGCGGCCAGATAGCATCTACAGGGCAATTCGACAACCGATGGTAAAGAGATGAAGCAACCCAGGGCCTGGCAACGCATGCTTTCAGGGCGCAGGCTGGACCTGCTCGACCCCTCTGCCGTCGATATCGAGGTCGAGGACATCGCCCATGGCCTGGCCTTCGTCGCGCGGTGGAACGGGCAGACGCGGGGGGACTGGCCCTATTCGGTGGCCGAACACTCGCTGCTGGTCGAGGAGATTTTCCGGAGGCAGGGGGGTGTGGAGCCGCGCTGGCAGCTGGCGGCCCTGCTGCACGATGCGCCGGAATATGTGATCGGCGACATGATCAGCCCGGTGAAGGCCGCGGTGGGGCCCGGCTATGGCGAGCTGGATGCGCGGCTGACGGCGGCGGTGCATATCCGCTTTGGTCTGCCGGCGGCTTTGCCTGTGATGGTGAAGAAGGCGATCAAGCTGGCGGACAAGGTCTCGGCCTGGCTGGAAGCGGTGCAGATCGCGGGGTTTTCCGAAGGTGAGGCCGACAAGTTCTTTGGCCGTCCGGCGGATCAGGTCTTGCGGGGTCTGGAAATAAAACTGCGTCCGCCCACGGTGGTGCGGGCGGACTACATTGCGCGGCACAGGGCCTTGTTGGAACAGCTTGGCTGAGCTTTAGCGGCCACGCTTGGTATCCTTGTGGCGGGGCAGCGGGGTCATCCCGGTGGCGAGCATCAGGGCGTCTGCAAGCAGGGTTAACATCTTCTTCTCCATTTCTCTGTTTCGATGATGTGTATATAGGGGGATATGGGCGGTTTTCCGAGTCAAAGAAAATTCTGGGATGTTAGGTGAACTATCATGTCTCTCGACTGGCGCAGCTTCCCCTCGCTGACCTCACTCCGCGCCTTCGAGGCGGCGGCGCGACTGCAAAGCTTTTCGCTGGCGGCGCGCGAGCTGAACGTGACCCATGCCGCCGTGGCCCAGCAGGTGCGCGGGCTGGAAGATCATCTGGGCCGCGAGCTGATCTATCGCGCCGGGCGCGGCCTGGCCCTGACTTCCGAGGGCACGCGGCTGGCGCAGGCCCTGGCGGACGGCTTTCGCACCATCGCCCTGGCGCTGGACGAGGTGAAGGGCAGCGGTCCCGGCGCCCCCCTGCGGGTGACCCTGACGCCGGCCTTTGCCGCGCAATGGCTGATGCCGCGCCTCGGCGCCTTCTGGAAGGCGCATCCCGAGATCGAGGTCTCGCTCAACCCCGAAAAGCGCGTGGTCGACCTGCGGCGCGAGGGCATCGACATCGGCCTGCGCTTTGGCAATGGCAAATGGCCCGGGCTGGATGTCGAATTTCTGACCGCTGCCGATTATGTGATCGTCGCAGCGCCCTTATTGCTGAACGGAAAGCAGAATCTTTCGCCGGAAGAACTTTCCGCCATGCCTTGGGTGATTGAACAGGACTGGCCCGAGGCGCTGACCTGGCTCAAGGGTTTTGGACTGAAACCCGATGCGATGAATATTGCCTATATGCCCACCGAAGAGCTTGCGCTTTCCGCCGCCCGCCAAGGCTATGGCCTGCATGTCGAGGCCGAGGCTTTGGTGGAACATGACGTGGAAACCGGCGCGCTGCAGATCGTTGGCAGGGTCGAGGATGATAGCCTGGCCTATTACATGGTGACGAGGCCCGGACCCAAACGCGCCGAGCTCAAGGTATTCATGAAATGGTTAAAGGCCACCCTCTAGGCGGCCAATATCCTTATCACAAAGTGGGGGAGGTCAGATGGCGAGGTCTTCGGGATGCTTGCCCGCGGCAAGCGCATCGATGAACCAGCGCGGCTTGCGGCCACGACCCGACCAAGTGTCTGATGCATTGGCAGGATTGGCATATTTCGCGCTTGCCGGGGCGCGGCGGCGCACCACGGTGGCACCGGTCAGTTCTTCCAACGAAAAACCCTTGGCGCGGGCGAATTCCTGCAGCTCCGACAGGGCCTCTTTCTTCTTGCGATCTTCAAATGTCGCGATAGCCTTGGCTACCTGAGATTGCAGATCCTTCAACTCTTTAAGCGACAGGGTGTTCAGGTTTTCCACGGCGCGCGTCCTTTTTATCCCAATAGGGATTTATTAGGATCGGCTTTGACAAAAAGCAAGGCTTGCGGCCTATTTAGGGCTGCGCTTTGCAAGAATGCGCTGAAGGGTCCGCCGGTGCATGGACAGTCGCCGGGCCGTCTCGGACACATTGCGGTCACACATTTCGTAAACCCGCTGAATATGCTCCCACCGCACCCGATCGGCCGACATCAAATGATCGGGCATCGGCGGGTGGTTTTCGCTGCGGGCCAATAGCGCGTTCATCACGTCATTGGCATCGGCCGGCTTGGAGAGATAATCGATCGCCCCGATCTTGACCGCCGCCACCGCCGTCGCAATCGCGCCATAGCCGGTCAGCACGACAACCCGGCAATCCGGCCTTGTCTGGTGCAGCGCCTCGACGACATCCAGCCCATTGCCATCGCCCAGCCGCAAATCGACCACGGCATAGGCCGGCGGGCGCGAGAGGGCAATCACCTTGCCCGCCGCAACGCTTTCCGCCGTTTCGGTCTGAAAGCCGCGTTTGTCCATTGCCCGGGCCAGGCGCTTTACAAAAGCCTCGTCGTCATCGACCAAAAGCAGCGAGCGGTCCGGTCCAAGATCGGGTATTGCTTCATCCGCCACGTTTGTCCTCCCCGACCATCGGCACGCGCAGGGTAGCCTAGCTTGCCTTCAGGAAACAAGCAGTCCTGTCGGCGATCTGCTCTGGCGTCGCATCTCTTTGGAAGAAATCGGCAAATCCGGTTTTTGGCAGCATGAGATAGGTCATGGTCGTATGATCCACCGTATAGCCGGGATCGCGCTTTGCCGGAAGTTGGTAGAAGACCTTATAAGCCTTGGCCGCGGCGGCAATCTCGGCCTCGGTTCCGGTCAGACCGACAAGGTGGTCGAAATTGCTGACGTAATCGCCCAGAACCTGCGGCGTATCGCGCGCCGGATCGACCGAGATGAAGACCGGAGTCACCTCCATTCCCTGTTTGGCAAGAATGTCGGCGGCTTCGGCATTGCGGGCATTGTCGATCGGGCAGACATCCGGGCAGGAGGCATAGCCGAAATAGATCAGCGCCGGTTTGGCAAGCAGGGTCTGATCGGTGACCACCGCCCCCTTGGTGTCGCTCAGCGAGAAGGGCCCGCCGATCTGCCCGCCCGCCACCGCCCCGCTGCGGCATTCGGCAAAGGCATCCGCACTTTGCGCCCGCATGACGTGGTAGGTCTGCCAGGCCAGCAAGGCGGAAAGGGCAACAGCGCCACCAGCGGCGTAAAGTTTCAGCATCGGGTCCTCCATCACGGTCGCGCATTGATCCGACCTTTGCCTGTCAATAACAATGCGTGACGCAAGGGGCGAGGGGCGGAATTTGATGACTCACACAGATGTGCACCCCGGTTTCCGCTATGTCCACGGCGACTGGGTGCGCCTGCGCACGCTGACCCTGCTGCGCTGGATCTCGATCGCCGGGCAGATCGCGGTTCTGGTCGTGGCGCCTTGGTACTTCGACCTCGTCCTGCCGGTCGGCCCCTGTTCGATGGCGGTCGGCGCCTCGGTCGCGCTGAACATCTGGATCACCCTGGTCTTTCCGGCCAACAAGCGGCTGGCCGACCACGAGGCCATGCTGATGCTGCTCTTCGACCTGGCGCAGATGGTCTATCTGGTGGGGGTGACCGGCGGGCTCAACAACCCCTTCGCCCTGCTGGTCATCGTGCCTGTCACCATCTCCGCCTCGGCGCTGGAGCTGAAATCGACGATCTTCCTTGGCGGCCTCTCGATCCAGCTCGTCACCGCGATCGGCTTCATCTACAAGCCCCTGCACTTCAGGAACGGCGAGATCCTCAGCCTGCCGACCCAGCTGGAGATCGGGTTCTGGACGGCAATCGTCAGCGGCACGGTGTTTCTGGCCGCCTATTCCCGCCGGATCGCGGTGGAGATGCGGGCGATGTCGGATGCCCTGCTGGCTGCCCAGATGGCGCTGGCGCGCGAACAGAAGCTGACCGATCTGGGTGGCGTCGTGGCCGCCGCCGCGCATGAGCTTGGCACCCCCCTCGCCACGATCAAGATGGTCGCGGCCGAGCTGATCGACGAGCTGGACGGCCAGCCCGGCCTGCAGGAGGATGCCAAGCTGATCCGCGACCAGACCGACCGCTGCCGCGACATCCTGCGCTCGATGGGGCGGGCCGGGAAGGATGACCTGTTGCTGCGCCAGGCGCCGCTGATCGCCGTGGTGCGCGAGGCGGCAGAGCCGCATCTGAACCGCGGCAAGACGGTCGAGATCACCGATCACCTTGGCCTGCCCTTCCCGCCCGCCGTGCTGCGCCGGCCCGAGATCATCCATGGCCTGCGCAACCTGATCCAGAACGCGGTGGATTTCGCCGCCTCGACGGTTTGGGTCGATCTGGAATGGCAGGGCGGGCAGATCCGGGTGCGGATCGTCGATGACGGCGCGGGCTTTCCGCCGCATCTGATCCACCGGATCGGCGACCCTTTCGTCCGCCTGCGCCGCGAGCCGCAGCAAGAGGGTCTGCGCCCGGAATATGAAGGCATGGGTCTGGGCCTCTTCATCGCCAAGACGCTGCTGGAGCGGACCGGCGCCGATCTGACCTTTGCCAATGCCACCGATCCCTTCCTGGCCCCCAGCGAGCGCCCGCAGCGCGGCGGCGCCGTGGTCGAGGTCGTCTGGCCCGAATCCGCCCTCCGTGCGCCGGAAAATCTCGTCTCGGGTGAAAATCAGCCCAACCTTGTGTGAGTTCGGTCAAATCTTACCCAAAAGTTTAACCGTTCGTTAACCGCCACGCCCGTAGGTTGCAGATCGGGAATGTCGGGGATGGCAGAATGCAGTTGCACTGGCTTACGATTGTGGAGCTGACGTTTTCAGCGTTGGCCGCCGCCGGGTTGGCTTTGGCGGCCTTGGTCTTGTGCGAGCGTCGCCAGAAGGCGGCTCGCGTCACGATTTTCACCGAGGATACCTCGGCGACCGTCTTCTTGTTCGATGGCGAGGTCCTGGTGGACAGCACGCCCTCGGCGCGCGCGCTTTTGACGTCAAGCCCGGCCAGCGGCTCGGCCTGGGCCAAGCTGATGATCTATCTGGCGCCGCATTTTGCCGAGCTTGAGGCGCGGCTCTTGCAGCTGCCCTATGAAGGGGCGCTGACGCTGGCCTCCACGCCGGCGCGGGGGAACCCCTTGCTGTTGCAGGCCGAACAGCGCGGCGGGCTGACCCGCATCATGCTCGCCGATCCCAGCCGCGACGATCGGGCCGCAGGCCAGGACCTGATGGCGCAACGCGCGATGCAGGAAGAGCTGGACCTTTTGCGCGACACGATCGCCCGCGCCCCGGTGCTGATGTGGCGCGAGCGCAGCAATGGCGACATCATCTGGGCCAATGCCAGCTACATGCTGCGCGCGGCCGAGGTGCTGGACCCCGGGCAGGATCTGACCTGGCCCCTGCCCCGGCTTTTCGAACGGCAGGCGAGTGCGCAGGGCATCTCCGGACAGCGCCAGAGGCTCTCGCCGCGCGAGGGCAAGGCGCAGTGGTACGACCTCACCGGTTTTGCCGATGGCGAGGATCGTCTGGTCTTTGCCAGCCCCGCCGATGCCGCCGTCCACGCCGAAACCGCCCTGCGCGATTTCATGCTGACCCTGACCAAGACCTTCGCCCATCTGCATGTCGGCCTCGCCATCTTTGACAAGCAGCGCCAGCTGGTGCTGTTCAACCCGGCGCTGATGGACCTCACCGGGCTGCCGGCGGATTTCCTGTCGATGCGGCCCTCGCTTCTGTCGGTGCTGGACGGGATGCGCGACCGCAACATGATCCCCGAACCGAAGGATTACCGCAACTGGCGCCGCCAGCTGATGGAGATGGAGCGCGCCGCAGCCTCCGGTCTTTACGAGGAAACCTGGAGCCTGCCGGGCGGGCAGACCTACCGCGTCATCGGGCGGCCGCATCCGAACGGCGCCCTGGCCCTGATGCTCGAGGATATCTCGGGTGAAATGCTGCGCACCCGCCGTTTCCGCGCCGATCTGGAGCTGAGCCAGTCGGTGATCGACGAGGTGGACGAAGCGATTGCCGTCTTCTCCTCGGCCGGCCAGCTGGTGATCTCCAACACCGCCTATGCGCGGCTTTGGGGCGGCGATCCGGCCGCCAGCCTGTCGGAGGCGACCCTGCGTTCGCTGTCGTGCAAATGGCGCGAACAATGTTCGCCCAATCCGGTCTGGGCGCAGCTGGAGGAATTTGCCTCCAACCCCGGTGACCGCACGCAATGGCGGGCCGAATTGCGGCTGCTGGATGGAAGGCTGATCGACTGCCGTTTTGCGCCCCTGTCGGGCAGCGCCACGATGACCGCCTTCCGCCTGCGCGATGCGGGCGCCGGCCCCAAGGCGGTGCTGGCCGCCGACTCCGGGCTCAAACGGGCGTAAGGGCGATTCCCTCTGCCGCCAAGGTCGACTAAGCTTGGCGGATGAGCGAAGATTTGATCCTTGACCTTGCCACCGCAGACGACACCGCCCGGCTTGGCTGCGCCCTGGCCAGCCTGTTGCGGGCGGGGGATGCGCTGCTTCTGGAAGGCGCCATCGGTGCGGGAAAATCCCACCTCGCCCGCGCCTTCATCCGCGCCCTGTTGGGCGAGGCGGAGGAGGTGCCCTCCCCCACCTTCACGCTGATCCAGACCTACCCCGCGGCAGAGGAGGACGGGCCCGAGATCTGGCATGCCGACCTGTACCGCCTGACCCATCCAGATGACGTGCTGGAACTGGGGCTGGAAGAGGCCTATCCTGCGGCCATCTGCCTGATCGAATGGCCCGAACGTCTGGGCAGCTATCTGCCCCCCAATCCGCTGCGCCTGCGGCTGGAACCCTCGGGCGACGGCCGCCGCGCCCATCTTTCTCCCGGTGCGCGGCCCGGCTTTACCGCTGCACTGACCAGCGCGCTGCGCGCCGCGACGGCAACCGATTTTATCGCCGCCTCCGGCTGGGCCGATGCCGCCCGCAAGCCCTTGGCCGGCGACGCCTCGGCCCGCCGCTACGAAAGGCTGACCGCGCCGGACCGCAGCGCCATATTGATGGATGCCCCGCCCGGCCAGGCCGATTCCGTCGCCGATTTCACCCGCATCGACCGCCATCTGCGCGACCTCGGCCTTTCCGCCCCCGCGATCCTGGCCGAGGATGCCGCTGCGGGTTTCCTGTTGCTGGAAGACCTCGGCGACGGGCTTTACCCGCAACAAATCGCCCAAAGCCCTTCCCTGGAACTGCCTCTCTACGAAGCCGCCACCGATGTGCTCTTGCACCTGCAACGCCATCCCGCCCCGGCGGACCTGCCCGATCTGACCGCCGCCGCCTGGGCCGAGGCTGCGGCCCTGGCCATCGACTTCTACCGCAAGGCGCTGGCGGGCGATGCGGCGGGGCGGGCGGATTTCGTCTCTATCATGGCTGAAACGCTGTCTTCCCATGCCGACGGGCCCCGGGTTCTGATCCTGCGCGACTACCATGCCGAGAACCTGCTCTGGCTGCCCGACCGCGAAGGTCTGGCCCGCGTCGGCCTTCTTGACTTCCAACTCGCCCAGATGGGGCAACCCGGATATGACCTCGTCTCGCTGCTGCAGGATGCCCGCCGCGCGGTGCCGGAGGCGATCGAATCCGCCATGATCCGCCGCTTTGCCGCAGGTTCCGGCGCCGATCTTGCCGCGTTTCAGACCGCCTATGCCGCGCTTGGCGCCCAGCGCGCGCTGCGCATCCTCGGCATCTTTGCCCGGCTCGCGGCGGTGGAGGGCAAGCGGCGTTACCTGCCGATGATCCCGCAGGTCTGGGGGCAGTTGCAGCGCAACCTCGCCCATCCCGCGTTGGGCGACCTGCGCGCCATCTGCGACCGGCTCTTGCCCGCCCCCGACCTGCCCAAGCTGGAGGCCGCATGCCGCCCTTCCCTTTGATGCTGTTCGCCGCAGGTTTCGGCACGCGGATGGGCAGCCTGACCCAGGACAGGCCGAAACCCCTGATCCCGGTCGATGGCAAGCCGCTGCTGGATCATGCGCTGGACCTGCGAAGCGCCGAAACAGTCTCACATACCGTGGTCAATCTGCATTACCGCGGCGACCAGATCGCCCGGCATCTGGCGGGGCAGGACATCGCCCTGTCCTGGGAGCGGGACGAGATCCTCGAAACCGGCGGCGGCCTGCGCGCCGCGCTGCCCCTGCTTGGGCGGGGGCCGGTGATGACGCTGAACACCGATGCCGTCTGGTCCGGCGCCAACCCGCTGGAGGAACTCGCCGCCGCCTGGGATGACCGGATGGATGCGCTGCTGTTGCTCGCGCCGGTCAGCCGCGCGCTTGGCCACAAGGGCAAGGGTGATTTCCTGATGGACGCCTCTGGAAGGCTGAGCCGGGCCAAGGGGGCGCCGGGTCCGGTCTACCTTGGCGCGCAGATCCTGCGCACCGAAAGGCTGGAGGGGGTGGCGGCGCGGGCCTTCTCGCTGAACCTTCTCTGGGATCAGATGATCGCCGAGGGCCGCGCCTTCGGCCTTCTGCACGAGGGCGGCTGGTGTGACGTGGGCCAGCCGGAGTCGATTGCCCTGGCGGAGGCGATGCTTCATGGCTGACAAGGTCTTCGCACTCCCGCTCGGCGTCGATTTCGCGTCCGCGCTGGTGGCGGGTCTGCAGGCGCGGCTGGCGGGTCAGCCGGCCGAGGCGATGGCGCGGGTGACGCTCTACCTCAACAGCCAGAGGATGCGGCGCCGGGTGACCGAGGTCTTCATGACCGGTGGCGCGACCTTCCTGCCGCGGATGCTGGTCCTGTCCGAACTGGCGCAGCACCCGATCCTCGCCGACCTGCCCGCCCCGTCGAGCGCGCTGCGCCGCGAACTGGATCTCGCCCGGCTGATCGACAGCCTGTTGCAGGCCCAACCCGACCTCGCCCCGCGCGCTGCCCTTTTCGATCTGGCGCGCAGCCTTGGCCTTCTGCTGGACGAGATGCAGGATGAGGGCGTTGCGGCCGAGACCATCGCAAACCTCGACGTCTCGGGCCATTCGGAACATTGGGCGCGCACCCAGGCCTTTCTGCGCATCGTCGCCCCGATCATGGCGGCGCAGGACGGCCCCGCCCGCCACCGGATCGCGGCGGAACGCCTGGCCGAACTTTGGCAGACCGCGCCGCTGCAGGGGCCGGTGATCATCGCAGGCTCCACCGGGTCACGCGGGCCGGTCGCGGTGCTGATGCAGGCGGTAGCGCGGCTGCCGCAGGGGATGATCGTGCTGCCGGGCTATGACACCGATATGCCCTCCGCCGTCTGGGCCCAGATGGACGACGCGCTGAGCGCCGAGGATCACCCGCAGTACCGCTATCGCCGCCTGATGGACCTTCTGGGCCTGACGCCGGACCAGATCCCCCTCTGGCACGCGGCCGCGCCGGCCGATCCGGCCCGCAACCGCCTGATTTCGCTGTCCTTGCGGCCCGCCCCGGTCACCGACCAATGGCTGGTCGAAGGCCAGGACCTGCCCGATCTGCTGGACACGACTCAGCACATGACCCTCATCAAGGCCGCCAATCCCCGGCAAGAGGCGCTGACCCTGGCGCTGATCCTCCGGCGGGCGGTGTCGCGCGGGCAGAGGGCGGCGCTGGTGACACCGGACCGCAACCTTGCCCGCCGGGTGGAGGCGCAACTCGACCGTTGGGCGATCCTGCCCGACGATTCCGCCGGGATGCCGCTGGCCCTGTCAGCGCCGGGGCGTCTGTTGCGCCATGTGGTACGCGCCTTCGAGGCGCCCCTGACCGCCGATGTGCTGATGACCCTGCTGAAGCACCCCCTCGCGGCCAGCGGCGGCGATCGCGGCACCCATCTGCTGCTGACCCGCGATCTGGAACTGCATCTGCGCCGCCACGGTCCGGCCTTTCCCACCGCCGAGGCCGTGCTGCACTGGGCCAGCGCCCGCAAGGAGCCTGACGCCGCCGCCTGGGGTCAGGCCATGGCCGCAGTCCTGCGCCTGATCGCCGCACCACCGCTGACCCGGTTGGCCGACCACGTCGCTCGCCACCGCGCCGCGACCGAGACGCTCGCCCGCGGCACCGCAGCCGAAGGCAGCGGCGGGCTGTGGGAGAAAGAGCCGGGCCTCGCCGCGCTGAAGCTGATGGACATGCTCGCCCGCGATGGCGACCATGAAGGCGCCCTGTCCAATGCCGATTACCGGATGCTCTTCGACGGCCTGATCGCCAAGGAAGAGGTGCGCAGCCCGGTGACCGGCCATCCGCTGGTCAGCTTCCACGGCCCGCGCGAGGCGCGCGAGATCGCGGCGGATCTGGTCATCCTCGCCGGTCTGAACGAGGGCACCTGGCCCGCCGCGACCGATCCGGACCCCTGGCTGAACCGCAAGATGCGCAAAGATGCGGCTCTGTTATTGCCCGAACGGCAGATCGGCCTTTCGGCGCATGACTATCAACAGGCGGTCGCGGCCCCCCTCGTCATCCTGTCGCGCGCGCTCCGCGATGCCGAGGCGGAGACGGTCCCTTCGCGCTGGCTGAACCGTCTGGCCAATCTGATGAGCGGTCTGGGCGCGAAGCGCGGCGATCTCGCGCTGAAGGCGATGGAGGCGCGGGGCCAGGTCTGGCTGGACCGTTGCGCCGCGCTGGAACGGCCGGTGGCGGTGTTGGATACGGGCCTTGCCCCGGCCGAACGCCCGCAACCCTCGCCGCCGCTTGCCGCAAGGCCGAAGGAGCTGTCGCTGACCCGGATCCGCACCCTGATCCGCGACCCCTATGCGATTTACGCGCAATATATCCTGCGCCTGCGCCCGCTCGACCCCTTGCGCGCCCAGCCCGATCCGCGCGACCGGGGCACCGCGCTGCACCTGATCCTCGAACGTTTCGTGGGTGAACGTCCCGCGACGGAAACCCTCGAAGAGGCGCGGGCCCGGCTTCTCGCCATCGGGGCCGAGGTTCTGGCGGAGGAGACGCCCTTCCCCTCGGCCCGGATGCTGTGGCTGGCCCGGCTGGAACGCGCGGCGGGGCATTTCCTGCATCAGGATCAAAAGCTTGGCGGCCAGACCTTGCAGATCGAAACCAAGGGCCGCACCCCGGTGGAGGGCACCGGCTTCACGCTTTACGGCACGCCCGACCGGATCGACCTTCTGCCCGACGGCCGCCTGCATCTGATCGATTACAAGACCGGCACCCCACCCTCCAAGGCGCAGCAGACGGTGTTCGAACTGCAACTCCACCTCGCCGCCGCCATGGCCGAACGCGGCGGCTTTACCCCGCATCCGATGGAGGTGGCGCGGATCAGCTATATCGGCCTCGGCGCCTCGGAAAAGGTCGAGGAGACGCCGCTGACCCCGGAAGAGATCACCGCGATCTGGGAGCGGTTCGTGACCCTGATCAAGCGCTATGGTCAACGCGACACCGGCTATGCCTCGCGCCGCGCCATGTTCGAAACCCGCTATCCCGGCGATTATGACCACCTCGCCCGCTTTGGCGAATGGGACATGACCGAGCGCGCCACCCAGATCAAGGTAGGCCCCGATGACCCCGCGTGAGGCGATTACCGCCCAGATCACCGCCGCCGACCCCGCCTCTTCGACCTGGCTGTCGGCCAATGCCGGATCGGGCAAGACCCGCGTTCTGACCGACCGCGTGGCGCGGCTGTTGCTGGCCGATGTGGAGCCGCAGCGCATCCTTTGCCTGACCTATACCAAGGCTGCGGCGACCGAGATGCAGAACCGGCTGTTCCAGCGTCTGGGCGAATGGGCGATGATGCCGGAACCGGCGCTGACCGTGGCGCTGGCCGAACTGGGCGAGACGGCGGTGCTGGATGCGGCCCACCTCGCCCGCGCCCGCCGCCTCTTTGCCCGCGCGATCGAGACGCCGGGCGGTTTGCGCATCCAGACCATCCACAGCTTCTGCGCCAGCCTTCTGCGCCGCTTTCCGCTGGAGGCCGGGGTTTCGCCCAACTTCGTCGAACTGGACGACCGCGCCGCCCGAATGCTGCGGCAGGATCTGCTGGAGGAGCTGGCCGATAGGCTCGCCCCCGAGGCCCTGCGCGCCGCCGCGATGGTCTTCGGCGGCGAGGATTTCACGGCGCTGATGGAAGAGGTCGCGGGCTATCCCGACGGCTTTTCAGGCTCTGTTCCTGCCCTTTTCGCCATGCCAGAGGGGGAAAGCGAGGCGAAGCTTCTGTCGGATGTCTTTCTGGGGGACGAGGCGGATATCCTGCAACAGCTTCTGCCGGCGCTGGCCGCTGGCGGGGCGAATGACAACAAGGCGCGGGAGAAACTCGCCGCGACAGACCTTTCCGCGCCCAACCTGGCGACGCTGGAACGGCTGGAGGGGGTCTTTCTCTACGGTTCCGGTCAGAAGGCCGGTCAGGCGAAGATCGGCGCCTTTCCGACTGCCGACACCCGCAAGAAGATCCCCGCCCTGATGCCCCGGCTGGATAACCTGATGAGCCGGGTGGAAAGTGCCAAGCGGCGGCGGCAGGTCTTGCAGGCGGTGCGGAAGACCGAAGCGATCCACGGCTTTGCCCGCGCCTTCCTGCCACGCTACATGGCGCGCAAGGCGGCGCTGGGGGTTCTGGACTTTGACGACCTGATCGCCCGGGCGCGGCAATTGCTCAAGGATCGCTCGGTGGCGGCTTGGGTTCTGTTCCGGCTGGATGGCGGGATCGACCACGTTCTGGTGGACGAGGCGCAGGACACTTCCCCCGCGCAATGGCAGGTGATCGAGGATCTGACCGCCGAATTCACCGCCGGCGAAGGCACCCGCCCCGGCGGCCGCACCCTCTTTGTCGTGGGCGACAAGAAACAGTCGATCTATTCCTTCCAGGGCGCCGATGTCGCGGCCTTCGATGAGAAGCAGCGCAGTTTTCAGGGCAAGTTCCAGGCCGCCCGCCAGCGCTTTCAGACCCTGCCGCTGGAATATTCCTTCCGCTCCTCGCCGGCGATACTCAATCTGGTGGATGCCGCTTTGGGTGGCCTGTCGGAGGCCGCCTTGGGCGACAAGGTCCAGCACCGCGCCTGTTTCCCCGACCTGCCGGGGCGGGTTGATCTTTGGCCGCTAATCGAGGCCGAGGCGGAGAAAGAGGAGATCGACTTCGAAGACCCGGTGGATCTGATCCGCGAAACCCATCCGGTGGCGCAGCTCGCAGACCGGATTTCCGCCGAAATAGAGACGCTTTTGGCCAGCGGCACCCAGATCACCACCCGCCACGGTCCGCGTCCCGTGCATGCCGGGGATTTCCTCATTCTGGTGCAGACCCGTGGCCCCCTGTTCGACGAGATCATCGGCGCCTGCAAGCGGCGCGGCCTGCCCATCGCCGGGGCCGACCGGCTGAAACTCGGGGAGGAGATGGCGGTCAAGGATCTGGTCGCCCTTCTCTCCTTCCTCGCCACGCCCGAGGATGACCTGTCGCTGGCCGCCGTCCTGCGCTCCCCCCTCGTCGGGCTGTCGGAGGCGGCGCTTTACGATCTGGCGCAGGGGCGGCCGGGCTATCTGTGGGAAAAGCTGCGGCAGGAGGACAGCGCGACCGTCACGCTGCTGAAAGACCTGCGCGATCAGGTCGACTATCTGCGCCCCTTTGACCTGTTGGAGCGGGTTCTGGTCCGCCACGACGGCCGCCGCCGCCTGATCGCCCGGCTTGGGGCCGAGGCGGAGGATGCGATCGACGAACTCCTCAACCAGGCCCTCGCCTATGAACGCGGCGCTGTGCCCAGCCTGACCGGCTTCCTGTCCTGGCTGGAGGCGGATTCGGTGCAGGTCAAACGCCAGGCCGATGGCGCGGGCGAGCGGATCCGGGTGATGACGGTCCACGGCTCGAAAGGGCTCGAGGCCGAGATCGTCATCCTGCCCGACACCGCCGACCGTAACCCGCGCGAACGCGATACGCTTTATGAAGACGCCGAGGGCAACGTCCTGTGGAAGACCCCGGCCGACGACAGCCCGCCGCAGATTGTGGCTCTGCGCCAGCAGAAACAGGCCCGCGAGGCGGAGGAGAACCTGCGCCTTCTCTATGTCGCGCTCACCCGGGCGCGGTGCTGGCTGATCGTGGCGGGGGCGGGGAAATCGACCAAGGACGGCACCTGGCACAAGATCGTCTCCGACGGCATGGCGCGGCTGCCGACCGAAGTCACACCGCAAGGCCTGCGCCATGCTTGCGGGGTCTGGCCGGACGCTGCGGCGCAAAGCACTCCGGTGGCAGAGGTCGCCGAAGCGCCCGAAGACTGGATGTTCCTGCAGACCGAACGCCCGGCCAAGGCGGCGCAGTCGCTCTCCCCCTCCGATCTCGGCGGGGCCAAGGCCTTGCCGGGCTTCGGCGAAGAGACCGAGGTGGCCAAGGCCCAGGGCACGGCGCTGCACCTGCTGCTGCAACACCTGCCCGACCATCCGCCGCAAGATTGGCCGATGGTGGCCGATCATCTGGTGGGCGACCTCGCGCAGGATCTTCTGGCGCAGGTGACGGGGCTGCTGCAGAACCCGGAACTCGGGCCCTTGTTCGGGGCGGACAGTCTGGCCGAGGTAGCATTGACCGCGCCCTGGGGGACGCAGAGGCTGCTTGGCACCATCGACCGGCTGATCCTGACGCCAAACTCGGTCCATGCGGTGGACTTCAAAAGCAATCGCAGCGTGCCCGCCAGCGCCTCTGCCGTGCCGGAGGGGATTCTGCGCCAGATGGGGGCCTATCTTCACATGCTGGAGGGGATTTATCCGGGCCGCGCCATCACGCTCAGCATCCTGTGGACGCAGACCGGCCAGCTGATGCCGCTTGAACCCGATATGCTGCGGGCGGCGCTGGGGCGGGCCACGATACTTGGGGCTGCGACCCTTGACGCGGCGGTGCAGCGCACCTAGGTTCTGAGTCCGAAATCCTCAGGAGAATTATCATGGGCGCTGCAACCGTTGCCGTGACCGATGCCACCTTCGACAAGGAAGTCCGCCAGTCCACCGTTCCGGTGATCGTCGACTTCTGGGCGGAGTGGTGCGGCCCCTGCCGTCAGATTGGTCCGGCTCTGGAAGAGCTGGCCGTGGAATATGGCGACAAGATCAAGATCGTCAAAGTGAACGTCGACGAAAACCCCGACAGCCCGGCCGCTTTGGGCGTGCGCGGGATCCCGGCCCTGTTCCTGTTCAAGGACGGCCAGGTCGCCTCGAACAAGGTGGGTGCCGCGCCGAAGGCCGCACTTGCCAACTGGATCAGCGCAAACATCTGATCCATCTGGACGACACGTCAGGGGCGCCTTCGGGCGCCCTTTTCGTTTGCCCGCTTTGCCCCCATATTGCGGCAAACGGAGGCTTTCATGTCTGAAGACAAATTTCCCGGCTGGCACGGCACCACGATCCTTGCGGTGCGCAAGGGGGGCGAGGTGGTGGTGGCGGGCGATGGTCAGGTCAGCCTCGGCCAGACCGTCATCAAGGGCACCGCGCGCAAGGTCCGCCGCCTGTCGCCCGGCGGCAAGGATGTGATCGCAGGCTTTGCCGGATCGACCGCCGACGCCTTCACCCTGCTGGAACGGCTGGAGAAGAAGCTGGAGGCCTCGCCCGGCCAGCTGGCCCGCGCCTGTGTGGAGCTGGCCAAGGACTGGCGGATGGACAAATACCTGCGCAACCTGGAAGCCATGCTGATCGTCACCGATGGCGAGGGGCTATACGTCCTGACCGGCGCGGGGGATGTGCTGGAACCCGAACATGATGTGACGGCGATCGGCTCGGGCGGTAATTATGCGCTGGCCGCGGCGCGGGCGCTGATGGACAGCGATCTGCCCGCCGAGGCGATTGCCCGCAAGGCCATGGCGATTGCCGCCGATATCTGCGTCTATACCAATGGCAACCTGACGGTGGAGACGATCCGAAAATGATGATCTCGACCGAGGATCTGCGCGCAGCCGTCAGCCGGGGCATCGTGACCGAGGCGCAATCGGCCCAGCTGATCGCCCTCGCCTCGGCCCGGCAAAATGCGGTGGCCGGCGTTTCGGGGGCGGAAGAGCCTTTCGTGCTGTTCAAGGGCTTCAACGAGATCTTCGTCGTCGTCGGCCTGACCATCCTCTTCATGGGCTGGGTCGGCGTGACCGTCCTCTTCGGGTTGAACATGAGCGCGCCTGCCGGCACCACGACCGCCTTTCTGGCGCTGGTAACGCTGGCCGGGCTTGCCGCCGTGGGGCGGTATTTCACCCTGAAACGCCGGATGATCGCGCCCTCGATCGCGCTGTCGATCATGTCGGCGCTGGCGGCCACGGTGCTGGGCATGGCGCTGGCCGGGATCGGGGAATATGCGCTGGTCATTGCCGGGCTGGTGGTTCTGGCGGTGATGAGCCTGCATTACGCCCTGTTCCGCGTCCCCTTCTCGGCCGCGATCATTGCCGGGGCGGCGTTCTTCACGCTTTGGGCGCTAGCGCTGGCCATCGGGTTTCTGCCGCCGACGGCCACCGGCATGCTGTTCATGCGGGAAAGCCCGGCGCTGTCGGCCCTGACCTTCTGCTTTGGCCTTGCGACCTTTGCGGTGGCGATGAAGCTTGACATGTCGGACCCGATGCGCGTTTCCACCCGCTCTGCCACGGCCTTCTGGCTGCATGTCACGGCGGCGCCGGCCATCGTCAACACGGTGGCGCTGAACCTTCTGGGCCAGCCGGGCGCCCTGCCCCAGGCCCTGCTGCTGGGCTTTCTGTTCCTGATCGCCGTCGTGGCCATCGTGATCGACCGGCGCTCCTTCCTCGTTTCGGGTGCCGGCTATTCGGTGGCGCTGGCCTCCACCCTCTTTGCCGGCAGTGCGGCGCTGGCAATCTTGATCCTTGGCGCGGTTCTCGTCGCCCTTGGCGCGCTCTGGGAACGCCTGCGCGCCCGCCTGATGAATGCCTTGCCGGACTTTCCCGGCAAGGCCCTGCTTCCGCCTTATGGAATTGCCCAATGACCGACCTGACCCCGCGCGAGATCGTCTCGGAGCTTGACCGTTTCATCATCGGCCAAAAGGATGCCAAGCGCGCCGTCGCCGTGGCCCTGCGCAACCGCTGGCGCAGAAAGCAACTGGGCGACGATCTGAGGGACGAGGTTTACCCGAAGAACATCCTGATGATCGGGCCAACCGGCGTCGGCAAGACCGAAATCGCCCGCCGTCTGGCGCGGCTGGCAAAGGCGCCGTTCCTCAAGGTCGAGGCGACCAAGTTCACCGAGGTCGGCTATGTCGGCCGCGATGTCGACAGCATCATCCGCGATCTGGTCGATGTGGCGCTGGTCGATACCCGCGCCCGGATGCGCGACGATGTCAGCGCCCGCGCCAAGGCCGCGGCGGAGGAGCGGGTGATCGAGGCGCTGGCCGGCAAGGACGCCCGCGAACAGACCCGCGAGATGTTCCGCGGCAAGCTGCGCCGGGGCGAGCTGGACGATACCGTGATCGAACTGGAGGTGGAGGAGTCTGCCCCCGCGCCGATGATGATGGGCGGTCAGGGGATGGAGCTGCAGATGCAGGGCCTGCAGGACCTCTTCAAGGCCTTCGGTGGCCGGACCAAGAAGAAGAAGGTCACTGTGGCCGCCAGTTACGACCTGCTTCTGGGTCAGGAGGCCGACAAGCTTCTCGATGATGAGGCGGTGAAACTCGCCGCTTTGGAGGCGGTGCAAGACAGCGGCATCGTCTTTCTGGACGAGATCGACAAGATCTGCGCCCGATCCGATGCGCGCGGCGCCGATGTCAGCCGCGAAGGCGTGCAGCGCGACCTGCTGCCGCTGATCGAAGGCACCACGGTATCGACCAAATACGGGCCGGTGAAGACCGACCATATCCTCTTCATCGCCTCGGGCGCCTTCCACATCGCCAAACCCTCGGATCTTCTGCCGGAATTGCAGGGCCGCCTGCCGATCCGGGTGGAGCTTCAGGCCCTGACCGAGGAAGACTTCGTCCGCATCCTGACCGAGACGGAAAATGCCCTGACCCGGCAATATGCCGCGCTGATGGCGACCGAAGAGGTTACCGTCACCTTCACGCCGGATGGCATTGCCGAGCTTGCCTCCATCGCGGCAGAGGTCAACCGCAGCGTCGAAAACATCGGCGCGCGGCGGCTTTACACCGTGATGGAGCGGGTTTTCGAGGAACTGTCCTTCAACGCCCCGGACCGTGCGGGAAGCGAGGTCGTGGTGAACGAGGTCTTCGTCGAGGCCAATCTAGGCGCGCTGGCCCGCTCGGCCGATCTGTCGCGGTATGTGCTGTGATGGCGCATCCGGCGGAAAGAGGGTTTTTGTGATCCCCCGCGCGCTGCGCATCCTGTGCCTTGTCCTGCTGGCCGCCTGCGCGCAGCGCGGCACGGTCACGCTGATGCCCGAGGCCGCCCGGATCGGCACGGTGGAGAATATCTTCATCGGCACCACCCGCAAGCAAGAGCCGGACGGCAGCTTCGACGGCGGACGGTCCGAGGAGGTGCGCTTTGGCCTCTACCAGATCTCTGTCCCGCCCGACCGCAAGCCGGGGCAGATCACCTGGCCTCCGAAAGGCGGCAAGGTCGACCCGCGCACCCAATTCGTGACGGCAAGCGAGGAGGTCTACCCCTCGGACCAGCAATTCCGCGCCCGGCTGCGTGCCGAGCTGCAGAAGACCGGTGGCGAGGCGGTGATCTTCGTTCACGGCTACAACAACAACTTCGCCGAGGGCATCTACCGGGTGGCGCAGTTCAGCCACGATCTGAACCTGCCCGGCACGGTGGTGGAATATTCCTGGCCCTCGGCGGCGGCGGCGCTTGGCTATGCCTATGACCGCGATTCCGCGCTGTTTGCCCGGGATGGTCTGGAAAAACTGATCCATGAAGTGGCGGCCTCTGGCGCCAAACGCATCCTTCTGGTCGGCCATTCGATGGGCGCCGGCCTGACGATGGAGGCCTTGCGCACCGTCGCCCTGCGGCAGGACCGGCGCACCATGGGTCTGATCGGCGGGGTGATCCTGATTTCGCCCGATATCGACATCGATGTTTTCCGCGAAGAGGCGCGCTCGATCGGCACCCTGCCCCAGCCCTTCGTCATCTTCGGCTCGGGGCGCGACAAGGTGCTGCTTCTGTCAGCCGCGCTGACCGGGCAGGCCGACAGGCTCGGCTCGCTCAGCGATCTGTCGCGGGTGGCGGATCTGAAGGTGACCTATCTGGATGTGAGCCAGTTCTCGCAGGGCGCCGGGCATTTCGTCGTGGGCGATTCCCCGGCCATGATCGCGCTGATGAACCGGATCGTCGATATTCAGGGCGCTTTCGAATATGACCGCAGGGCCAATATCGGCCTCTTGCCGGGGCTGGTGCTGACCGCAAGGAACGCCACGGGGATCATCCTGCTGCCCCTGTCCGAGGGCGAGACGCATCAGCGCCGCTGAGGCCTAGCGGCGGCGCAGATAGACGTAATAGGCCCCGCCGCCGCCATGTTTCAGATGCGCCTCACTCACCTGCAGGATCGCGGGCCCCAGCGGCGCCATGCGCAGCCAATGCGGCACCTGATGGCGCAACACGCCCATCCGCTGCGGAATGGGGCCATGGTCCGGGCCCGGCTTGCCCTTGCCGGTGATCACCAGCACCAGCCGCAGCCCCGCCGTCTGCGCGTTGAGGATGAAGCGGATCAGTTCGGGATGCGCCTCGGCCAAGGTCATGCCGTGCAGGTCGATCCGCGCCTCGGGGTCCAGCTTGCCACGGGTCATCTTGGCGTGTTTGCGGGCATCCATCTGCAAGGGCGCCTGGGCCAGCGCCTCGGCCGGGGTCGAGGCGATCTGGGCGGTGGATCGCAGGGGCCGGGACTTTTCACCCAGACGGAAGGCGGTGAACAGCGGCACCGGCTCGGGATGGGTTTGTTTGACCGGTTGCGGGTCGATCATCGGCGTCGGCTTGCGCAGCCGCGCCAGGGCCGCCTCGGAACTGGGGCGGATCGAACGGGCGACTTCCTGCCAGAGCTGCTCTTCCTCTGGCCGCAGGGTACGGCGGCGCACCATGGGTCAACCGTCCGGCAACATGGCAAAGGCGCGGTCGATCGGCAGCAGCATGATCAGCCGCCCGGCATCCTTGATCGACCCTGCGGCGAGGCCCGCGGCACGGCCCGTGCCATAGAAGATATCCGCCCGCTGCGCGCCCTTGATCGCACCGCCGGTGTCCTGCGCCACCATCAGCCGGTGCAGGGGCGTGTCGCCCTCCTTCTCGATCCAGACCGGGGTGCCAAGCGGCACATGCGCCGGATCGACCGCGACCGAACGCATCGGCGTGATCGACCGCCCCATGGCCCCGATCGGCCCCTGATCCGCGGTCAGGTTGGGCAGTTTGCGAAAGAAGATGTAAGAGGGGTTCTGGTTCAGCAGATCCGCCCCGGCCACCGGATTGGCCCGCACCCAGGCCCGGATCGATTCCGCCGAAAGCTGGTCCTGGTTCAGATAGCCGCGCTGCACCAAGATCGACCCGATGGAGCGATAGGCATAGCCGTTGCGCCCGGCATAGCCGACCCGGATCACCGAGCCATCGGTCATCTGAATCCGGCCAGAGCCTTGGATATGCAGGAAAAACACCTCGACCGGATCGTCGAGCCAGGCAATCTCCAGCCCACGGCCGCGCAGGATGCCGCGCTCGATGGTGGCGCGGTCATACCAGGTCTGGCCATCGCGCAACTCGGGCGGGCGGCGGTAGATCGGCCAGGCAAAGCGCGGCGTGCGGACCGGGGAGCCTTCGAGGACAGGCTCATAATAGCCGGTGAACAGGGCAGGCGGGTTGCCGACCAGAACCGGGCGGAACAGCAGTTCGAAAAAGGCACGGGCGGCGGATTCGTTCGGTTCGACCGTGGCGGCGAGGCCGCAGATCGGCTGCCAGTCGGGCTGGTCCAGCAGATCACAGGTGCGCTGAAAGCTTTGCAAAGCGGCGAGATGGTCGTCCTTGTCCCAATCGGGCAGGGATTCGAACTCCAGCACCTGCGCCGTGGCGGGCATCAGGGGCGCAAGCCCCAGGACGATAGACAGGGCAAGCAGCAGCGCACGCATTCCCCCGCCTTAGTCGCTTGTCGCCGTCAACTGCCAGTTCGGATCGCCCGCGCCCATGATGCGCGAGAAGGTCCAGGTCTCGCGCTGGCGCTGGATGGCGGTGGCATTGCCCTCCACCACATTGCCCGAGGCGTCGCGGACGGCGCGGATCAGCTCGCCCATGAAACGGACCGAGATTTCGGCGCGCTTGGTGGCGGGGTTGTATTCGGCGGCGGCCAGCGAAAGCTCCCGGATGCCGACGAAGCTCGAGGTGACCGACAGGCCCCGTTGGACACGATCGGCCACGGCGGCATCGAAGCTCGCCTCGACCTCGTCACCGACAAAGGGGCGGATGCGGTCGATCTCGCCCTTGTCGAAGGCCATCAGGATCATCTCGTAAGCGCCGCGCGCGCCTTTCAGGAACTCGGTCACCGAGAAATCGGGCTCCACCCCTTTCATCGCCGCCAGGGCCGAGCGCGAGGCGTCGTCGGCCACGTTGTCGATGATGTCATGGTCCAGGGTTCCGTCGATCACCGTGCTGTCGCGCGTCGGTGCGGTGCCGGGCGCGGCCGTGGTCGGCTCGTAGCCGTCGCGCGTGCCCAGGACGGAACGCAATTTCAGGATCAGAAAGATCGCGATCCCGGCAAGGACGAGAAGCTGGATCGGTGCGGAACTCATGCGGTACCTTTTGCGAGGGCCGATTGGGCTGGCCGTGGAGGGATGTGGACCCTATGTAAGTGCTGGGTGGGTCCAAGTCCACCTTCCGGGGCTGCAAGTTTTTGCAACAGGGGTCCAGAATGCGCTTCGTTTGGCTTTTTCTGCTGTGGGTCATGATCGAAATCGGGCTTTTTGCCGGTTTGGGTGGCTATATCGGCGTGCTCGCGACCTGGGCTATCGTGGTCGGCACCGCGATTGGCGGGTTCTTGCTGATCCGCTGGCAGAAGCGCAGCGTGCTGGGGCAGGTCCTGCAGGATCTGCAGACCCTGGGCGACCCGCTGACCCCCGCCGCCCATTCGGCGCTGATCGTGCTGGCCGGGGTTCTGTTGATCCTGCCGGGGTTCCTGACCGATGCGATGGGGCTGGTCCTGCTGATCCCCGGGGTGCGCAACCTGATCATCGACGCCCTGCGCGAAAGGGCGCGGCTGGCGGCGATGGACAAGGCCGTGGCGACCATGCTGCGCCCGCGCCCGCCGCGCCGCGAGGAAGAGGTGGTGGAGGCCGAAGTGGTTGATATACACCCCGCTTCGCCGCGTCCGCACAAGCCTTCGGGATGGACCAAACCCTGACCGCCTGCTAGGAACGCCTCACCTACCGCGGAGGGAAATTTGATGGCCGACGAAAACCAAAACGGCGCCGGTGCGCCGCAAGTCAAGATGCAGGTTCTGGCGCAGTTCATCCGTGATCTGTCGTTCGAGAACATGGTGGCGCAAAAGGGCCTGAGCGGCACCGAAATGCAGCCGGAGATCACCGTTGGCGTGAACCTGGACGCGCGGCAGCGCCCGCAGCCGAACACCTATGACGTGATCGCGAAGTTCAAGGTTTCCTCGATCAACAAGGCGAACAACGAGACGCTGTTCCTGTTGGAGCTGGATTATGCCGGGGTCTTCCAGGTCGAAGGCGTGCCGTCGGAACAGTTGCATCCTTTCCTGCTGATCGAATGCCCGCGCCTTCTGTTCCCCTTCATCCGCCGCATCATCTCGGATGTGACGCATGACGGCGGCTTCCCGCCCCTGAACATCGACAATGTCGATTTTCTGGCTCTGTACCGGCAGGAAATGGCCCGCCGCGCCCAGTTGGCGGAAGCGACGCCGACCGCCTCGGCTTAAGAACGTTTCAACCAGACCGCCGCATCGCCCATCTTGGCCACAAAGGCCTGATGGGCGGCGCTTTCCTCCTCGGTCAGGCGCGGGGGCAGGGGCGTTGGCCTTGGCCGCGCCCGCCCGGCCTGGGTGTCGCGCTGCCGAGCCGCCGTATGGGCCGCCGCCGTGGCCAGCATGAAATCGGGCTGCCGGCCGCCGATCAATTCCAGATAGACCTCTGCCAGAAGCTCGGAGTCCAGAAGGGCGCCGTGCTTTTCGCGCGAGGAATTGTCGATGCCAAAGCGGCGGCAGAGCGCGTCCAAAGTGGCGGGCGAGCCGGGGAATTTCTTGCGCGCGATGGCCAGGGTGTCCAGCGCCTGGGTCATCGGCAGGCCGGGATGGCCGAGGGTCTGCAGCTCGGCATTGAGAAACTTCATGTCGAAGCTGGCGTTGTGGATCACCAGGGTCGACTCGCCGATGAATTCGATGAAATCGCGGGCAATGGCCTTGAACACCGGCTTGTCGCGCAAAAAGTCATCGCCGAGGCCATGCACCTCGAAGGCCTCTTTCGGCATCATGCGTTCGGGGTTGATATATTGGTGATAGGTCTTGCCGGTCGGCATGTGGTTGAGAAGCTCGACCGCGCCGATCTCGACGATCCGGTGGCCTTCGGAAGGCTCGAAGCCGGTGGTTTCGGTATCAAGGACGATTTCACGCATTCTGGCACCGGATATGGGTCAACAGGGCCTGCACATAGGCCGTGACCGAGGCAAGGTCGAGGGTTTCGACGATATGGGTGGCGCGGGCGCGCTTTTCGGCATCGGGCATCTGGCGCGACAGGATCAGGCGGAACTGGTCTTCGGTCATGCCGGGGCGGGCCATGACGCGGCTGCTCTGCAAGCTCGCCGGGGCGGTGACGAGGAGGGAGGCGTCAAATTCCCCCTCCGTCCCCTTTTCAAACAGTAGAGGAATGTCGAAAACCGCGATGTCAGAGACGATTTCGGCGGCAAACCGGGCGCGGTCTTCGGCAACGAGCGGATGGACGACCGCCTCGATCGCGGGCAGGGCGGAGGGGTCGCGAGCGATCCAGGACTTCAGGGCACCACGGTCAATGGCGCCGCCCACCAGGGCCGCAGGGCAGAGGGCCGAGATCGGGCCCACGGCGTAACCTCCAGCGGCATAAAGCCGATGCACGGCGGCATCGGCGTCCCAGACCGGGACGCCCTCGGCCAGAAACAGCGCCGAGGTGGTGGATTTTCCCATCCCGATCGAGCCGGTCAGCGCCAGTTTGAACGGGCGCTTCATGCCGAAAGGACGGCGGCGCGGGTGGCGGCGTCAACCTCGGGGCGGTGGTCGAACCAGCGTTCGAAACCGGGCGCGGCCTGGTGCAGCAACATGCCCAGACCATCGACGATATGGGCGCCGCGGCTTTGCGCCTCGATCAGGAAAGGGGTCATCAGGGGGGTATAGACGAGGTCGGTGGCCACGGCATAGGGCTCCAACGCGTCGAGCGGCAGGCGCAGGTCGGGCTTGCCGGTCATGCCCAGCGAGGTGGAGTTGATCACCAGCCCGGCACCTTCCAGCATGTCGCCGGCATGGACCCAGTCATAGACGACGACCTTGGCGCCGAAATCGTGGCGCAGAGTCTCGGCGCGCAGGCGCGTGCGGTTGGCGATGCGGATTTCAGGCGCGCCGACCTCGATCAGCGCGGCAATCACCGCGCGGGCGGCGCCGCCAGCCCCGAAGAGCGCCACCGGTGCGTCATGGGCCTGCCAATGCGGCGCCAGCTGGCGCAGGTTGGCCATGAAGCCCGCGCCATCGGTGTTGTCGGCGTGGATCTTGCCATCCTTTCGGAAGATCAGCGTATTGGCCGCCCCGATCAGCGCCGCACGGTCCGTCACCACATCGGCCAGCTTGAGGATGGTTTCCTTGTGCGGGATCGTCACGTTGATGCCGACGAAGCCCAGTTTCGGCAGCATCTTGAGCGCCTCGGCCAGATCGGCGGGGGCGATATCCATCGGGATGTAATGACCCTTGATCCCGTAGCGCTTCAGCCAATGGCCATGCAGGGCGGGGGAGCGGCTGTGGGCGATCGGGTGGCCGATCACGCCGGCCAGGGGGATGCGGGGCAGATCGGTCACGACGGAATGAAACCTCGCAAGGACAGGTAATTGAGCAGGGGTAACAGGGGCAGGCCCAGAATGGTAAAGTAATCGCCTTCCACGGCCGAGAAAAGCCTGATCCCCTCGGACTCGATCTGATAGGCGCCGACGGAATGGCCGACCTCGGGCCAGTTCCGGTCGAGATAAGTCTCTATATAGGCCGGATTGGCCGCTTTCATCGTCAGACGCGCCACGCCGACATGGCGCCAGATCGGTTCGCCCTTGTCATAAAGCACGAGGGCGGAGAGGAGCTGGTGGGTCTGCCCGGCGAGGTCGATAAGCTGCTGGCGCGCCTCCTCCCGGCTCTCGGGCTTGGCGAAGACGCGCGGGCCGAGGGCGAGGATCTGGTCGCAGCCGAGGACAAGCGCGCCAGGATGGCGCTGCGCCAGTTTCAACGCCTTGGCCTCGGCCAGGGCGTCGGCCATGTCGCGGGGGGTGGCATCCTCGGCGGCGAGGGCGGCGCGCAGGGCCTCTTCATCGATGCGGGCGGGATGGGCCGTCACCTCCAGCCCGGCGTTGCGCAACAGGGTCAGGCGGATCGCGGATTGCGAGGCGAGGAGAAGCGGGGTCATGCGGTTTCCCTTGGGGGCGGATCTGTGGACAATGCTGCTTTGTTCCCGAGGTGAAAAGGGGGTCTGGCGCGAGGTCCTGCGGTTTCACGAAAGACGGCGCGAGAACGAAAAAGGATTGTCCCCATGGGGATGAGCGTTCGGCGCGCTTGGGGAAAACTGCCGGGCGGCCGATTTCGCGGGGGATGGGTTTGGCGGCGGGTGCCCCGGCAAGACAATGACTCTGCAGCAGATTTTGTAGGATTGACTCGGAGGTTGCGAAAGACTGCCCTCGATTCCTCCACAGCTTTGCCCCTGTGGGCAAGTTGGCGGAGGAAAGATGCAATCCAGATACCCACCACCTCTATTACATCATCAATCCTTTCTTTATCTTTATACTTAAGAAGTAGGGGGCAGGGATGATCGACGTTCTGGCGGTGTGGTATCCGTGGATCAAGGTGGCCCATGTGGTCAGCGTGATCGCCTGGATGGCGGGGCTGTTCTATCTGCCCAGGCTCTATGTCTACCATGTGGAGCAGGTGGAGGCAGGCTCGCCCACCGATGCGATGTTCCAGACCATGGAAAGGCGCCTGTTGCGCGGGATCATCGGGCCCGCCTCGGTCTCGGCCTGGGTGTTTGGGCTGTGCCTGGTCTTCACGCCGGGGATCGTGGATTGGTCGATGGTCTGGCCCTGGACCAAGGCGGCTTCGGTGCTGGTGATGACCTGGTTTCAGCATTGGCTGGGCTGGCGGCGCAAGGACTTCGTGGCGGGCTCCAACACGGTGACGGGGCGGCAGTACCGGATGATGAACGAGCTGCCGACGGTGCTGATGCTGGTGATCGTCGCTTCGGTGATCGTGAAGTTCTGAGGGGCAGCGCCTGTCCTTTTGCAGCCCGGCGTTGACTTTCGCGGTGGTTGCGATTACGTGGCGAATTGCGTGGCCGTCCGGCCGTAACCGCATTCCGTTGACATTGCTGCACTGCACCGGGGCTGCCCCGGTTGCCTTAAGGGTTTTCCATGACTGTAGAACATCTGAATCTTGCTGATCTGAAGGCAAAGACGCCGGCTGAATTGCTGGCGATGGCCGAGGAATGGGAGATTGAGAACGCGCCGAGCATGCGCAAGGGCGAGATGATGTTCTCGATCCTGAAAGAGCATGCCGAAGAGGGCTGGGAAATCGGCGGCGATGGCGTGCTGGAAGTGCTGCAGGACGGATTCGGGTTTCTGCGCTCGACCTCGGCCAACTATCTGCCGGGTCCGGATGATATCTATGTCTCCTCCGATATCCTGCGGCAGTTCAGCCTGCGGACGGGCGACACCATCGAGGGCCTGATGCAGGCGCCGCGGGATGGGGAGCGTTATTTCTCGATCACCAAGGTGACCAAGATCAACTTCGACGACCCGGAGAAGGCGCGCCACAAGGTTCTGTTCGACAACCTGACGCCGCTTTACCCCGATGAGCGGCTGAAGATGGAAGTGGAAGACCCGACGATCAAGGACCGCTCGGCCCGGATCATCGACCTGGTCTGCCCGATCGGCAAAGGCCAGCGCGCCCTGATCGTGGCGCCGCCGCGGACGGGTAAGACGGTGCTGTTGCAGAACATCGCCAACTCGATCGCGGTGAACCATCCGGAATGCTATCTGATCGTCCTCTTGATCGACGAGCGGCCCGAGGAAGTCACCGACATGCAGCGGTCTGTGAAGGGAGAGGTTGTGTCCTCGACCTTCGACGAGCCGGCCTCGCGTCACGTTGCGGTGGCGGAAATGGTGATCGAGAAGGCCAAGCGTCTGGTCGAGCATAAGCGAGATGTTGTGATTTTGCTCGACTCGATCACAAGGCTTGGTAGGGCGTTCAACACGGTCGTGCCGTCGTCGGGCAAGGTTCTGACCGGGGGCGTGGACGCCAATGCGCTGCAGCGGCCGAAGCGCTTCTTTGGTGCGGCGCGGAATATCGAAGAGGGCGGCAGCCTGACCATCATCGCCACGGCGCTGATCGATACCGGCAGCCGGATGGACGAAGTGATCTTCGAAGAGTTCAAGGGCACGGGTAACAGCGAAATCGTGCTGGACCGCAAGGTGGCTGACAAGCGGACCTTCCCGGCGATTGACATCCTCAAGTCAGGGACGCGGAAGGAAGAGCTGCTGGTCGAGAAGACCGATCTGCAGAAGACCTATGTGCTGCGCCGCATCCTCAACCCGATGGGGACGACCGATGCGATCGAGTTCCTGCTGGGCAAGCTGAAGCAGACCAAGACGAACAGCGAATTCTTCGAATCGATGAACACCTGAGAGGGCGCGATGGGCGACACGATCTTTGCCCTGGCCTCGGCGCGGGGCAAAGCGGGTGTTGCGGTGTTCCGCATCTCGGGCCCCATGGCGCATGGGGCGGTGGCCGGGCTGTGCCGCTTGCCGGAGGCGCGGCGGGCTGCCTTGCGGCGGCTGGTCTGGCAGGGTGAGGTGCTGGACGAGGCCCTGGTTCTGATCTTTGATGCCGGGGCGAGCTTTACCGGCGAGGCTGCGGCCGAATTGCAGGTGCATGGCAGTACGGCGGTCGTGAAGGCCGTGACGCGGGCGCTGAGCGAGGCGGGGCTTCGGCTGGCGGAAGCGGGGGAGTTCACCCGCAGGGCGCTGGAAAACGGGCGGCTGGACCTGGCCCAGGTCGAAGGCCTCGCAGACCTGATCGAGGCCGAGACCGAGGTGCAGCGGCGTCAGGCTATGCGGGTGCTGTCGGGGGCGATCGGGCGGCGGGCCGAGGGGTGGCGCAAGGCGATGATCCGCGCTGGCGCCTTGATCGAGGCAACGATCGATTTTGCCGACGAAGATGTGCCGGTCGATGTGACGCCGGAGGTGATGGGCCTGATCGACGGCCTGTTGGCGGAGCTGCGGCGCGAGATTGCCGGCAGCGGCGTGGCCGAACGGGTGCGCGATGGCTTTGAAGTCGCGATCCTTGGGGCGCCGAATGCGGGAAAATCCACGCTTCTGAATGCTTTGGCGGGGCGGGAGGCTGCGATCACCTCGGAAATCGCGGGGACGACGCGGGATGTGATCGAGGTGCGGATGGACCTTGGCGGCCTGGCGGTGACCCTGCTGGATACCGCGGGCCTGCGCGAAACCGAGGATGTGGTGGAACAGATCGGCGTCGCGCGCGCTTTGGAACGGGCCAGGGCGGCGGATCTGCGGGTGTTTTTGCAGGAACAGCCGGGAGAAGTTCTGATGATGGAACCCGTGCCCGGCGATATCGTCGTGCTTGGCAAGGCCGATCTGCACGGCGCCGAGGGCGTCTCTGGCCGGACAGGGCAGGGGGTTGATGCGCTGGTTGCGCGGATTTCTGCTGCTTTGGAGGAAAAGGCGGCTTCTGCCGGAGTTATGACGCGGGAGAGGCACAGGGTTGCAATGATCCATGCGGTCGAGGCTATGGAATCGGCGCGAGATCAGATACAGAGGCAGGGAAGTGCGGCGGAACTGGTCGCGGCGGATCTGGGCCGGGCGGCAAGGTCGCTAAATGTGCTGGTGGGGCGGTTGGACGTTGAAAACTTGCTGGACGAGATTTTCGCCAGCTTTTGCATAGGCAAGTGAGGATGTTTCACGTGAAACATTTCGATGTGGTGGTGATTGGTGGCGGGCATGCCGGCGCGGAAGCGGCGGCGGCTTCGGCACGGGTTGGGGCGAGGACGGCGCTGGTTTCGATGCGCAAGGATCGAATCGGCGTTATGTCCTGCAATCCGGCGATTGGCGGGCTCGGCAAGGGCCATCTTGTGCGCGAAGTCGATGCGCTGGACGGGATCATGGGCCTGGCCGCGGATGCGGCGGGCATCCAGTTCCGCCTGCTCAACCGTCGCAAGGGACCGGCCGTGCAGGGCCCGCGGACCCAGGCCGATCGGCGCCTGTACCGGGAGGCGATCCAGGGTTTTCTGATCCGTCAGCCGGGGCTGGAGATTATCGAGGGTGAGGTCGTTGACCTGATCGAAGGACCGGGCGGCCGGATTTCGGGTATTGAACTGCTGGATGGCACTGTCTTGCAGGCGGGCGCCGTGGTTCTGACCGCGGGCACCTTCCTGAACGGCATCATCCATGTGGGCGATCAGCACCGCTCTGGCGGCCGCGAGGGCGATGTGGCCTCGATCCGTCTGGGGCAGAGGCTTGGCGGGTTCGGCCTGCGTCGCGGGCGGCTGAAGACCGGTACGCCGCCGCGTCTGGACGGCCGCACCATCGCCTGGGACGGGCTGGATGAGCAGCCGGGGGACGAGGCGCCGGTGATGCTGTCCTTCCTCAGCAAAGCGCCGGTCGTGCGCCAGGTGGCCTGCGGGATCACCCATACCAACGAACGGACCCATGACATCGTGCGCGCCAATCTTGGCCGCTCGGCGATGTATGGCGGCCATATCGAAGGGGTTGGGCCGCGTTATTGCCCTTCGATCGAGGACAAGGTGGTGCGGTTTGCCGACAAGACCGGGCACCAGATCTTCCTGGAGCCGGAGGGGCTGGATGACCACACGGTCTATCCCAACGGCATCTCCACCTCGCTTCCGGCGGAAGTGCAGGTCGAATATGTGCGCAGCATCAAGGGGTTGGAGGGTGTGATCATCCTGCAGCCGGGCTATGCGATCGAGTATGATTACTTCGATCCTTCGGCTTTGCGGCCGACATTGGAAAGTGCCGTGCCTGGCCTCTATTTCGCCGGCCAGATCAACGGGACGACCGGTTACGAAGAGGCGGCGGCGCAGGGGTTGGTGGCGGGTGCCAATGCGGCGGCCGCGGTCTTGGGTCGGGCGCCGGTCCTGTTTTCCCGCACCGACAGCTACATCGGCGTCATGCTGGACGACCTGATCTCGCGCGGGGTGACCGAGCCCTATCGCATGTTCACCTCGCGGGCGGAGTACCGGCTGCATTTGCGCGCCGACAATGCCGATCAGCGCATGACGCCGCTCGGCCTGACCAGCGGATTGATCGGCCCGACGCGAGCGCAGGTCTTTGCCGAGAAGATGGAGAAGATCGATGCCGCCGCCGCGATGCTGTCCGAGCGGTCCTGCACGCCGCAGGACTTGCAATCGGTCGGGCTGACGGTCAGCCAGAATGGCGCGCGGCGTACGGTGTTGCAGGTCCTCGGCGGGTCCGAATCCGATTGGACCAATGTACTGCGTCTGGAACCGCGGGCGGCTGAAATCGATCCGGAGACCATGGCCCAGGTCTGGCGCGATGCCCTCTATGCGCCCTACCTAGAACGCCAACGCGCCGAGGCGGACAGGCTACAACGCAATGAACTCGTTGAAATTCCGGCGGATCTGGAGTTTTCCGGCCTTCCCGGCCTGTCCAACGAGCTTGTCTCGAAACTGCAGCGTCGCCGCCCGTCGAATCTGGCCGATGCGGAACGGATCGAGGGGATGACTCCCGCAGCACTGCTGCTGATCCTGGCGCACTGCCGGAAGGCCGATCTTGCGCGGGCGGCTGGTCAATGACCGAAGCGACGCGCGGGCAGGCGCCAGACTGGCTAGATGTTTCACGTGAAACATTGGCCAGGATGGAGGCGATGCTGGCCTTGGTGGAGCGGTGGACGCCGGCGATCAATCTGGTTGCGGCGGGCAGTCTGCCGGTTGCCTGGCAGCGGCATGTCCTCGATTCGGCGCAACTGTTTCTGCATCGCCCCGCAGAGGCGCGACACTGGGTGGATTTCGGCAGCGGCGCGGGCTTTCCCGGCCTGATCGTTGCCATCCTGGCGGCGGAGCATCAGCCGGATCTGACCGTGACTTTGGTTGAATCCGACAAGCGGAAGGCGGCTTTTCTGATTCAAGCGGCACGCGAGCTGGGGTTGAAGGCCGCCGTCCTTTCGCGCCGCGCCGAAGATCTGCCACCGCAGGCCGCTGACGCCATCTCTGCCCGTGCCTTGGCGGCGCTTTCGGAGCTTATGCCGCTAGTGCAACAGCACCTGAAACCTCAAGGTCTGGCGCTGTTCCCGAAAGGCGCCCGCGCGCAGGATGAGGTGACGGAAGCGCGGAAATCCTGGATTTTCGACGTTGAAAGCCTGCCCAGCCGGACCGACCCCGCTGGAATGATCCTGAAGGTAAAGAATCTGCGCCATGTCTGATCTGAGCCGCGACCACGAACCCTGCATCATTGCCGTCGCCAACCAGAAGGGCGGGGTGGGCAAGACCACAACCGCGATCAATCTGGCGGCCGGGCTGGTCGGCCTCGGGGCGCGCGTTCTGTTGATCGATCTGGATCCACAGGGCAATGCTTCCACCGGGCTTGGAATCGCGGCAGAGGCGCGCAAGGCGACCACCTATGATCTGCTGATCGAAGAGCGTCCGATCGGCGAGGTGATCCAGAAGACGGCGATCGAAAATCTGCTGATCTGCCCGGCAAATTCCGACCTCGCCTCTGCGGATATCGACCTCGTCGCCAATGAGAAGCGGGTCTACCTTCTGCATGACGCGCTGCACCAGCCGGCGGCGGAGCATCTGGGCCTGGATTTCATCCTGATCGATTGCCCGCCCTCACTCAGCCTTTTGACTATCAATGCGCTGGTCGCCGCGCAGTCCGTCCTCGTCCCGCTGCAGGCGGAGTTCTTTGCGCTGGAAGGTCTGTCGCAGCTGATGCTGACGATCCGGAAAATCCGGTCAACGGCCAATCCCGCCCTGCGGATCGAAGGGGTTGCGATTACCATGTATGATGGCCGCAACCGGTTGAGTCAGCAGGTCGAGGCGGATGCGCGGGCGACCCTCGGCGATCTCGTCTTCAAAACGGTGATCCCGCGGAATGTGCGGCTCAGTGAGGCACCCTCTTTCGCCATGCCGGTGATGCAGTATGATGCGACCTCCAAGGGCAGTGAGGCTTACCGCAATCTGTCAGCCGAGATTCTGGCGCGTCACCCGCGCGCCGTCGAAAAAGTCAGGACCTGAGTTATGGAAAAGAAGCTGGATCGTCGCGGCCTGGGGCGGGGGCTTTCCGCACTTCTTGCCGATGCAAACCTGGGCGAGCCCGCAGCGGACAGTCCGGAACAGCCGCGCCCGACGCAGTTCATGCCGGTCGAGCGGATTCAACCCAATCCGGACCAGCCACGGCGTGAATTCAGCCCCGATGCGCTGGAGCAGTTGGCCCAGTCGATCCGTCAGAAAGGCATCGTCCAGCCGCTGATCGTGCGGGCCATCGGTGCCCAGGGCCAGTACGAGATCGTCGCTGGCGAGCGGCGCTGGCGGGCCGCGCAGATCGCCGGTCTGCATGAAGTGCCGATCGTGGTGCGCGAGTTCACCGATGTTGAAGTGCTTGAAATCGCGATCATCGAGAATATCCAGCGCGAGGACCTCAACCCGATCGAAGAAGCCATGGCCTACCGCCAGCTGATCGAGCGGTTCGGCCATACCCAGGAAAAACTGGCCGAGGCCCTGTCGCGCAGCCGCAGCCATGTGACCAACCTTCTGCGTCTGCTGACCCTGCCGGACTCGGTGCAGGACATGCTGCGCAAGGGTGATCTTTCGGCCGGCCATGCCCGCGCCCTGATCACGGTGCCGAATCCTGCGGTTCTGGCCAGCCAGGTGGTCCGCCGCGGTCTTTCGGTGCGGGAGACGGAAAAACTCGCCAAAACGGCCGGCACCAAGCAGCCGCGCAGCGGCGGCAAGCCGGAAAAGGACGCCGATACCCGCGCGATCGAGGCCGATCTTTCCGCCAATCTGCGCATGGTCGTCAAGATCGACCACCGCGGTATCGACGAGGGCGGGGTGCTGTCAATCAGCTATCGCACGCTCGAAGATCTCGACCTGCTTTGCGATGTGCTATCCAAGATCCCGCGCGACATGCTGCCCGAACGGACGATGTAACCTAATTCACCAGCAATTCCCGCAGGATGGCATTGAGCAACAGCCGGCCGTTCTGCGTGGTTTTCAGGCGGGTGCCTTCCACCTGCAGCAACCCATCGGCCACAAGTTCTTCGATCTTGGCCTGTGGCAGATCGCGGCCGGAAATGGCGTTGAAGCGCGCCATGTCGCTGCCTTCGCGCAGCCGCAGCGACATCAGCAGATATTCCATCGCGTGGTCTTCATTGGCAGAGGATTGCCGCGGGCTCTCACCGCCATCACCGCGCTCGACCTGTTCCAGCCACTGGCCGGGCTGTTTCGGGGCTTCGGTCGCCCAGCGGTGGTGGTCCAGGGTCAATCGGCCATGGGCGCCGGGCCCGATTCCCACGTAATCGCCCATCCGCCAATAGATCTGGTTGTGGCGCGATTCTTGCCCAGGCTTGGCGTGGTTGGACACCTCATAGGCCGGCAGGCCCGCCGCTTCGCACAGATCCTGCGTCATCTCATACATGTCCGACGACAGATCCTCGCTGGGCAGCCCGCGCAACTGCCCCAGGGCATGACGCGCGCCGAAGACCGTACCGTCCTCGATCGTCAGCTGGTACAGCGACAGGTGGCTCGGCGCCATCGACAGGGCTTCGCGCAGTTCGGCCGCCCAAGCCTCCGCGCTTTGGTCCTGCCGCGCGTAGATCAGGTCAAAACTGACCCGGTCAAAGGTGCTGCGCGCGATGTCGTAGGCCGCCTTCGCCTCCGCAACGCTGTGCATCCGGCCAAGGCGCTTCAGATCCGGGTCATTCAGCGCCTGCATCCCGATCGAGATCCGGTTGACCCCCGCATCGTGGTATCCCGCAAAACGCCCGGCCTCGACCGAACTCGGGTTCGCCTCCATGGTGATCTCGATGTCGTTGGCCAGGGTCCAGCTTTTGCCCACGGCCTGCAGAATCGCGGCCACGAGATCGGGGTTCATCAAGGACGGCGTGCCGCCCCCGAAGAAGACCGAGTTCAGGACCCGCCCCTCGGTCTCGACCGCGATCCGCGCAATCTCGGCCAGATAGGCCTTTTGCCAGCGATCCTGATCGATCCGGCTCGCGACATGGCTGTTGAAGTCGCAGTAGGGGCATTTGGACTGGCAGAACGGCCAATGCAGGTACAGGCCAAAGCCGCCGTTTCGCCAGTCTTCCATCATCATCCCTTGAACGCGGTGACTTCGATTTCGATCTTCATTTCGGGCCGGATCAGCCCTGCAATCACCATCGTCGCGGCGGGGCGGATGGTGCGGAGGTTTTCGCCCAGAACCGGGATCACCTCCTCGACCAGCGCGGCATCCGTCAGCGTATATTGCACCCGGACGATATCGCCCATGGAAAAACCCGCTTGCTCCAGCACCCCGGCGATGGTGGCAAAGCAGTTCCGCGCCTGATCGGCGACGCTGTCGGGGATCTGCATCGTCTTGTAATCATAGCCCGTCACACCGGACACAAAGCACCAGCCCGCCTTAACGACCGCCCGGCTATAGCCCATTGTCGCCTCGAAGGGCGATCCTGTGGAGATGAGTTTCACGTGAAACATTCCTCGATCAGTTTTGCAAAAGCATCGGCCCGATGGCTGATGCGGTTCTTGACGGTGTCGTCCATCTCGCCAAAGGTCTGGTCATGGCCATCGGGCACGAAGATCGGGTCATAGCCGTGACCCTGTTTTCCCCGGGCGGGCCAGACGATCTGCCCCTGCACCTTGCCCGCAAAGACCTGCGCTTCCCCCTCCGGCCGCACCAATGCCAGGGTACAGCAGAAGGCGGCGGTCCGCGGGGCAGGGGCCTTCACCGCCTGCAGAAAGGCCCAGGTCTTCGCCATCGCGTTCCCGAAATCGCGCCCCTTGGCGCCTTCCGCCCAATCGGCGGTGTAAACGCCGGGCGCCCCGCCCAGGGCATCGACCATCAGGCCGGAATCGTCGGCCAGGGTCAGCAGGCCAGAGGCTTTCGCCCCCGCCCTGGCCTTGAGCAAGGCATTCCCCGCAAAGCTGCGTTCGGTTTCTTCCGGTTCACCCAGTCCCAGATCGGCCAGCGACAGGACCTTCACGCCGTAAGGCGACAGCAAGGCCGAGATTTCCGCCAGCTTGCCGCGGTTCCCCGTCGCTACCAGTAGTGTCTCACCCGGAAGAATCCGCATCCTATGCCCCAATCGCTGCCTTTTGCGCCGCGACAAGGGCCGCGACACCCGCTTCGGCCAGATCCAGCAGCTTGCCCATCTCATCGCGCGAGAAGGTCGCCCCTTCGGCCGACATCTGCACTTCGATCATCCGCTTGCGCCCGGTCATCACGAAATTGCCGTCGGTGCCCGCAACCGAATCCTCGGCATAGTCCAGGTCCAGCACCTCTTGCCCGGCATAGACGCCGCAGGACACGGCGGCGACATGGTCGATCATCGGATCGCTGATGATCACACCCGCCTTCATCAACTTGTTCACCGCCAGCTTCAGCGCGACCCACCCCCCGGTGATCGAGGCGCAGCGCGTCCCGCCATCGGCCTGCAGCACGTCGCAATCGATCACGATCTGCCGCTCGCCCAGGGCCGAACGGTCCACACCGGCGCGCAGGGCACGGCCGATCAGCCGCTGAATCTCCTGCGTGCGGCCCGATTGCTTGCCCGCCGCCGCCTCGCGCCGGGTCCGCGAACCCGTCGCGCGCGGCAGCATGCCATATTCCGCCGTCACCCAGCCAAGCCCGGTGCCCTTCAGGAAACTCGGCGGCTTCTCCTCGATCGAGGCGGAGCAGAGCACATGCGTGTCGCCCATCTTGATCAGGCAAGAGCCCTCTGCGTGTTTCATCACCCCGGCCTCGATCGACACCGTCCGCAATTCATCCAATTTCCGGCCAGAAGGACGCATTTTCCACCTTTTTCTCAAGTTTCTCTGTCAAGGCCAGATATGACGCTGCAGCCCCCGGGTGCAACCCCGATTGACGGCGCGGCCCCGCAGTCCCTAGATAGGGTCATGGCCGACAAATCCGCGATCCTGACCGAACTGAACGACCGTTCCCGCGAGGTCTTTCGTCGCGTGGTCGAATCGTACCTCAGTTCCGGCGATCCGGTCGGCTCGCGCACCCTGACCCGCACGATGACCGAAAAGCTCTCGGCTGCCACGATTCGCAACACGATGCAGGATCTGGAATATCTGGGCCTGCTCGACAGCCCGCATGTTTCGGCCGGGCGCATCCCGACCCAGCTGGGTCTGCGCATGTTCGTCGACGGGCTGATGGAGGTCGGCACGATCGACCAAGCCGACCGCGCCAAGATCGAATCCTCGGTCGAGCGCGAAGATACCGATGTGGCCTCGCTTCTGGATCACGTCGGCGCGGCGCTTTCGGGCATCACCCGCTCCGCATCGCTGGTGCTGGCGCCGAAACAGGAAACCGCGATCCGCCATATCGAGTTTGTCAGCCTTTCCGCCGAGCGCGCGCTGGTGGTCCTCGTCTTCGTCGACGGCCATGTCGAAAACCGCGTCTTCAACCCGCCGCCCGGCCAGACCCCTTCTTCGATGCGCGAAGCGGCGAATTTCCTCAACTCCATCGCCGAGGGCCGCCGCCTCTCCGAACTTCGCCCGCTGATCGCGGCCCAGATCGCGCTGAACCGGCAAGAGATCGACGTTCTGGCCCGCGATCTTGTCGAAAACGGCCTCGCCCTCTGGGAAAACGCCGGTGAGCGGGGCGAGCGGCTGATCGTGCGCGGGCAGGCCAACCTGATCGACGCCGACCCCGAATCCCTCAACCTCGACCGCATCCGCACCCTCTTCGACGACCTCGAACGCAAGCGCGACATCGCGGATTTCCTCGAAATGACCGAGACCGGCGAAGGTGTCCGCATTTTTATCGGTTCCGAGAACAAGCTTTTCTCACTTTCGGGTTCCACTCTGGTGGTTTCTCCCTATATGAACGCCGACCGAAAGATCATTGGCGCCATTGGCGTCATCGGCCCGACCCGACTCAACTATGGGCGGATTGTTCCGATCGTGGACTATACGGCGCAATTGGTGGGCCGCATGGTCTCCGGACGGGGCAAGGGCTGAGTTTGAAAAGGTGGAACAGAATGGCAGACGACAAGACAGGCCCGGCGTCGGACGGCGCGGAAATTGATCTGAAGGACCTCGAATCCTTCATGGAAAGCGAAGAACTCGCCGCCGCCAAGGCCGAGCGGGACGAGATGCGCGACCGTTACATGCGCGCCCTGGCCGATGCTGAAAACGCCCGCAAGCGGGGCGAGCGCGACCGCCGCGAGGCCGAGCAATATGGCTCCACCCGCCTCGCCCGCGATCTTCTGCCGGTCTACGACAACCTCAAGCGTGCCCTGACCGCCGTGCCGGAAGAGCTGAAGGCCCAGGCCGCCGCCCTGACCGAAGGTGTCGAACTGACCCTGCGCGAGCTGACCAATGTGATGACCAAGCACGGCGTCCGCCCGATTTCCCCCGTGGTCGGCGATGTCTTCGATGCCCAAAGCATGGAGGCGATGTTCGAGGCGCCCTTGCCCGGCACCAAGGCCGGCACCATCATCCAGGTGATGACCGAGGGCTTCATGCTGCACGACCGCCTGCTGCGCCCGGCGCAGGTTGGCGTTTCGTCCAACACCCAGGGCTGACCCGCCCGCGCCAAAGGCTATGCGGGTCGCCTCCCGCATGCTAGTCTTTGCGAGGTTCCGGAACGGAGGCTCGCATGGCCAAGGCCTTGACCCTACTTGTCGGCACGACAAAAGGCGCTTTTCTGATTTCTGGCGGACCCGACCGCGCAGGTTGGGTCGTCTCTGGCCCGTTCTGCAACGGTTGGGTCATCAATCACATGATCGGCGACCCTGAGACCGGCGAGATCTGGGCCGGTGGCGGCAGCGAGTGGAGCGGCGCCGGCATCTGGCGCTCCTCCGACCATGGCGCCACCTGGACCCTGGCCAAGCTGACCAAGGGCAAGATGGACGACTGGGCCGCCAATGACCCGGACTTTGCCCGCGCCATCGGCTGGACGGACAGCCCGCTCCCCTTCGGCGACAGTTTCAGCCAGATCTGGTCGCTGGGGCAGTCCGGCGACACGCTTTATGCCGGCACCAAACCCGCCAGCCTTCTGGCCAGCCATGATCGCGGCGCCACTTGGGCGCTGTTGCCCGGCCTGACCGACCATCCCTCTGCCGCCAGCTGGCAGGGCGGGGCGGCGGGTTTGGTGCTCCACACCATCGTCAGCGACCCCAAGGACCCCAAGAAGCTCTGGATCGGCATTTCCGCCGCCGGGGTTTTCGCCAGCGAGGATGGCGGCGCGTCGTGGGAAAGGCGCAACCGCCTCTCCAACACCGTGCCCCATGTCCACCACGATCATCCCGCAGCGCCGCGCGATGGCGATACCGGGCATTGCGTCCACAACATGATGCGCGCCCCGGGGTCCGAGGATGTGCTCTACCAGCAGAATCACCACGGTGTCTGGCGTTCCGCCGACGGCGGCCGCAGCTGGGAGGATATCACCGAAGGCCTGCCCTCGACCTTCGGCTTCCCGATCCGGGTGCATCCCCGTGACCCCGATACGCTCTGGACCCTACCGCTCAACGGTGATTCCGCCGGACGCTATCCGCCGGGTGCGGCGGCCGCCGTCTGGCGCTCGCGCGATGGCGGCAAAAGCTGGACCGACTTGCGCGCGGGCTTGCCGCAGACCGCCTGCTATTTCACCGTGCTGCGCCAGGCGATGGCCGGCGACGCCCGCGATCCGGCCGGCATCTATTTCGGCACAAACAGCGGTTCGGTCTTTGCCAGCCTCGATGAGGGCGACAGCTGGACCGAAGTCGCCCGCCACCTGCCCACCATCCTCGCCGTCGAGGTGCTGGACAGCGAGGCTTAAGGCAGCAGGCCCTTCAGTTCATAAAGCAGCCCCAAGGCCTCCTTCGGGGAAAGGTCATCCGGGCTGATCTCCTTCAACCGCGCCTCGACGGCAGAGGCTGCGATGCGCACCGCAGGCTCCGGTTTCACCGCACGGAACAGCGGCAGATCATCGATCAAGGCCTTTTGCGAGGGCCGGTCGCGGTCGCCCTTCTCCAAAGCCTCCAGCACGACCTTGGCCCGCTCCACCACCGCATGCGGCAGACCGGCCAGCCGCGCCACCTGCACGCCATAGCTGCGATCCGCCGCCCCCTCCCGCACCTCGTGCAGGAAGATCACGTCGCCCTCCCATTCCTTCACCGTGACCGTGGCGTTCTTCACGCCCTTCAGCTTGCCCGCCAAGGCCGTCATCTCGTGGTAATGCGTGGCAAAGAGCGCGCGGCAGCGGTTGACGGCATGCAGGTTTTCCAGCGTCGCCCAGGCAATCGAAAGCCCGTCATAAGTCGCCGTGCCCCGCCCGATCTCATCCAGGATCACCAGCGCCCGGTCATCCGCCTGATTCAAAATCGCCGCCGTCTCGACCATTTCCACCATGAAGGTCGACCGCCCGCGCGCCAGGTCATCCGCCGCCCCCACCCGGCTGAACAGCTGGCTCACCAGACCAACCTGCGCCGCCTTGGCAGGCACATAACTCCCCATCTGCGCCAGCAGGGCGATGACCGCGTTCTGCCGCAGGAAGGTCGATTTACCCGCCATGTTCGGCCCGGTGATGAGCCAGATCGCCGGCGTGTCCTTCTCCGTCAGGCGGCAGTCGTTGGGCACAAAGGCCTGACCCTGCCGCTTGAGACTGCGCTCCACCACCGGATGCCGCCCGCCCTCGACGATGAAGGCGCGGCTGTCGTCCACCACCGGCGCGGTCCAATCCTCGGCCACCGCCAGATCGGCCAGCGCCGCCGCAAGGTCCAGTTCGGCCAAGCCGCGTGCCGCCCCGGCAATCGCCGCGGCCCGGGCCAGAACCTCGGCCCGCAGCGCATCGAAATGCGCCTTCTCCTGCTCCAGCGCCAGGTTCCCGGCGTTGAGGATCCGCGTCTCCATCTCGCTCAGCTCCACGGTGGAAAACCGCATCACATTGGCATTGGTCTGCCGGTGGATGAACTTGCCCGTGCCCAACAGCTTGTCGGCATGCAGCGAGGTGACCTCGATGAAATAGCCCAAGACATTGTTATGCTTGATCTTCAGCGAGGATATCCCGGTCTCGCCAATGAACTGCGCCTGCATGTCGCCCACCACGGCGCGCCCCTCGTCGCGCAGGCGCCGCGTCGCATCCAGCTCCGCATCGAAGCCCTCGGCCACATATCCCCCGTCGCGCGCCAGCAGCGGCGGTTCGGCGACCAAGGCCCGGTCCAGAAGATCCACCAGATCCTCCTGCCCGCGCAGCGCCCGGCAGGCCTCGACCAGAACCCCGGGCGCGCCGGGCAGATCGATCCGTGCCGCCTGCGCCAGCCCGGCGCGGATCGCCGCCAGATCGCGCGGCCCGCCGCGTTCCAGCGCCAGCCGCGACAGCGCCCGGTCCATGTCGGGCACCATCCGCAAGGCATCGCGCAGATCGTGGCGGGCAGATCCTTCGACCAGCCAGCGCACCGCCTCCAGCCTTGCCCCGATCACCGCCAGATCGCGCGAGGGGCTCGACAGACGCACCTCCAGCAGACGTGCCCCCGGCGCCGTCACGGTCCGGTCAATCGCTGCCAGCAAAGACCCCTCACGCCCGCCCGACAGGGCCTGCGTCAGTTCCAGGTTGCGCCGCGTCGCCGCATCAATCTGCACCGTCCCGCCCGAGGCCTCCCGCACCGGCGGGCGCAGCAGGGGCAGTTTGCCGCGCTGGGTCAGTTCCAGGTAATCGACCAGTGCGCCCATCGCCGAAACCTCGGCCCGGCCAAAGCTGCCAAAGCTCGCCAGCCCCGCCACGCCATGCAGCGCCGAAACCCGCGCCTCGGCGCCCGAAGAATCAAAGCTCCCCCGCGACAGCGCGGTGATCGCGGCACCCGCCTCGCGCACCACCTCGGCCCAAGTGCTCTCTCGCGCTTCGGACACCAGCACCTCCCGCGGGGCGAGCCGGGCCAGTTCGGCGGCGAGCCGGGCAGGGGGGCAGGGCATCACCCGGAACTCCCCGGTCGAGATATCGGCCCAGGCCAGCGCGCCTTCTTCGCGCAGCTCGGCAAAGGCGCAAAGGTAGTTCGACCGCCGCGCCTCCAAGAGGCTGTCCTCGGTCAGGGTGCCGGGGGTGACCAGCCGCACCACATCGCGTTTCACGACGGATTTATAGCCGCGCTTCTTGGCCTCGGCCGGGTCTTCCATCTGCTCGGCGATCGCCACGCGAAAGCCCTTGCGGATCAGGCCCAGAAGATAGCCCTCCGCCGCATGAACCGGCACGCCGCACATCTGAATGGGCGCTCCGGCATGGGTGCCGCGCTTGGTCAGGGCGATGTCGAGCGCCTCTGACGCCTCCACCGCGTCCTGAAAGAACATCTCGTAAAAGTCGCCCATCCGGTAGAACAGCAAGGCGCCGGGATAGCGGCCCTTGATCTCCAGATACTGCGCCATCATCGGCGTGACTTCGTCTTGCACATCTTCCCCCGAACTCTGGCCGCAAACCCTAACCAACCCTTCCCTTCGCCGAAAGCCCCCCTTACCTTCTGCGCCAAATCGAGGGCCCCAGATGACTGACAATGTTTCCACCCACCAGGCCGAGGATGACGCCCGCAACGAGGCGATCCTCATCTATGTCAACGGCAAGATCGTTCCCAAGGCGGAAGCCATGGTCTCGGTCTACGATTCCGGCTTCATGCTGGGCGATGGCGTGTGGGAGGGGATCCGGCTTTACAACAACCGCTGGACCTTCCTCGAAGAACACATCGACCGCCTGTTCGAGGCGGCGATGGCCATCGACCTCGACATCGGCCTGACCAAAGCGCAGGTCATCCAGGCCGTCTACGACACCCAGGCCGCCAATGGCTTTGTCACCGATGCCCATGCCCGCCTGATGGTGACGCGGGGCGTGAAGACCCGGCCCTTCCAGCATCCCAAACTGTCGCAGCGCGGCCCGACCATGGTGATCATCATGGAACATTCGCGCCAGAAACTGCCGCGGCCGATCCGTCTGGCCACCGTGCCGCATATGCGCGGGTTGCCGATGACCCAGGACCCCAAGCTGAACAGCCATTCCAAGCTGAACTGCATCCTGGCCTGCATCGCCGCCGAAAAGGCCGGCGCGGATGAGGCCTTGATGCTCGACGTCCACGGCTTTGTGAACACGACCAACGCCTGCAACTTCTTCATTGTGCGGAAGGGCCAGGTTTGGACCTCGACCGGGGATTACTGCATGAACGGCATCACCCGTCAGAAGGTCATCGACCTCTGCCGCGCCAACGGCATCCCGGTCTTCGAGCGCAACTTCTCGCTCGTCGACACCTATTCCGCCGATGAAGCCTTCCTCACCGGCACCTTCGGCGCCCAGACCCCGGTCAGCACCATCGACGGCCGCAAGATCGGCACCGGCGAGATGGGGCCGATGACCGAACGCATCCGCAGCCTGTACAAGGAGCTTGTCGGCGCATGACCCCCGATCCCCACCGCATCGCCATGTGGAGCGGCCCGCGCAACCTGTCCACCGCCCTGATGTATGCCTTCGCCGCCCGCGGCGATTGCGCGGTCTGGGACGAACCCTTCTATGCCGCTTATCTGAAAGCCACCGGCATCGACCACCCGATGGCCGCCGAGGTGATCGCGGCGGGCCAGCCCGATCCCGCACAGGTGGCCGAAGCCTGCCTCGGCCCGATCCCGCAGGCGCAGCGGATTTTCTACCAGAAGCACATGACGCTCCACATGATCAAGGAGTTCGAGCGTGGCTTCATGCTGGGCCTGACCAATGTCTTCCTGATCCGCCATCCCGCCTATGTGGTGGCGAGCTATTCCAAGAAGCGCGAAAGCCCGACGCTGCACGATATCGGCTTTCTCCAGCAGGCGCATCTCTACAACGAGGTCTCCGACTGGCTGGGCGAGCCGCCCGTGGTGGTGGACAGCTACGATATCCGCGCGAGGCCCCGTGAAACCCTGACCCGGCTTTGCGAAGCCCTGGGCATTCCCTTCACCGAAAAGATGCTGTCCTGGCCCGCCGGCCCCAAGCCCTATGACGGCGCCTGGGCGCCGCATTGGTACAATGCCGTCCACCAATCGACCGGTCTGGACGCGCCGGAAGGCCCGCTGCCCGACCTCGCGCCCGAATTCCAGCGCCTCGCGGACGAGGCGCTGCCCTATTACGACTATCTGCGCCAGCACAAGATCTGACGCCCTCCAGACCGCCCCCGCCATTCAAAGGGGGCGGTCTGGCGCACATCCGCGTGAGAAGCGCCCGGAATGCCCCCGATCACGGGATTGTGAGCGCAATATCTGAAACGCCTTCGCCCTGAAGACCGTAATGTCCTCAGAGGCGGTCTTCGGGTTCCCGGCGCGCTGCCCCATCATCCGCCTTCTGGCATGAGAGGAGCTTCGAATGTCTTTCAAAACTCACCTGCGTTGGTCCGACGTCACCCCGCACTCCGTTTTCCTGAACCGTCGTCAGATCATCGCCGCCGCCGGGGCCGCCCTTCTGGCCTCGCCCGCGCTGGCCAAAAGCAAATATTCCACAGACGACAAGCCCAACACCTTCGAGGAGATCTCGGGCTACAACAACTACTACGAATTCGGCACCGGCAAGGAAGACCCCGCCGCCAATGCCGGCAGCCTGACCACGACGAACTGGAAGGTGAAGGTCGACGGCATGGTCGACAAGCCCGGCGACTACGACCTGGGCGACCTGATCTCCGGCCTGACGGTGGAGGAGCGGATCTACCGCTTCCGCTGTGTCGAGGCCTGGTCGATGATCATCCCGTGGAACGGCTTCCAGCTGTCGGCCCTGCTCGACAAGATCGGCGTGCAGCCCTCGGCCAAATTCGTCGCCTTCGAAACCCTGGTCCGGCCCGAGGAAATGCCCGGCCAGAAATCCGGCATCCTCGACTGGCCCTACCGCGAGGGCCTGCGCCTGGACGAGGCGATGAATCCCCTGACCCTGATGGCGACCGGGCTTTACGGCAAACCGCTGCCCAACCAGAACGGCGCTCCGATCCGCCTGGTGGTGCCGTGGAAATATGGCTTCAAAAGCGTCAAGTCGATCGTCCGCATCAGCCTGACCGACCAGATGCCGCAAACCACCTGGAACATGATGGCCGCCAATGAATACGGCTTCTACGCCAATGTGAACCCCGAGGTCGACCACCCGCGCTGGAGCCAGGCTTCCGAGCGGCGCATCGGGGCCGGGCTTTTCGCGGGCCGGCAGGACACGCTCAAGTTCAACGGCTATGGCGATGAGGTGGCCAGCCTCTATGCCGGCATGGATCTGGCGAAGAACTACTGATGCTGGACAAGATCAACAAATCCCTGCGCCGGGTCCCGGTCTGGACGATCTACCTGATCGGCCTCGCGCTTGCGGCCTGGGTGATCTTCCAGGGCCTGAACCAGACCGACCCGGTGCGCGGCATCGAATGGGGCCTCGGCCTCTGGGCCTTGCGGTTGCTGATCGCGACGCTCTTCATCTCTCCGCTGCGCTGGATCGGGCTGAACCTTCTGCGGTTCCGCCGCCAGCTGGGCCTCGTGGCCTTCGCCTTCGTGGTGCTGCACTTCGCCTCCTGGCTGACCATCGACATGGGGCTGCGCTGGGGGCAGATCCTGCCGGACCTCTACAAGAGGTGGTATATCCTGATCGGCATGACGGCTTTCGTCCTGCTGATCCCGCTGGCGGTGACCTCGAACAACCGGTCGATCCGCAAGCTCGGCGCGCAAAGCTGGAACCAGCTGCACAAGCTCGCCTATCCCGCGACGATTCTGGCCGTGCTGCACTTCACCATGGTCGGAAAGGTCTACACGCGGGAAATGCTGATCTATGCCGCGCTGCTCGCCGGGCTTCTGCTGGTGCGACTCGCCCGCAATGGCCCGAAAAGCCTGGTCTGGGTGTGATTCCCCGGATTTCCGGCGCAACAATCTTGCGCCGGAACCCCTGACCACTTGGTCAAAGTTTCGCCAAGCCACGGATTTTGCTATAAAATCGGGAAATACGAAGAAAATGCGACGGCAGGTGTTTTTTTCGCTTGCGGGTTTTGTGGTGTTTCCCTAAATACCGCCTCACCGAGACGCAGACGACGCCAGACGGTGGCGGAAGCGGGTGGGTGGCAGCGGTTGGACGCGGAAGCGGGCGGCGGTTGTGGGAAATTCTGAAGACACGGCGGTTCGGGGAACGCTAGGAGACTGGCGCCTCGAAAAGTTTTGTCCTCACGCTCTTTGAAATGTAGATGAATGAAGGGATATGTGGGCGGTTTGGGCGC